>NZ_JAKRFU010000032.1:0-67430 GCF_022347845.1 Pseudoalteromonas sp. McH1-42 | reverse complement strand
GTGGTGCAAAGTCAAGCTTTAGCTTGGTCTTTGCGCAAGGTGAAATGAGCCATTTTGACTACTGCTGAGTAAGTTTAGCCGGAAGCCCTTCACATGGAGGTGTGCCCACTCGTGCCAGAGATTAAGTATCTCTTTTTTGCGAATTGTGGTGCAAAGTCAAGCTTTAGCTTGGTCTTTGCGCAAGGTGAAATGAGCCATTTTAGAGATCCATGCGCTGGTCACTTTGGTAATATGAAATTGATTGATGGTGAGTACTTACGTTGACTGGCCGTTGTGCAAAAGAGCAAGAATCTTAATCCAGGCCATTGCAAAAAAAAGCAGGCTTAATTAAACCGCGGTGCTCTGTAGTGCGTATTGCTCAGCGATATAACTAGAGAAAATATCGTGGGAAAAACAATGCAATTAAGTAGCCATGACCTATCCCGAGTCATCGAGATGGCCTGGGAGGATAGAACACCGTTCGAAGCTATCGAAGACCAGTTTGGGTTGAGTGAATCAGCCGTTATCCGGCTGATGCGCCATAATCTAAAGCCATCCAGTTTTAGGTTATGGCGTCAACGAGTCAGTGCCAGGGTGACTAAACATAGCAAGCTACGCCCGGCTTCTGTGTCTCGGGGGTATTGCCCCACACAATATAAACATCGATGAGTGTATGGTTGTTAAACTATCGACTTCACGCCGTCTGATCCGGCCTGCGTTGAGACTTTGTCTTACGCCAGAAAATCCATGCAATGAGTGAGGTTGGTAACAAGGCTGATAATACCAACAACCAATCAGGCATCTCTGGAGTGGGTTTTTCTTGTTGGCTAAATTGTGCATCGAAACTCAGGTTGAGAGGGGTGTTTGTTCGATAAATGTGTTTCTCACCATGTCGAGTACCGAATTCGACGCGCTTGATAGAAATGTCGGTATTGGTCGCGTTTGTCGGGGCTGAGAAGTAAAGCCGCGCCAATCGCCCGTCTCCTGACGCGCTTTCAGCTGGGGCCACCTGGCTGACGATATATTGTACTTCTCTAGATTTGGGGGTTGCCTGGTTGCGCAAAGTATACAAGCGCTTTGTATCCAGGAAGTTGCCATGCTCAAGTTGTGCCCCTGCGATTTTTGGGTTCTGGTCAATGAGCGTTAGTGTCTGTGGATCATAGCTGACCGATAGCTGCACGCCATATACCTCTGGTAGGTCTTTGACCATCACATCGACATAGAACTCGCTGGTTGTCTTGATTTGTGTGTTAGAGGTTTCAAGAAATACCTTACCTTCAGTTGCCATGGTGGCAACACTCAGCAGCAATGAGGTGCTTAACATCAAACTCTTTATCATTTTTTTGTCCCAATAAGCATCAAAGACCATAGCATTGCTATGGCCTTTTTAATTAAGAGTATTACCAGCTTTGCGGCCCTTGTTTGCCAAAGTTGGCACCCATTAAGGTTAAGTCCTGGATATTGATTTCATTGTCTCCATTGAAATCTGCATCAGAAACGTAGCCGTTGTTGTCTGACTTTTTAGTACGATAAGCACCCAGTAGCTGCGTCAAGTCAGCAATATCAATGAGGTTATCACCGTTGCTGTCTCCGCCGACGAGCTCAATCTGTCCAAAGTCGATGTCTTCCTGACCCGCTGAGAAGTTGAGTTGCTTCTCGGCACTCAGGTATCCGGGTGCCTCAAGTGACAGTGTTACGTTGCCCAGTGGTGAGCGCACCGAGAAACTACCATCTGGATTAATGGTGACGAGCTGACCATTGATGCGAAGCACAACATTGCTGTAGTCACCTGTGACGCCAAGGTTTGCAACGTTTCCAGTTAGGGTCACTGATTCTTTGATGATCAAAGAGTAAGTGGTTTCATTGTTCAGTAAATAGTTAGACTCTTGGTCAGTCATTTTAGCGTTGACAACCAGGTCAATCACACCGGCTTGCTCTGCAAGTAACTGGATAGAGGCAAACTGGCCTTCACCTGTTTTCGCTGTGGCGGGGGCCATTAAAGCCAATGCACCATCCCAAAGCTTGTCACTGATCCCCATGGGCACCGACAGGCGTTCATCAGACGGTAAAAACTCGCCATATTCACCGCCGGTGATGCGGGCCATATCGAACATCGCACTGACACGGACTGACGCATCAATACCATAGATATCGCTGCCTGATACAGTGAGTGGCAGGGTAATTGTATCCCCCTCAAGGACTGTGGTTTGCGGTAATTCGAGTGTCAGTGCAGTTGCAGGCCCACCATTTAGTGTCATGTGCTGGCCGAATACGTCCATGCTAGTAAATACATTTTCATCTGACCAGTGGATAATATAGTCATTATCAGATAGTGCGGTTACCTGATTTTGTACACCAGCATAGTGCAAACTCGATATTGTCACTTTGTCACCGGTTGCGGTGTCATTGGCGTTATACGCTCGGGTATATAGATAAGAGGGGCTGGCAATATCGTCTTCTCCCTGCCAGGACAGCACATAGCGGCCATCGCTCAGAGCAGCTACTGAAGGGATGGTGAACAGGTTAACTGTCGATTGATCTACCATAGTTTGTTGTCCAGCTGGCGTACCATCAGCATTCATACGTTTGACCATAATGTCTGTGCTGTCAGCTGTTAAGCTTACCCAGGTCACGACAACGCTACCATCTGGCAGCGTATCGATTGCTGCGGTTTGCTGCTGGCCGTCGCTATTGTCATTGACCAGGGTTTCATCAGTGAGTGGTGTGCCATCAGCAGCGAATGTACGAATAAACACACCGTGGTCATCACCTATTCCTCGACCATGCCAGGAGGCCATAAATTTGCCATCGCTTAATGCGGTTAGCGACACAAGTTTTTGCTCATAATCAACGGTATTGGAGACAATAAATGCGTCACTGGCAGGTGTCCCATTGGCAAGAAAGCGTTGTGCATAGATGTCGCTATTGGCTGCGATCGGATTGGCATGGGCCCAGGCCACAACAAATTCGCCGTTGCTAAGTGTGGTTACTGTCGGACTGCCAAGTAAGTCCATCTGGACAGATTTAATCACTAATTCGTCGATTCTTGGGGTGCCGTCCGCATCAAAGGTGCGGATAACTAAATCAGTTGAATTGTCTTTATAACGCGCCCAAGCCGTTGCATAGCCGCCGTCATTGAGCGGGCTGATAGCAGCAGAGTTGTGGCGATGCGATGGTGAGTAGCTCAAATAAGTCTCTGTGCCAGCCAGTGTGCCATCTGCATTAAAGCGTTGAGCGAACACCGGATCCTGTCCAAACATTGGGTCTTTGCCGGTCCAAATCGTGACATAACTGCCGTCTTTCAGTACGGCGGTCTCATTGAAGCGTTGTGTTTGGTCCTTCCAATTATTGACAACAAATGGGTCACCAACTTGTACAGGTGCTTGCGCGTTACTGAGTAACGGCAGGCCAAGCAAGCCAAGCATGACAGCATTGCGGGCAAACTTTTTGATTGATGATGACGGGTGAGTTGTATTTGAGCGGGTATTTAAAAGTGTCATAGTACTATTTCCTTACATTATAGTTTGGTCTCTTTTTAGAGCCTAGTTTGTATGCACGCTGCAAGGATAAATGATCATAATTATAATGAAAAGAAAGGATTACAATTTTAGCGAGGTAAAAGTTAGTGATGAATATATTCATTAAATAGCGTGTGTTAAATGTTCTGAATGCGTAAGCTAACTAGGTATTTAGTATTAACTTAACAAATGCTCTGAATATCGATGAGTTTCTGGTGTTGCTAACGTGTCAGCGTAACGGCAGAATGACTTCGTCCAGGCCGACACGAACTGAAAAGCTTGATGGATTAGCCTCGCTTTGGGTATATGTCTAAAAGTAGCGTGCCTCTATACCTAAAGCGGGCTGCGAGATTAAATCAAGATGAAACTCGATACCAGGTCATCTTAAGTTGTTGGCTGAGCTATAGTCTCTAAGCGGCTTCTGCGAAACAGGGTTGACGTCAATGCTAGCAGTAAAAAGCATGCAGCTAATCCCAGTCCCCAGGCTTTGAGCGCAATGCCGGGTTTGGCCTGGATTTGGTAGTTGGTATCAAAACTCAGGTTCAAAGCTGCATGAGGTGTGTACGCGTATTTTTCTCCACTTCGCGTACCAAACTCAGCAACCTGAATGGATAGCTCGGTATCCGTGGCGTCCGCGGGTCCACTAAAATACAGCCGGGCAAGGCGCCCACTACCCGCAGCGCTTTTTGTTGGTGCAACCTGGCTAACGATATACTGTATTGTTCCTTGTCGTGTATTCGCTTGATTTCGCAATACATACAGACCGTTAGCGTTAAGAAAATTACCGTGCTCTAGCTGAGCCCCCTTGGTTTTTGTGTCCTGATCTACCAAGGTGATGGATTTGGCGTCGTAGTTCAGGGTTAATTGCACGCCGTAGACATCAGGCAGATCTGCCACCATCACATCGACATAAAATTCGCTGCCGGTTTTAATTTGTGGGTTAGCGGTCTGTAGATAAATACGCCCTGGCTCTGCAAGCGCACTGATGCTCATTAGCAACGTGGCAATATACATTATATATTTCATGCTTTTACTCCCTATAAATAAGTAAATGAGGCTGCAACGCAGCAGCCTCTTAGGTAGTGTTACCAGCTTTGTGGTCCTTGTTTGCCAAAGTTGGCACCCAGCAGGGTTAAATCCTGCAGGTTAATTGCGCCGTCGCGATTAAAGTCAGCCGCCATCACATAGCCATTGTGTTGGCCATCCACTGAGCGATAGGCACCCAATAACTGGGTCAGGTCAGCAATGTCGATGACGTTATCGCCATTGCTGTCACCACCAGCTAATGGGAGCTGGCCGAAGTCAATGTCAGCCTGACCCGCTGTCAGCGTGATCTGTTTCTCGGCCGTAAGGTGGCCCGGTGCACTCAGAGACATCGTGACCTCGCCCAGGCCGACGCGCACGGAGAAACTGCCATCCGGGTTAATGGTGACGCGCTGTCCGTTGATAGTGAGGGTGACGTAAATAAAGTCACCAGCAATGCCTAAGTCGGCAACATTGCCAGTTAAAGTCACAGACTCTTCGATGGACAATGTATAGTCGGTATTGCTCTGGTTCAGGTAGTTGCCTTGCTGGTCGGTCATTTGTGCTTGCAAGGTGAGGTTCACCGTACCGGCTTGCTCGGCAATCAGAGTGACAGTGGCAAAGTCACCTTCGCCGGATTTGGTGGTGGCCGGGGCCATCAGCGCCAGTGCACCATCCCACTGATTGTCGCTGATACCCATGGGCACGGATAGACGCTCATCGGAGGGTAAAAACTCGCCATAATCCCCGCCCGAGACGCGGGCTTTGATGGTGTCGCTGAGACTGACGATGGCATCGAGGCCGTAGATATTATCGCCCTGTACCTTGATTGGCAGGTGCACGGTATCGCCTTCTAATATTGTGCCAGTCGGCATCCCCAGCTCCAGCGACTGTGCTACTGATCCGGCATATTGATATTGCTGAGTGAAGATATCAAAGTTACTCGTCTCGACAGATGCCTGTGTCCAACCTATTAAAACCTTCTCAGCATTGAGAGATTCAACAAAGGAAGCGCTGGTGGCCGTACTGTTACTGGCAAAGACTTGAAATTCCTCACCTTCCCGTTCGTTTTGTGCGTTGAACATCTGGGCATAAATAACACCGTTGCTGTTTGGGGTGTCGCTAAACCAGCTTATGAGGTAGTTTCCATTCTCAAGTCCCGTAACAGAGGGGGCCGTTTGTACCGCTGATGGATTAATAGAGGACGGTTTTTTAACTATCGGGCTGGTATTTACAACAAATGCCTCTGTTATAGTTTCAGTACTGGGATTGTATCTTTTTGCGTATATGTGGCCGTCTTCTTGCAATTCTTGCCAACTGATGAGAACGTCACTATTGCTCAAAGTTTCAGTGCTATAGTTGATAGAAGAAAGTCCTTCAGCGAAGGTGAGCATTGCGCCATCGGTTTCTCCGGACTGATTGTAGCGTTGACCGTGAATGTTGTAGCGGTTTCCGCTGCTGCTTAACCAGGTAACAACAAAGCCTGTATCAAGCTCGGTAATTTTTACTTTGCTCGCCCTCGTATAGTTCGGAAGTGGTACCCTGATAAAGCTTCCCTGGCTGCGGTTGTCTGCGTCGTAGAGCTTCACATAGACATCTGAATCTGAACCAAGGATCAAAGCAACGACCATGCCACCATTCGTCAGTGCCGCCAACTCGGACTTGGTCTTGTAGAGCGTTTTATCTGATACAACTTCGAATTCTGAGCTGACTGGCTGACTTTGTGCGTTAAATCGTTTTACCAGGGATTTTAAACGGGTATAGCCCTGAAGATCGTCATAACTATGTTGCCATGAGATGGCATATCCCCCGTCTTCCAAACTAACTATACCCGGGAGTTCATTGGCGGAGGCAAGAGAGTTCACAATAAAGCGCTCACCTTTGGGTGTACCATCCATATGGTAGTGTCTTGCAAATATTCTGCTGTACTCACCGTTGGAAGTAGAGCCTACCCAGGTCACAATATAACTGTCATCTTTTAGCTGCGTCGCAGCAGCTCCTTTTGAGTAACTACTGCTGGTTGAGTTGAGTTGCATGGGGTCACTGGCTTGAGTGGTAGTTTGGGCTAAGGCTGTTAATGGCAGGCAGAGTGCAGCGACTAGCAGCATTGAGGGAGACTTGGTAAGAGGCAGGCTGACCTGCTGTTTAATACGTTTAGCGAGCGAGGTTAAATGAGTGTGCATTTTTTTGTCCTTAATTATTTGAAATTGTTGAGGATCCTTCAACACTTTGTTTGCGCGGGCTTATCTTAGAGGCACGATGACAAAAAGGGTATAGGGTATTTACCTTATTAAGGTACCTAAATTGGCAGAATAGATCAGAAGCAAATGCCTTCTTTCAGCGCGAAGCGCACTAACTGGGCTGCTTTATTGAACCCAAGCTTTTTCATAACCCGGGTACGATGTGCATCCACCGTTTTAGCCGAAATACACAGGGCTTCGCCAATCTCTTTATTGGTCTGTCCTTGAGCAATGTGGCGGATTATTTCTTTTTCTCTGAATGTGATCTCAAAATCAGATTTGTTGGTGCGGTAATGATGAAGCTGTTTTTTATTGGCGGGGCTGATGTAACCCTTACCAAGATATACGGCCTGCATGGCATCAACCAAAGTGGCAAAGGTATCGTTTTTGAGCAAGTAACCCGATGCCCCTGCCTCAAGGGCATGATCGATGACTTTGATATCTTTATGCTCGGTAAGGAAGATCACCCGTGTTTTCAGTTCATGTGCCTGTATGCGGTGACAGATACTCAGCCCGCTTATGTTGCCTATGGTGATATCCAAAATGGCAATATCAGGTTCATGTAAGCGGATCAGAGCCCATGCCTGTTCGCCTGAATCGGTATCGGCAATGATGGTGCCAATTTGCGCTTTTTGAAAAAGAGCAAGCAATCCCTGCCTGACAATATGGTGATCGTCGGCAACAATGATTTTCATACACATCCATGTTTTAACTTTATGATAGATAAGGGAATCAAAAGTTTTTTAGGCCAATTGTAACACACCGAGCAATATTCCCTTTTACTTTTTCATGTGTTTATATACAGTGTTTGTGGATGATATAAGGAAAAACAATGAAATATACGGGAAGCTGCCACTGTAAAGCAGTGCAATTTGAGTTTGAAAGCGAACAGATCACAGAGGCACTACAATGCAATTGCTCTGTGTGCATTAGAAAAAACGCCATTATGTCAAAGCAAAGCTTCACATCAGACGTGTTTTTACTGTTATCAGGTAAAGCACAGCTAAGTACTTACCATTGGGGAGATTGTGATGTGAATCATTATTTTTGCAAGGTGTGTGGGATTTACCCATTTCATGACACAACTTATGAACCGGGTACTTATCGAGTGAACTTAGGTTGTGTAGATGGACTGGAGCCGCGCTTGCTTTCGATTATTGAATTTGATGGCAAAAATCAGTTGTAATAAAAAGCCGCCCGATGGCGACTTTTTAAAAATGGGTGTTTGTAAACGTTTAGAAATCCATCTGCAGTGTTAATGACACCTGACGAGATTTACCAAGGTACATCTGGCCGTAGCTGGTGAACGGGTTACCCTGATTATCGGCATCTTTAAAGTAGGTGCTGATATAGTCTTTATCGAACAGGTTTCTCACATCCAGGCGCACGGTGTAGTTATCCCAGTTGTAGCCCAGCTGCGTATTCACTATCGTATGTTGATCATTGACTGGATCTGAATTAATCGCATACTTTTCTGCGGTCAGGGATGCGGCAGGATCCAGGTATGCGGTACTTGAATCAGTGTACTTGGCGTTGACATTCACATAGAAGCCATTATCAAAGGTGTAATTAGTCGCCAGATTTGCCGTGAGTTCAGGCGCATCTTCAAACGCACGCCCGGTCAGGTGGCCAAAATCCGTAAATTCAGATTTTGCCAGTCCCACACCTGCAGTCACAGACCAGTTGTTACTTGGGTAGTAGAAGACTTCGGTCTCAAACCCTTTCACTTCTGATTCTGCGGCATTGATGGTTTCTGTGTCATACGGTGATGAAGAGTAACGCTTGATGACCTGCTGATCTTGCCATTTCAGTAAGAAGGCATTGGCATTGACTACCAGCTTGCCATCCAGCCACACAGAGCGCAAAGACAGCTCATAGTTGTTGGTGTATTCAGGGTCGTAGCTGAAAATATTTGAGCGTGCGACGTTAAATCCTACCCCACCAGAGCGATAACCTTTTTGGTAGATGAAGCTGGTCGACATATCCTGGTTAAAGTGATAGGTGGCACCTAGTTTTGGCAACCACGCGCTGAAGTCTTCTTTGGTTGCAGGCTCTACACCAGAAGCGGCTTCTGCAAAGCCGTGCAGGTAGGCATTGATGCCAGTAATAACTGGTGCAATTTGTGCCGGAACCTGAGCTGGATCTGGCATTGGGTTATTGATTTTGTAGGCATTATTGGCACTATTAGTTTGCTCTTCAGTGTCATAGCGCAGCCCGGCTAGCAGGTCAATTTGCTCTGTAACAGACCAGGTCAGGTCGCCATAAATCGCGGCTGTTTTGATCTTCTGAGTCAGGCCATAATTGAGCTCAAGATTAATTGGGTCAATATCTGGGTAGAATGGGGCAACCGCTGCCGCTGTTTGTGCTGCCATTTCGGCAGGCAGGCCTTGTTGCATTAGCAGGCCTGTTACTGCTGTAACCAGATCGGGTGCTCTGACCGCTTGTTCCAGGGTCATCAAACGCTGACCTTGTGCTTTATCATCCACGTCGACTTGTGACGCATAAATACCAAATGCAGCCTGAATTGCATCCGATTCATAGGTTACTCTGAATTCCTGGCTGAAGGTTTCATCGACACGGTGGTCATAGTTATCTTTTACAAGCTGGGTAGGCTGCATATCGCCATCCCAGTTGTAGCGATAGTCAGACTCGTTATAGGTTGTGACTGAGTGTAGCGACGTTGTATCGTTGAGATCCCAGCTTACCTCCAGGTTATAAATGTCGGTTTTAGTTTCTTCCCAAATTGGTGAGTTGAAATCAACCTGACGGTCAAAAGGTGTGCCACCGAAGTCATACAGGGCGAACTGAGCACCAAAGCGGTTGTCATTGTTGGTATACGTGAACAAGACATCAACATCGTCGTTTGGCTCAAATAGTAGTTTGGCACGTAATGTTTCGCTGTTTTCAAAATTTGCCGTGTCACCCCGGGTGATGTTGTCTATGTCACCATCGGTTTGCTTGTCTTCGTAGCTTACTCTGAATGCCAGCATGTCTTCTACCAGACCCATGCCCCCGGCAAAGGCATACTCTTGCTGGCCATGTTGACCCACCGTTGCTTTTAGCTTTGCACTTGGTTCATAAGTTGGGTCTTGTGAGCGCATCATGATGGCACCCGCCAGCGCGTTGCGCCCTTGTAGGGTTGATTGTGGACCACGGAATACTTCAACCTGTGCCAGATCCCACACAGACAAACCGCCGCTTTTTACCATGCGAAACGGCAGTGGTGCACCATCCAGGTACATACTGGTCAAAAAGCTGTTACCCCCACCGGACACTGAGAATGAATCGACGCCACGGATACTGAAACCCTGGTTAAAGTCACCGGCGACATTTGGCATCATTGCAAATACATCATTGATATTCTGCAAGTTATTCTTTTCCATATCTTTGCTGGTAACAACCGCAACACTACTTGGGGTTTCCTGCAAAGTACGGTCAATCTTCTGACCTTGTACTACGATAACATCCAGTTCTTTTGCTTCGTCTGCAATGGCTGAAGTTGATGCCGTGGCGGCAGAGATCAGCGCCAATCCGACAGATTTAGCCAAAATATTCAGTTTCATACGTCACGCTTCCAGAGAGTAAGAGAGTTATAAATAATTTTTCCCGGGAATAATACTGGATTATTCTAAAAATACAAATGATATCCAATATCATTTGCGTATATGGACCCAAATAGGCTTTTTCTTTCTCTGGTTGATATGTAATCGATTGACGCGATGTCCCGATAAGATATAGGCTCAGTAAACACCCACGATAAGGAGCTTGTATGTTTCCTCTTGATGTTTTCCTGACCTACACCCTGGCATGCCTGCTATTAGTGATCTCACCGGGACCAGACAATTTATTGGCGATAGCGCGCGGTTTGAGTCAGGGGCGGCTGGCGGCCATTGTGTCCGGGCTATCGTCAGGTGCCGGGATCTTGTTTCATGTTCTGGCTGCAACCTTTGGCCTGACTTTGCTGATCCAAACCTCGGAGATAGCCTTTTATGCGGTCAAGCTGGTTGGCGCGGCTTACCTTATTTGGCTGGGTGTGAAGGTGCTCCGGACCCGCCAGTTGTTTTCGCTGCACGATGCGCCAGCTCAGCCATTGCTACGAATCTTCTCAACGGGTTTTTTATCTGCCGCACTAAACCCTAAGCCGGGTATTTTTGTGCTGGCGTTTGTGCCGCAGTTTGTGAACCCTGAATTGGGCTCAGTAACAACTCAGATGCTCGGCTACGGTGTCTGGTTCGCTTTGCTGACAGCGGCTGGGTTTGCACTGATGGGGATTTTTTCATCGCATTTATCGGTGTGGTTACAACAGAAACCTCGTTTTGTGTTGGGCCTGAACGTGGGAGCCGGTGCGACATTTATCGCCTCTGGTCTGGCTGTAGCCTTGATGAAACAAAAGCAGCCAGCTGGTGTTTAGAGTGTGCCCGTACTAATACCTGTCTTTGTTCGGGTATGCGGAGTTCAACCATTCAGGCGCTGCTGAGCCATTGCTCGGACTAATTAACAGTAATTTACAAAATCGGTCGCACCAGGCGCTACCGAATCTGAGAGGGGCAGCAAGAAGCTGCTAAGATAGACTTGGCCCAATATAATGCGCACTTTCCCTATAAGAGTTACTTTTCTAGTTAAATCATGCCTATAAATACCATTTTGTTGTATAGAACTAACCTTTAGGTTTCTTGCCTCGGGCTTTTATCGCGTTTTATTTGAGCGCCAACGCACACTTATTGCACCAATCAAGGAAGTAACATACGGTTAATAAGTTTCTCAAAGTGTTATGTTGTAACACTCTGGGTAATCCAAAAATAAAAATAGGGAAAATGTATGCATCAACTAAAACTTGGCCGCACTATGCGTATCGCATTGTTCGGTGCAGCCACTGCGCTCTGTAGCTTACCTGGGCTAGCTGCCAAAGGAGACGAAGGGGTACTCTCTGCAGCCACTTTTAAAGGGTTAGAGCTGAGAAATATTGGCCCTGGCTTTATGTCAGGTCGTATTGCTGATATCGCCATTGATCCCCAAGATACTAGTGTCTGGTATGTAGGGGTTGGCTCCGGCGGAGTATGGAAAACGCATAATGCAGGCGTGACCTGGCAACCCGTTTTTGATGATCAGCCCGTTTACTCAATCGGTGCAGTAGTGTTGGACCCAAATAATAGTAATACCGTTTGGGTAGGCACGGGTGAAAACGTCGGCGGTCGCCATGTCAGCTTTGGTGATGGTATCTATGTCAGCCATGATGGTGGCGCAAACTGGACCAATATGGGGCTGAAAAACTCCGGTCATATTTCTGAGATCATTGTACATCCAACGGACTCAAATACACTCTGGGTTGCTGCACAGGGCCCACTGTGGAGCAAAGGTGGTCAACGTGGTCTGTACAAAACCACCGATGGCGGAAAAACCTGGGATAAAGTGCTGGGTGATAATGACTGGACCGGCGTGACCGATGTGGCCATCGACCCACGTGATCCTAACGTATTGTATGCTGCTACCTGGCAACGGCACCGTACCGTCGCTGCCTATTATGGCGGTGGTCCGGGTTCCGGCTTACATAAATCCACAGATGGTGGCAAAACCTGGCAAAAGTTGGCGCAAGGGTTACCGAAAGGAGAAATGGGCAAGATAGGCCTTGAAGTTTCCCCAATAGACCCGGATGTCGTGTACGCCGCCATTGAATTGAATCGCCGTACAGGCGCCGTGTATCGTTCGGCTGATCGGGGTGCGTCTTGGGTTAAAGGAGCCGATGCCGTTGCTGGTGGTACCGGACCACATTACTATCAGGAACTCTACGCCAGCCCTCACCATTTTGATCATATCTACCTGGCTGGTGTACGTTTGCATGAGTCCAAAGACGGTGGCAAATCTTTTAAACGGATGGAAGAAAAGGATAAGCATGGTGATAACCATGCCATGGAATTTATTGCCGGTGATAAGAACTACATGATGGTGGGGTCCGACGGTGGTTTATATGAAAGCTTCGACAGTGGTGTGCACTGGCGCTACCACGAAAATCTGCCGGTGACTCAGTACTATAAGCTGGCGCTGGATGACGATAAGCCGTTTTACAATATTTACGGTGGGACACAGGACAATAATACACAGGGTGGCCCGTCTCGTACTCTAAACAGCCACGGTATTCTCAACACTGACTGGAAAGTGGTGTTGTTTGGTGATGGTCACCAGCCAGCCACAGAGCCGGGTAACCCGGATATTGTGTATGCGCAATGGCAGCAGGGCAACCTGACCCGCTACGATCGCACCACAGGTGAGATAGTTTATATTAAGCCTCAGCCGGGTAAGGGGGAAAAGCCTGAACGCTTTAACTGGGATGCCCCCATTCTGGTTAGTCCACACAAACCTTCACGGTTGTACTTTGCCTCACATAGGGTTTGGCAGTCGGAAGACCGTGGTGACAGCTGGACACCTATCTCGGGTGATCTGACTAAGAATCGAGAACGAATTCATCAGCCTATCATGGGTGGTAAGCAGGGCTGGGATGGTGCCTGGGACATGTTTGCGATGTCACAATACAGCACTATTACATCCTTGTCTGAATCTCCCCTGGTGGAAGGTCTGCTGTATGCCGGTACCGACGATGGCCATATTCAGATCACTGAAAATGGGGGTAAGTCCTGGCGTAAAGTGGATGTTAAGCGATTGCCTAAGGTACCAAATACGGCATTTATCAATGACATCAAAGCCGACTTGTTCGATCCTGACACGGTTTATATTGCGCTGGATAACCACAAGTTCGGCGACTATAAGCCTTACTTACTAAAAAGTACTAACCGTGGTAAGTCCTGGAAGTCAATTGCTAGCAATTTACCTGACAAGCACCTGGTTTGGCGTGTAGTACAAGATCATGTCGACCCGGATCTGCTGTTCGCTGGGACTGAATTTGGTTTGTTCTTTACTGTCGATGGCGGTAAGCGTTGGGTGGAGCTGACGGGTAATGTTCCGACGATTTCGTTCCGCGACTTGGCTATCCAGCGTCGTGAAAATGACCTGGTGGGGGCCAGCTTTGGCCGGGGTTTCTTTGTTCTGGATGACTATCGGGCGTTGCGTAACCTGTCAGAAGACAAGCTGGAGCAGGGATCTTTACTATTCCCAACCCGTGATGCGCTATGGTATATCGAGCGCAGCCCGCTCGGTGGTGGTGAAGTGGGCACTCAGGGTGGTAACAAATACCGTGCACCGAATCCGGATTTTGGCGCCACCTTTACCTACTATCTGAAAGACGACATCAAGAGTCTCAAGGCACAGCGCCAGGCAACAGAAAAAGCACTGAAAGAAGACGATAAGTCGGTGGGTGTACCAGCATGGGAAAAACTTGAAGCTGAGGTGCGTCAACAGCAACCTGCCATTTGGTTCACTATTCGTGATGAGCAGGGTAATGTGATCCGTAAGGTACAGGGTAAGGCCAAAAAAGGCCTGCATCGGGTTAACTGGGATCTGCGTTGGCCTGCGCATCAGGCCATAGGCGTACAGGGCAATTATTTCTCACCTGACCCGCAAGGCCCACTTGTGACGCCGGGCACTTACAGCGTTAGCATGAGCAAAGAGGTTGATGGCCAAATCACCCAATTAGAGGCACCACAAACCTTTAAAGTGGTGCAGCTGCACCAGCGTAATGCCCTAAAGGCCATTGATGGCGAAAAAGTGGCCGCATTCTGGAAAGAGTTGGCTAATGTACAGCGCGTAGCCAGCGCTACTGGTCAGGCATTGGGTAAAGCCGTGAAGCGACTGGATATGCTTGAACAGTCGCTGGATCGTACCTCAGTCGCCCCTGGTGAGTTTGATAGCCAGTTTGCGACTATCCGCAGCCAGTTACTGGCACTGGATAGCCGCCTGAATGGTAACCCTGCTAAAAACCAGGTGGGTGCCTGGAATGACGAGGCCACAGTAGGTGACCGTTTGTTCCACGCACTGATTGGCACCAGTTACTCGACGTACGGTCCGACCCCTGCTATTCGTACTAGTGTGGATCTGGCAACGGAAGAACTCAGAGCGATCCGCAATGAACTGCAGACTATTCTGAGCGAGACTATTCCTGCGTTTGAGCAGCAATTGCAAGCCAAAGGGGCACCTTGGGTCCCAGGTCAGTCATTGCCAAAGATTTAATCTGTCACTACATTTAGAAAACGAAGAAAAGGGCTCAGCTGAGCCCTTTTCTTTTATCACGTGAAGGAATACATCTGTGTACATGTTCAGCTCGAGTTGGTTAAATTAATAGTCGCTCTGTTAAGTAAATCAGAGTCCTGTGGTGCTTTTACTGGCCTGGGACACACGCTTACTGAAATTAAATTAAGGACGAGGTGCAAAAATGACAAACATCCGATTGGCAACACAGCAAGATTTATCCGGTATTGTGAAATTGTATAAAGAGTTACGTGGACATGATCCTCATATGAGCGAGCAGGTGCTTGAATCGACTTGGGCTGAGATGCTGAATAACCCGGGAGTGAGTATCGTGGTTGCTGAGGTAGACGGCCAGCTGGCATCAACTTGTCAATTGGGTGTGGTACTGACACTTACCAACGGGTGCCGCCCATTTGGCATCATTGAACATGTCATTACCGCGGAGTCGTTTCGTCGTCAGGGGCTTAGTGAGCAGGTGCTCGAAAAGGCGTTGTCGTGTGCCTGGGAGCAGGATTGTTATAAGGTGATGTTGTTGTCTGGCGCGACCAGAACCAGCGCGCATAAGTTGTATGAAAAGGTGGGATTCAAATCGGGTGTAGAAAGTGGGTTTGTTATTAAGAGCCCGGTTCAGACAGCGTAAGACTCTGCTACGTTGTTGCTATGTGGCATGGATGTGTCACTCGGTGTGTGGCATAAATTTGTCTGTATGATGTTCGTCTCATAGGTGTTATCCGCCAAAGTTACTATTTTATTTATGAATATCTCAAATTTATGGTCCACCGGACTTGAGCAGGACAAACCCCAGGAAATGGGGGCCGTGCTGGCCGAGTATTTTAACCCTTATTTAAATAAGCAATTTGCACTCAAGCTGATCAGCCCCGATGATTTGCCCCGCTTTTGCCGCTGGATGAATGATCCCCGGATTGCGCATTTCTGGCAACAGGCCTGGAGTGAAGAAAAACAATGGCAGTACTTGAGTGACAAATTAGCCGATGCCCACACTTTGCCTTTGATAGGATACCTTGACGAGCAGCCTTTCGCTTATCTGGAGGTATATTGGGCGGCGAAAGACAAGCTGGCACACTACTATGAAGCCGACACTTATGACCGCGGGATACATTTGTTAGTGGGTGAGCAAAGTTGCCGAGGACCAAATAATTTTCGAGGCTGGATGACCAGCCTCAGTCATCTGATCTATCAAAGTCAGCCACAGACTCAGCGCATTGTGCTGGAACCCAGAGCCGACAATGCGCGCCTGATGACCCGCATGGCAGAGCTCGGTTATGACAAACAATTCGAGTTTGATTTCCCCCATAAACGTGCTGCATTATTGATGGCTCATAAAGCGCATTTCTATGAACATATCTTCGCGGCATACGGTGCGTGCGAACCTGCTGTTTAGAACATTGGCATACGCTATGTGAATGTGTATGGTGTGCTTATATATCTGTAAAGGAATCGATCATGGACCATACACAAGCCCACACTTACCTGCTCAATAAACCCTTTTCTTCTGTCGGGCAACCCTTTGGACCAGGTGTGGATGTGTTTAAAGTGAAAGACAAAATGTTCGCCACCTTGTCACCGGGCAGATATAACGAAGGTGAAACGTGCCATTGGTGGCTAAATTTGAAGTGTGACCCGGATGAAGCACAGGCATTGCGGGATATTTTTGAGGCTGTGATCCCCGGTTATCATATGAATAAGCGACTTTGGAATACGGTGATCCTGGACGGCTCAGTGCCCCGCGGAGAAATTGAGCGCATGATCGATAACTCATTTCTACTGGTGGTGCAGAAGATGTCCAAAAAACAGCGAGAGGCTGTATTGCTGCACCTTTAGTGTTTTAATCACAATTGGGTTATTCTTGTTTCCGAGTAGGATAATAACAATTACATAACACTATGCGCTACCAGTTCGATGACTTTGAGTTCGACAGTATTGATTTGATATTGCTTCGTGCGGGCACCGCACTTGCTATTCGCCACAATGAAGCAAAATTACTGGCTCTGTTACTGGCAAATACCCACAGAGTGTTGAGTAAAGAGGAAATTCTGGATCAGGTCTGGCAAGGCAAAGTCGTCTCTGAACAGGCGGTGTTTCAGAATATCAGTCATTTACGCGCCTTATTTGGCAACGATGCGATCAAAACCTTTGCTAAGCGAGGTTACCAGTGGCAGCGCCAGGTAACAGCGGTGAACGCCGCCCCGATATCACGCCCTCTTACCACTGCGGACACTGTTCATACGCCTGTGACCGCGACACCCGCTGACGCTCCATCACGCCACAGAGTCAGCAACTGGCTGGGGGTATCACTTATTTCCTTATTGGTGTTGCTGGCGGTTATCTTTGTGATGCAGCGCGATGAAGCGCAATCGACAAACTTTTCAATAACTTATTTGCCATTTGAAGGCACAGAACCTGAGCTGTGGCAACTACAAGACACCACACAGCTGAATTTTACGTCCCTTACTACGCTTTCTGCGGCGCATTTCAGGACATCGCAGGAACTGGTGTATCCAGAGGTGGCAGAGCAGCATCCGGTGATCCTCACAGCCAGTGCGCGTCAGATTGATGCGCTTTGGTATCTGACTTTCTGGCTCAAAGGCCCGGCAGGTCAGTGGCAGGGGGGGCTGCATGGTGCAACCCCAAAAGCCGTGCAGCAGAAGCTCTATCAGCATCTCAGTCAGCCGGTCGTTGCATCTTTGTTGCAACATGCCCATTCACCTGACCTTAAGCTGGCCATGCTGACGCAGGCCCATCAGCGGACACCTGAAGATTTGATCCTATTGGGGGCATTGGTCAATGCGTATCTGGATGTACAGGAATTAGAGAAGGCGATGGCCATGGCTGAAAAACTGGCCGTGCTGGCCAAAGCACAGACTAATTCACAGCAAGAGGGTCGCGCTCTGGCGTATCAGGGTGAGATTTTGTTACGCAAAAACCTGGTCGACCTCAGTCTGATAAGACTGGACGCCGCATTGCAGGCGCTGGAGATCAGCCAGGATCTGAGAGCTCAGGCAGACGTCTTGCACAGTCGTTCCTGGTTGCATCATTTGCAGCGGGATTATGAGCAGGTTAAAGCGAGCCTGCTGCATTCCGCACAACTGGCCCGACAGACACAGGACATTGCCAGAGAGTTAGATGCGCTGACTTACTTGTCGATAATGGCGAGTAAAAACCAGCAAGATGATGATAAGTATCTTTATTTAAGGCTGGCAGAGGAAAAAATGCGGCACTATGAGCTGCCGGTTTACCACTTTGCTAAAGTGCCTTTCCACTATGCTATTTTTGCAGACAAGCCCGCTGACAAAGAACCACACTATCGGCGCGTGCTGGAATATACGGCACTGACACCGAATCATTGGGTGGCTCAGTCCAGCCGTAAATTTTTGGTTCGTTATTATTTGCGTGAAGCGCGTTTTGAGGAGGCTGAATCACTGATCTCCAGTGTACGTCAGGATAATGCAGAAAATGCTTATCTGTCAGTCATGTACGCGGCAGCCGTGCAAACTCAGGCTGAACTTTTGCCCCTGGCGTTGCGTGCCTTTGAGCTGGCTCAGTTGTCAGGAGATCGCCGGATTGGTCTCGATGTGGCGTTGCTGTTATGTCAGATGCCAGTTGAGTCTGGTGTGAATAGCGATTTTTATGCGCAGTATATCAGTGAGCATGCGACGTCAGACTGGCGAACGCAGAATGAAGCACAGTTGCTGGCACTCAATTTGATGGCCGCAGGCAGATAGGTAGGGGATGTACATGTCAGACTCAGAGACAATGAGAGTTTCTCATTTAGAACAACTAAATAGCAAAATTTTTGCCTTGTTATCGACCCTATTTTCTCGCCTCAAAATAGATCACTTAATTAAGCAAATTGGTATTAGTAGACAAAGGGGATCAGCTTTTTGGTTTTGGCTGAGTATTGGTCGAATTTCTCGCCATAACGCTCAGACAAGTAGCCATCAAGTGCCGGAATATGGAAACTGATAAACGAGTACGCCATAAAAAAGGGCAGCAACAGCGTCCAGAAGTTATAGCTGAGTAAGCACCAGCCCGTGAACAGCACGACATCACCAAAGTAGTTGATGTGCATTGAATACTTGAACAGACCCTCTGTGTAGCATTGGCCTTTGTTTGCTGGATTTTGTTTCCACCATTTTCGTTGGATCTCAGAACCACTGTTCAGATATGAGCCAACGGCCAGCAGAACCAGCGCCACGATGTCCAGAGTACCAAATGGGATCACTTCGCTTCTGAATGCACCACCGCCGACCAGTAACAGGCCTATTTCGAAAAAGGCCATGAAGCACAGCAAACCCAAAGCTTCTCCCCAGTCAATTCTGCGTTGCAGCAGGTAGAGTACTGTAATGGCATGGCGCAACCAGTAGACAAACACACAGGCCAGCATGAGCAGGGCTCTGTCGTTATCAACCAGCGTCCATTGTTGGCCAAATACTTGGCCAATCAGAGTCCAGCCGTCAGCTACTGCCAGCCAGGCACAGAAGAGCACTAAGCCAAAGTGCAGGCCGACAAAGGTCCACCTTTGCGCTATGGTGCGGCCATGCTCGCGATTGACACCACCACCGGCACTTTGACTGTCCGAGTTCTGATTTATTGTTTCCATATTTTTTCCTTCAATCATATTAACTTAGCTTTAGTCGATATCATCTACTGGAGCTCTGCGCTGAGTTCCACTGGCGCAGTTGGACGGGTGCGATAGATGACGTAGTTACACAGAGATATTAGTGCCAGTGTGGCAGTCCCTAGGGTGATCCAGGCCGCTTGACCGGTCTCGATGGCCCAGTACAAAATGAGGCCATATAACACTTGTGTGACGGCCTCCATAGGCAGGCCTAGCTTGGCGCCATCGAACACTAAGCCGTTAAAGTGACAGAGCCAGAAAAACAGCAGGGACAGGCTCACTAAAGGCAATGTGGGTAGCTCGCCAAAATAACTCATCAGATAGGTAAACAGCACCACAATACTGCTAAAGCGCACGAAGGCAGTCCATTTGGTGCGTTTACAGATGTAAGGGTCTTTTGGCTTAAAGTCTTTGGACTTTACTTTGGCGGTGAGCGAGTAGAAATCGGCTTTATTGGCGTTTTTAGGAAGCCAGGCTGGTGGCGCAAAAATAGAGCACAACACCTCAAACACAGAACGTGAGCATTTAATTTTTTGCCAGATGGTTTTGAGGTAATAAGAGTTGATCACCAGTGGACTAAAGCTTGGGTATGATTCACGCACACCGTACACCACCGGATCGCTCTCCAACTCTCGCTGATAGGTGCCAAACAGGCGATCCCAGATGATTAAGATGCCCCCATAGTTTTTGTCGATATACTGACGGTTACGCGCATGATGGACGCGGTGCAAAGAGGGGGTATTAAAAATTTTGTCTGCGCGAGGGGTTTTTTTCAGGTATTTGGTGTGAATACAAAATGCCCAGATAATTTGGGTATAGCTGGCGGCCAGAAATACTTCCAGCGAAATGCCCATAAATGCCATAGGGATAAAGGTCATCCACATGGTCAGTTCGGTGAAATAGCTGATCCGAATGGATACGCCAAAATTAAAATTCTCCGCCGTATGGTGTACCAGATGGTCGGCCCAGAATAGCCCTATCATATGATGGAAGCGGTGGTTCCAGTAATACAAAAAGTCATAAACTAAGAATGCGAGTAAATAAATCAGCGGGTTGCTCTGATCCAGATCGACCAGTCTGTACTCGTTGTAGACCAGGGTGTACAGGGCAACCACGGCGAGCAAAAAGATAAACGACAAGCCCAGATTGCCCAGTGCAATGGTGGCATTGGTTAGGGTGTCATTGAGGCGGTAGTTTTTTTGCTTTCGCAAAAAATTGATGGTTGCCAGAATAAAAAGCGGGCCCAGATAAAAGGGCAGGGTATACATTACTTCTTCGGTAAAGTTGAGATCCATGTTAATCCCTTAGTGTGTTGTCTTAATTAGTTGAGGGCAGCAGCCAACAGGCTTGCTGTCTTTTTATGATGCATATGTCATAAGCATCGACATATGGAATAAAATAACTTTGTAAATTTATATTAACATTGATTTATCCTTAATTTCACTAATTTTGTTTGCTGTTCCTTGCCATTACACCTTACCCCCTTTGTATACAGGGGTTGTAGGCGAATGCCCAATAGAAAATGGTGGTTAACATTGTGTTTTTTAAATGTGAATAGAAAATGGATGTGGAATAAAGAATCCCTGCTGTTTTATGCTCAGGAATAAAAATAGAGTGTTTGCTCAATGTTTTTCAGTTCAGGCCGATACGGTGTGCGGGATATAAAAAAGGAAATGAAAACAATGACTAAATATGTATTACCTCTGCTAGGGTTGATGGCGTCTGCCGCAGCGGTTCAGGCTTCAGACACAACAACACTGGTCAGTCAGAATTTTGATGATGGCTATGTCGGTTTGTTTGTAGCAGACGGCGCATTGAGCCAGTTTGCAGCAACTCCGCTGTCACCCATCAGCGGCGCAAAGAGTCTGGCGATGACCAGCGAAGGCCATTATCGGGTCGGTACTGAGGCGCTGATCATGCGAACGCTCCCCGAGGTGAGTCGTTTGAATGCGTCGTTTGATATTGCGATGCCACTATCCGATAGTGAAAGCCGCAACCCCTACACCCTAGTGCAGTGTGTGTTTGAGATAGAATATGCCGATGGCAATGTGTACGAGTCTTATGTTTCACGTAATGATGAAGTACCCACGTATCAGGACAGTATTTATTCTCATGACTGCCAGGTAACCTTGCCAGCGGGCAAAGCCATTCACAAAGTTACTTGGTTTCTTGACAGCTACGCTTTACCCAATGAAATCGTCTACCTGGACAATCTTGAGATAACACTCGAAGAGGGGAGCCATCAAAGCAATGCCGAAGTGGAATTGTTCTCACCAGGGCAAGACTTCTCGACGCTCACCGAGGCGCAGGTTGACGCCTTTTTTAGTCATGCTCCCACTTTGACGCATGCTAATGGGGTGGCAAGTTTGCGTTTAAACCAGACTGCATCCGGCAGTTATGCTACGCGCTTTCACCTTGCTGCGCCTGACTTCTCTCATACTCACCCTGAGTATATGATCTATCAGGCTAGCATTACCAACCCAGGTTCGCAGCCGGTAAATGCGCAGCTTTATAGCAGTGCCAGTTATCAAAAGCAGTTCCGCAATGTTGATCACAGTGCTGCCTTTGCGCCTAGTTATTACATTGCACCAAATAGTACCACCGTGGTGCCGATTATTGTTGACCTGGGTAGTGATGGCTTGACCACAGAGATTACCTCTACTGAGCTGCGTATTACCGCGGACGGAGCTGTGTCCTTAAATAGTCTGACGCTGCTTTCCGGTACCAGCTTGTCGGATGGTTTGGTGACGATCTCGACGTCAGGGTTTGAAACTGATACCGGCGGATTTACAACACGTTCGCCGCAAGACGTTACCCTGAGCAATCAGAATCTTCAGGTCATCAGTGGTGAGCAAAGCCTGGGGTTTGAGATGAGTCCGTGGCGCCAGGCTAGCTTTACACATTACTTTGGCTGGGGCGAAAAATATTATGCGGATAAAGTCTATACCCAGTTGGCTGTACAGCTGATGGAAGCGCAAAAAGACACGCCCGTCAGAGTGTGTACAGACGTATATTACATGAATGGTGCACATGATAGCCATTGTGAAGAGCGCATGCTGGGGGTGGGCAGTTTTCAACTGCATGAAGTTTACCCGGTCGACTCTTCGCGGCCGCTTTATCGCATGATTGTCCGGGTTCGGTCCTATGGTAGCGTTAGTATTAAAGGGGAAATGGATAATTTTGTGCTTGGATACTGGCCTGCAATCCCACCGCAGTAATCGTGGATCCTGTAAACGGGCACAGGTAAGTGTGTGCCCTTTTACCTACAGCATGGTTATCACAACGCCCTGCTGAGCGCGAGCCTGATTACCCTTCACTGAATTTTATGGTAGATACCATAAAATAGCGTTTCCCAGGACTTGCCCTCATTGCCTGAGGACTGCCAGTGCTGGTGTACTGTGTTATTCTTTTTGGGTTGCCAGGTGATGCGGTGTAAAACAGGCTTGCCTTCACTGTCCAGCCCCGGGCCTTGCAATACCATGCCGTCATTGTAGCGGTTGCCATTGAGTTGCAGCAGCAAACCGGCATTGTCGGTCCAGCTTTGATGCCAGTGTTGCTGTTGTTTATCGAAGATATTTAAACTCTTACCTTTATACCCGGAAACTGCCTGATATTCCTCTAAAATGACACAGCCGTTGAGTATTTTGGTGATTTTACTATTGCCTGCAAACTGCCCCTTTGACATGACTCGCCATTCCCCTATCCAGAAATCAAAAGCATGATACTGAGGACTGTCACAGAGCGAGCGTGCACCTATGCTTGATGAACAGAGAAAGAGGGTGAGTAAGAGGCAATATTTGATTAGCATGTTAAGTCATAGTCCATACAGTCTGCTGGTTAATCAAAGTTAGAAACGCTTTTTCAGGCCTATGTTAAAAAGTAGCGCTTATTTCAATGAATGGGCAAACTTATGGGGCGCGTTTTCGTTATGTTATTGCAATTTGTGGAGGAATACTGACCTTAACAGAGCAGATTGCAAGTGCGGGGGAAACTTAGTTTCCCCCGCTTTAATGGTTAGTCGCGATTCAGCGCTAGCCAGTTGAGTTTCCAGTTGGTGTCGTGGGACTGAAGTTTCAGCGTATGCTCGCCTGCACTCAGGTAAACACGCTCTCCTTGTTGGGTTTGCCAGTCATGATAGCCACCGGTGCCCCTGACCGCGTGTTTTGAGACCGTTTTCCCGTTGATTTTGACAGAAAAGCCTTTGCCATCGCGTGGTCCGGCAATCCGATAACTCAGACGATAGTGACCACTTTGATTGACTGTGATCTGGTAGTCAATCTCAGCACCTTCGGCAATGCCACCGCCACCGGTCAGATTGAATCTCCCCTCCGTATCTGAGGTTCTGTCGGTATTCGCGCCAGTGACGGTGTGCGCATATTCAGCTTCGATGCGGCCCGGAACTGTAAGCGCTTTACCTTGGGTTTTGACCAGATTACTGTAGTTGCTTTGCAGGTTGCGACGTACGGCTACCACAGCATATTCGTAAATATTGGGCGAGGCATTGGCATCGATAAACTGCGTGTCGATGACGTTGTCGGCAATCAGTTCAAACATAGAGCCTGCGCTGTAATTACGATAAACCCGGTAGCCAAAAATATCTGTTTCTTTGCTACTATCCCAGCTGAGCATCGCTTTACCATCGATTTGGGAAAGCGTCAGGTTAGTAACAGGCTGGGGATAAGCAAACTGCTGATCCCGGCGTTTTTGTTCCTGCTGTTGCGCAAAGGCAAGCTGCCGCTCGAATTGACGAGTTGCTTTGCCGGGCTTGGGCGCCTGGCCATCCAATGCGATGCGAAAGCCCTCGGCGGCACCCGCAAAGTCTTCAGGCATCCCACCGCGTTGTGTTACAGGCCAGATATTCCAGTGCCAGCTACTGCCGCGTGTAGAGCGTGTTTCACACTGGTCTGACTGGAATGTTCGACCATCAGAGTGGGCATTATTGTAGTTGTCTTGATAGCAGTCACCCATAAACTCTGCGACATTGCTCAGCATGTCATGCAGACCATATGGGTTGGGTTTGTACATGCCGACGACGCTGGCATAGGTCGCATGATCAACACAATCGGCAAAGCCATCAACGAAGTTGACATAAGAGCTGTTAGTGGAGCGTTGTAGCTCATTTTCTCCGCTCAGGTCGGCGGTGTTCTCATATTGACAAACAGAAGGGTGTTTCGGGTCATTGCCAAAATAAAATCGGCTTGTGACAGCGCCGCGAGCTGCATATTCCCACTCTGCTTCACTGGGCAAACGGTAGGGTTTCCCGGTCGTTTTTGCTAACCAGTCAACATAGGCTTTTGCACCTGCCCAGCTTACGCAGATAGCAGGCTGAAATTCATTGTGGGTCAAGCTGTTATTATCCCAGCTACCGGGCGTATTGCCGATGAACCAGTTGTCCAGTTGGTGATAACAGGCCTGTGGAGCCTCAAAGCCGGTGGCCTTTATAAAGCGTCGATACTCTCTGACGGTGACCTCGTATTTCCCCAGGCTGAACTCGGGCAGGGTAACAGTACGGACGGGTTGACTGTTTTCGTTTTCTTTACTGCCCATGTCAAAGCTGCCCGCCGGGACAGTCACCATGATGGGTTCAATGGGAGTAAGGGGTTTGCCAGCTAGTGCGGGTACACTGGCCAGTAGCACTAAGCAGGTAGAATAGGGAAGAGTCGCTTTCATCATTATTTTTCCTGTAAAAAAGACGGCTTCACCATGCCTAACCTGAACGGGAGAAATCCTAGCGAATTTTTACAAAGTGAGGAAAATAGAAATATTCTAGAACGATTTGGCGATAAGGCTGGGTTTAAGTTTTTGACTTTTATTCTTATTTTTATTTAACACACATGGTGAAAACGAAATGGAAAGTGGGACGGAAATGGCAGGAGTGCAATTGAAAAGTGATTTGTGTGGAGAGTCTGGCCGCAGGGCGCGGCCAGACAGTCCTTTTTATTGCTCTGCGGCCTGCTTCGCCAGGTACTCGTCGTACGTGCCCTGGAAGTCAATGATCTGACCGTCTTTGATTTCCCAGATACGAGTCGCCAAAGAGGAGACGAACTGGCGGTCGTGCGATACGAAGAACAAGGTGCCTTCGTATTGCTCCAGTGCCATATTCAGTGATTCGATAGATTCCATGTCCATGTGGTTAGTTGGCTCATCCATCAGCAGAATGTTTGGCTTGTGCATCATCAGTTTGCCAAACAGCATTCGGCCCTGCTCACCTCCGGAAATCACTTTCACTGATTTCTTAATGTCGTTTTGCGAGAACAACATACGACCGAGGAAACCGCGAACCACCTGCTCGTCGTCACCTTCCTGTTGCCATTGCTCCATCCACTGGAACAGGTCCAGGTCTTTCTCGAACTCGTCCGCGTGATCCTGAGCATAGTAACCAATGTTGGCATTTTCTGACCATTTAAACGCCCCCGATTTTGGCGCCATGCGGCCAGCCAGGGTATTCAGCAGGGTGGTTTTACCCACGCCGTTTTCACCGATGATCGCGATTTTTTCACCCACCTCAACCAGGCCATTGAGGCCGCTGAACAGCACGTCTTCATAGCCTTGTGACAGGGTTTCCAGCTCCAGTGCATTCCGGAATAGCTGCTTGGACTGTTCGAAGCGAATAAACGGATTCTGACGGCTCGACGCTTTAACTTCTTCCAGCTGGATCTTGTCAATTTGCTTGGCACGCGATGTAGCCTGCTTCGCTTTTGAAGCGTTTGCCGAGAAGCGTGATACAAACTGTTGAAGTTCAGTTATCTGGGCTTTTTTCTTAGCGTTGTCAGCTAGCAGACGTTCCCGCGCCTGAGTGGCTGCAAGCATATATTCGTCGTAGTTGCCCGGATAAATGCGTAACTCGCCGTAGTCGATATCAGCCATATGCGTACACACAGAATTCAGGAAGTGACGGTCGTGCGAGATGATGATCATGGTGCAGTCGCGCTGGTTTAGTACATCTTCCAGCCACTTGATGGTATAGATGTCGAGGTTGTTGGTTGGTTCGTCGAGCAGCATGATGTCCGGTTCGGCAAACAGTACTTGTGCCAGCAGCACTCGCAGTTTCCAGCCCGGTGCCACTTCTGACATAGGTCCGTAATGTTGTTCTGTCGGAATGCCCACGCCTAACAGCAGCTCACCCGCTTTGGCTTCAGCCGCATACCCATCCATTTCGGCAAATTGGGTTTCCAGATCCGCCACTTTCATGCCGTCTTCTTCACTCATCTCCGGCAAAGCATAAATGCGATCACGTTCTTGTTTGATTTCCCACAGCTCTTTGTGGCCCATGATAACGGTATCGACCACTGAGAATTCTTCGTAGGCAAACTGATCCTGGTTCAGCTTGGCAATGCGCTCATTCGGGTCATAAGACACGTTACCTGCGCTGGCTTCAAGCTCTTTGCTGAGGATCTTCATAAAGGTTGATTTACCACAGCCATTGGCGCCGATAAGACCATAGCGATTACCGTCGCCAAATTTAACCGAGATATTTTCAAACAGTGGCTTAGCGCCAAACTGCATGGTGATGTTGTTACAAGACAGCATAAGGGGTGCTCATTAAATTCAATTGCCGCGATTTTAGCATTAAATCGCGGCAGGGGGGGAGCAAGGTGCGGGTTTATACACAAAGATTATTTGCTAACTGGTGTAGGGTCAACGCGACTGTTTGCTCGGTTAATTGAACGTACTCACAATTCGGTGTGATCTGTTCACCGACAACATAAGCTTGCTGGGCGGCTTCCAGCATTGCAATGTCGTTGACATCGTTACCAAAACACACGGTTTGCTGCATATCCAGGCCAAGCTCTAGCAGCGCTGTGAGCTTGTTGCTGCGTGCGGGCACCAGATCAAAACAATGGTGGCCATTATGATGATAGATTTCAAAGCTGTTCAGGGTCTGCTTACACATGTGCTTGACCTGATCATGATGCGCATCTTCCAGGATCAGGAGTTTGACTATGGGCTCATGTCTTAGGGTCTGATTGCAGCCTGGCGGGATACCGAGCTCGGCCACATGCTGATGAAAATGATGAGGCTTATCGGAGATGGCATACTGCCAGTGACCATCAAATAAATACGCTATCTGGTGGTTGTCGAGCCAAGCAAGTAAGGCTCCCACCTGAGCCGGGTCGAAGCTGTGTGCTTTGACCACCGCTTTGTTTTGACTGAACATAGCGCCATTGCAGCCAATAATAGGGTGGTGCCAGAAGCACTCAGGCAAGACGGGGAGCGTATCTCTTAGTGGTCGGGCTGTGGCGAAGTATACGTTACCACCACTGCGCTCAAGTGCTAACAGGCCATCCCTTATGTCGTCATGCATGCGTTGGGCTTGGAATACGGTCGTGCCATCTAAATCAAAAACAAAATTCATCGTTACATCCAGGTACAAAAGAGAGCGTTTACTTTGCCAAACTAACCACTTAATATTTTAGTTATTAGCTCATTGTTTATATATATTGGCTCCAATTGACCGTCAATACCGGAAAACCCGTACCGATCCGATTTGCACTGAATCAATCTGTACAGGTTAAACACATCGAAAAACAAAAGGTCATGTTTGAGTGGCATCAGCATGATTGCTTCGAACTGATCCTGACTATCGGAGCACAGGGCAGTGGATTTATCGGTACTGCCATTCATGAATTTGATGACATTGACCTGGCGTTGGTGGCACCCGGAGTGCCCCATACCTGGGACAGTCAGGCACCCAATGATACGGCTGAGCTGGTTGTGGTCGTGCTATGGCCTAAGGCACTATTGGACTGCGCCATTGCGGAGCTGGCAGACTTGCAAGGCTGGCTTGAGCGTATTGAAAGTGGGCTGGTTTTCAGTCGGGATGCTGCTGAGCAGGTGCGTGAACAGTGTCTGGCGCTTCACAAGGCAAGCCCGGTTGGTCGGTTGACTTTGCTATGTGAGATACTGACGGAGCTGCGCGCCTGTCCTGCCAAAGGGATCCGGCTTGCTCATTCGCGTATCTCAGAGCGGTTAGCGCGTGTTCAGGCCTTCATTGCCAGTCAGGTTGACAATCCACCCAGTCAGGCTCAGTGTGCAGCGCATATCAATGTCAGCACCGCGACGTTAAAACGGTGGTTTCAGCAAGAACTTGGCTGTTCTTTTTCTCAATATTGCGCGCTACTGCGTTGTCAGCGTGCCCAGCATTTACTGGCAACTGAGCATCGGCCTATTGGGGTGGTGGCACAACAATGCGGCTTTGTCAGTGCAGCCTACTTTAATCAGTTTTTTAAAGCACAAACAGGCATGACACCCAGTGCCTATCGGCGTCAGTTTAGCTGGCGTAAGCGTTAGCTTTTGGGTTGCGTTGGGGGAGTTGGAAACAGTGTCAAATCATCCAGTATGACCAGCTGTTCGCTGTTTTCATCCAGCGTAAAGCGTAACTGGCAAGGGTCACAGGTAAGCGCCTTTTGGTCCAAGTAGTGTGGAGAGACTTCTAGGTGATATTTTCCCTGCTTTAACTTGTCAAAAAAGAAAAAGCCATCTGATTCTGTGTAGATGATGGTTTGTTCACCGCTGGTTTCTCGGGTCAGTTGCAGCGCTACCCGGCCAGTGAGGTCTGCAAGTTTGCCGTCGTCATTACGCAGGGAAATGATGCCCTCAGCTTCGAATTGCAGGTGAAAAGGAACGTCAACAATGGGCTGAGCACCTGGATGCAGGTCGGCTTCTATGAGTCCAAACTGAGGTTGTAAGTACAGGACGTCCAACTCATTGTGTTCTACTTCCAGTGTCACAGGACGATTTGCGGGTAGGTGAAGCACTGTTCTGGCTTGTGGATGAGAAACAGTGTCAACCTTGTTGCCATGCATCATCACGGCAATATCAGGTAAATATTGGTCTTGTTCATCAAAACGTTGGTTGTTATTACGATCGTAAAACGCGCGCAGCTTGACAGAGCTGCTCTGTCGGCCACTTTGGCTGCTGATGGTGCTAAGCGGTCTTGATCCGTAAAACGAAAATGAGCAAGACAAGCCGAATTGCCAGCCATTGCTTTCATGGTAGGTGGCACTGGCATTGACAGCCATCGCATCGAAGGTTTTCGACAATGTAAAAGACGTGGCATTACGGCGCTGAGTGAAGGAGCGGCGCAGTTGCAAAGAGCCGTGATAGCCGTTGAACTGATTGGCGTAACTGAGCGCCAGAGCATGTTGTTCAAACAAGCCGGTTGACTTGTTCCAATTAAACCTCGCTCTGCCCCAGCTGCCAAACAAGCTACCAATCATAGAGTATTGCTGCTCATGCGCGTCATCTCCCCTAATTTGACTGACGTTTGTGCTAACACTTCCTGAGTCTGCCTGGTAGCTGAGGTAGCCATCAACAGATTTATAATGTAATTCATTTATCTGGCTGAGGCCTAAAGTTGAACTAAGCTGCCAGCGATTGAATGTCTGCTCATAATTCAGCGTATTGATATTTTCCTTACCAAACTGACCATAACCACGCTGGGACGCAAGGCTTAAAGTTTGTGTGGTACTCAGTGGGGTCAGCCATTTCAGATCATAGTGGAACTGCTCATGTCCGCCCGCTTTGAGGCTCCATTTGGCATCGCTTGATCTATTTGCCCGCTCCCAGCCCAGATACCATAAGAATGTTTTCTGGCGGGGGTTTTCCAGCCATTCGCCACCAAGGTTTATTTCGTCCCGGGCACTGGCGACATAGTTCAATTGTGAGTTGAGGTATTTTTCCTGTGGGTTAAAACGTCTTTTTTTGAGTATGGATGCTTTGGTTGTGTAGGCCGTTAAGTTGGTATACCACTGCCCGGGTTTATAGCCAGAGTGCGCCTGATGGGAGACTGCCCGGCGAACGCGTTTTCCGTCTGGCGACTGGATCATCAAGTGATAACTGTGATTCGAGTTAAACACCTGGAGCGGCCGAAAGCGGTACTGACCATTGGCTGTTACCCGCACCAGGTCAAACAGCACATCATTGCGATAGAGCTCGACGTCACTGCCAGGTTCCGCATAGCCCTGGATGATGAGAGGTTTACTCGCGCTGCTGTGCGTCGCCCCATATTGCACGCCCAGACCGCTTCCGCCGGTTTGCAGCAGTGCGCCTGTGATACCCTGCAAATCGCCAAACTGATATTCGCTCAGCTCTGTGAGACTGCGGGAGAGCTGGAAACGTCCGTTGCGTTTATCGTTGTCTGAGTCAGTGAGTGTTATTTGTGCCTGATGGTGCGCCAGATCCTGGTTGACTGAAACATAGGCCGAAGCACTGGAATTTTGTTTGCTATCAGATGCAGACAGTTGCACATCGACATAAGGTGCTGTGTACCATTGATACTGGTCGTTCAAAACAAGCTGGTTGGCGCGTTTTCGCTGCATTGCAGCAAGGATATTTTTTCGCGCCTCGCGTTTTTTTTCCTGTGAACTGGGGTGTCTTTCCTGAGTGTCAAAAACCAGCACCTGAGTGCGCGTATTAAACTCTGAATCAATGCCGAGTGCCGCCAGTATGTCAAGCCGGATATGAGGCTCTCCATCTAACGTAACCCAGTGTGTTTCATCCAGTTCAATATCGATTTTCTCACCCCAAAGTTCACCGGACAAGCGTTTGCCTGGAGGGTCAATAAAGAGGTGGCTAACGAGCAAGGCATTGAGATTATTCTGGGATAAATAATAATCTTCGTAGTTGTCGGTGAGTAACTCTGCCCCTTCGGGAAAGTTTTGCTGGTCGACATACAGATCAGCAAATACAAAGTCGGCAATATCGCCTACTTCCCGGGCTGAAGTGTGCGAGCAATAAAATGACAATAGAAAGAATAAAACGTATAGATACTGCATGGTAAAGGCCCGGCTGGGCCGGGCCTTTAAGGGAACTTGGTGATATTACTGGTAAGCTGCAACAAAGTCATAGCTAAATGATTTGGTACCAGGTGCATTGATTGCGACATCTTTATCGTCCAGTACAATGCTGGCTGCGAATGAGACGCTGGCTTCACCTGCGTTATCAAGCTGAGCACCTGCTGTCATGTCTGTCATGGTAAAGCGAAGTCCATCCTGCGTCTGATCTGGCGCGGAAAATGTGTAGACAACTTGTGCGTGAGGCGTGCCTGATACGGTAAAAGTGGCGCGTTTACCACCAACGTTGGCATCGTTACACAGGGCGGATGCGATTGGGTTTGGCATTGGTGTTTCTATGGCGTAACAAGAGTCACCGTTTTTCGACGCTTCGTTCACCAAAAGCTCAGGAAAGCTCATAGCGGTTGTTTGTGCAATTTGTAGTGGTGCGCGCTCAACCACCAGGTTAACATCAACCTGATAAGTCGCTGCGGCTGAACCAAAACTCATAACTAACAGTGCAAGTGTGCTGGAGGCTTTTTTAAACATTGTTTATTTCCTTAATTATTATTGATATAGCGCAGTAACTGTGTAGCTGAAAGCGTATTCTCCGCTGCCTGTTTCATGAGCGTTACTGAGCGTTATAATACCTCCTGCACTAAATGTGCCAACTCCACTTTTTTTTATTCTTACGCGCTTACTAAAGCCTCCTGATTTATTCTGTACGGTAAAGGTAAGACCTTGTTTGGTTTCATTGCCAAAAACGTGTATGTCCACGTAGCTTCTGGGCTCACCGCTAATTTCAAACTCTGCTTTGTAGCCTCTTAATCCCGGACAAAGTGACTTTTTTACGGCTTTTTTATTTTTTTTGCCATTGGCCTTACAAAAAGCCCCATCCCAGGTTGCGGGTGTCTGTTTTAGCTGGGGAAACGTCATGGGCGCCAATAAATTGATACTGACCCCATTAAATTGACCGGCCTGGCGTTGCTGCTGCTTCAGATATGTCAATGTATCGACACTTTGCGCAGACGCGACTAACCACACTCCAGTCAATAAGCCGACAGCCATTACTTCAGCAGGTCCTCTGTGATGGTGACGTCGAGTGATTTTAGCGGTTCTTTAGATTCCACATCTTCCAGCTGAATTGTCAATTTTTTGCTGGCAACCTCTTTATATTCAATCGGTAGTGTCATATCTCGTTGACTGAGCTCTGGGTATAAGCTGAATTGATTCACCCGAAAAAGCTCTTCTTCAGCCTCTTTGACGACCAGGTTTGCACTGGTATGCCCCGGGCCTTGTTTGTTCAGTCTGACTATCAGGTTGCTGGCATCTTTACTGAATGTAATGTCGCCAATCGACAACTCAGTGACTGAGGAAGTGTTTTTGATGAAAACGGGAATGACAACCTTGTAATTGGCTTTAACCTGAATAGCGCCACTTTGCTCCGTCGGGTCATCACCACTAAGTGCTTCAACCATGAGGTGTGCACGAAACTCTCCTTCCGGGATTTTGCCTTTTTTCATTAGTCGAACTTTCTGAAATTGTTTGGGCAAAACATCTTTGGCAACACGCGGCCCGACTCGCAAGTAAGGCTTGGCAGAAAACTCATATTGCTGTGCAAACTTCAATATGCCTTCTTTATCCATTTGCATGTCGATAAGCGATATCCGGTAGCTTTGCAGGCTATCAGAGGTGTTATAAATGCGCAGCTCGCCACGGCGCATGTCCTGATCCAGAACTACCCTATGTCTGTCGAGTTTAAAGGTTGAGGCCCATGCCTGGGAAACGAACACCGTTACTAGCAGTACCAGTGTGAAAAATCTTTTGGTCATACATCGTGCTCTGTGAGTTATTAGTGTAATGAGCTTGGCTAAGTGTTCGGTATCATATCCTAATTAGATTTGGCTGCAACCTTTGCACAGTGCGCCCGACAAACAACAAACAAAGGCGCATTCCCTGTGTTCGTTTTACTCTTCAACAGAGTGGTTATTGTTGACGGCACTATTCTGTGTGGACTGGTTCGTATCAACGGACGAGATAGTCGCTTGGCGCATACTGCCAAAGTAAGTGAGGTTACCCAGGTAATCAGGTACTTCGCGTTCACTGTTAAATTCGCGAATGCGCTCAATCTGTTGATCATGAAATGCTTGTAAAATTGGAGTGATTGCCTGATTGGCCCAGTTTTCTAACGCATCTGAGCGGATAAACTGATCTTCAAATTGCGCTGCATCATCCAGTAGCTGACTCCACAGTTGTCGTTGAATTTGTGGCGGCGTATCTGCCACATGTTCCAGTGCATCATTGATCCACCCCAGTCCATATTCATCATAAGCGGTCAAAATATCAGAATAGAGACGTCCACGATCAGAGTCACTTGGCGGCAGGTCTTGTTGCACCACCATGTCGTTGTTTTCGCTCTGGTAGTACTGACGGTGGGCAGACAGGTCGACTTGCTGACTCAGGTAAGCAAAGATATTCGGCTCGCTGTCTTTGTCAGCTTCATCCAGCATCTCGAGCATGCTGTGCTTCTCAAAAGGTTTAATGACTGTGGCCATATCCAGTACGCCCCGACTTTGCTCAAAGGTACTTTGTTGCAGGTGGGTATTCAGCGTACTGAGATCTTCGCCTTTGAACTTACCGCTGATTAGTAAATCACTGAAGGTGTGCAGCAGCTCAACCTCTTCCACGGGTTGACTGAATTTGTGTTTCCAGAACTTATCGCGGTCATATGAGGCCATCAGCAAATGCTCCTGACCATGCTCATCAAGACTCACTGGTGAATTTGGGGCCTGATAGCTTGCACCTTGTTCGCGCAGACTGGCAAGGGTTGCAATGGTATCTCCCAGCACGTCATCAGACAAAGCCGCGAGTGCGTCGACGAGTTGGTCTGGCACCTGGTTTCGTCTCTGTTCAGAAAAAATAGGGGTACTGCCAGCGTCTATTAATATATCTGCAAGTTGAGACAGCGCTTCATCATCTAGCCGTTCAGCGATGGACAGCAGAGATTTACTGGGTTTAATGTGCTCGAGTTTATTCCTTTGCTCGGGTGACAGACGGTCAAGTTGGGCGAGAAACGCATTGATGTCTTCTGTGTCGCTCAGGTCGCCATAAGCATACTCTTTACTCAGCTGACCATGTTCCGTGTCTGCACTATGCTGGCTGACAATATGAAAACGCTTAAAGCCAACATAGTCAGACCGCTCAGCACTGGGTCTTGGATAAGTGAAAGGCGAGGCTGGACGGTTCGGGGTTTCCGGGAGCAATGTTTTTAAGTGCTCGTCTGTGATAGGTGTTCCTGAGTCGGCAATCTCTGCGTGATCTGTAGCCTGTACTTCCTGAGCACTGCGGGTTTGCCGGTCAAAGAGGTGGTCTGTCCGATTGGAGTAAGTGTGAAAGTGTAGCTTCATAAATAACTTTATCCTTGTTACTTAAAGTTGGACATACTATCGGCAAACAAGCTCATAACTTTAGGAAGGTTGAGGGCCGTTAGGGGTTATCCGGGAGTCTTTAGGTGTGCTGTTCGTTCACTCGATTGGTTGCGTGAACTACGTCAGAACAGTAAAGCCAACTCCGAGGGACAAAGAGGCACCTTTGTCATCATCCCTGGGTTTGTTGGCTTGCCAGGCCTGTTCAGGAAGGAAATGAAAATCCGGCGGGGTAGCGATGAAAGCCATCAAAGTCGCCTTTGCCCAGGGGAATGCCTGCGGCGCGCAGTATTGCGTATGCCATTGAGAAGTGAAATAAAAAGTTGGGCCAGGCATAAAGCTGAAAGTACTTCTCAGGCTCCAGAGTATGGTTGGTAAATCCCGCCACAAAAGTAATACTTGTGGGCATCTCATCCAATGAGACGTCTTGTAATTGCGTTAGATAGTCCAGAGTGTCGTCGATTTCTTCTTGTAAATCTGCGAGGCTCACAACGGGGCGCTTGAAGTTCGCGACTTCTCGATTAAATAAAGGACAGCAGCATCGTAACGAGAGTGCGGCGGCGGTTGAAACTTGCTGGTGAAATGGAAACATGTCAGGGCTTAGACGACGCATTAGTAGCTCATCTTTAATGTCGTCGCGTGCCAGTATTGCTTGCAATTGATTCAGATAATGTACGAATGGCTCAATAATATCGGTCATGTTTCCCTCGTTTAGACAAGTCAAATAAGCGAAAAACTATGTGCGCGACAAGCTGGTAAGCAGCACTTTGTTTTGTTAACAAATCTAAGCGCCTAAAAATACGCTTAATTATTACTTTCAAATACCTACAACAAATGTAGTAGATAAAATCAGAGACAGTTTTAGTTTAACGGAACGTTTAAAAAACGTGACTTTAAATGTTTTTTTGTGTACCTTCTTGAGTTCGCTGGCGGATAGCTTATGTGCTTAATTTTAGACACAAGCTTCTCAAGCTGCCAGCGCGTTGTCCTGAGGGCAGGCATGTCTTGTGTGCCTGTCGCTGTAGGAGTGAACGAGCTCCAGAATTACAAGAATAAAGACAATCCATAAGGAAATTTTAATGCTTAAAATGTCAAAACTGGCGAAGGCTTATTACACGGATACGGTAAAAACTCAAGCACTGCAACCATTTGACCTGGAAGTTCAGCAGGGCGAGTTTGTTGCTGTTATTGGTCCTTCAGGGTCAGGTAAAACAACCTTCCTGAACATTGCTGGATTGCTGGAAGAATATTGCGAAGGGCAGTATTTGCTCGATGGTAACGATGTCACAGGTCTGTCCGATAAGCAAAAGTCGCGCTTACGAAATGAGAAAATCGGTTTTATCTTTCAGGGATTTAATCTGATCCCTGAACTGAATTTATTCGACAATGTTGAAATGCCACTGCGCTATCGCAGCTTTAGCGCCAGTGAGCGCAAGCAACGTGTTATGGATGCCTTGCAGCAGGTCGGTCTGGCAAGTCGAAAAGATCATTACCCACAACAACTCTCTGGTGGCCAACAGCAGCGTGTTGCAATCGCACGTGCGTTGGCGGGCAGCCCGGCATTTTTGCTGGCAGATGAACCCACTGGTAACCTGGATTCAAAAATGGCTGATGGCATCATGTCTCTGCTTAAGGACATCAACGCCAAAGGCACGAGTATTTTGATGGTGACACACGACACGGAGCAGGCCAGTCAGGCACAGAGGATCATAGAGATTAAAGACGGTGTACTGAGTGAGCGTCTTGCCCCAGAGCAGGCGATTGCTTAGGAACACATATGTTAAGTTATTATTTTAAGCTGGCATGGCTCAGCTTACGCAAAACGCCATTGCTGAGTGTGCTTATGGTGAGCACTATTGCTTTGGGTATTGCTGCAGCTATGGTGACATATACTGTGAGTTATATGATGACCAAAGATCCGCTGCCAGAGAAAAGTGATAGGGTGTTTACCGTGCAGTTAAGCTCCTGGGGTCCTGATCAGCCATATTTGATGGTCGATGGCCAAGAAGAGATACCCGCAATGGTTTCTTACCGGGATGCCCGGAGTCTCAAAGCAGCCGCCAAGGCGAAACAGGAAACAGCTATCGGATTGTTTAAAATAATGAGCCGGGCTGAGGAGCAAAACCGCCGGGATGCGCAGATGCGCATGATACGTACCACTCACAACGATTTCTTTTCAATGTTTCAGGTGCCATTTTTATACGGTAATGCCTGGTCTGAACAGGATGACAGCTCGGGTAATCCGGTGGTTGTGATCACCAAAGCTCTGAACGATGAGTTGTTTGGAGGAGCCAATTCGGTGGGCCGCCATATTGTGATGGGCGAGTCGCTGATGCAAATTGTGGGCGTTATGGACGACTGGTTTCCCATCCCGAGGTTCTATTATTTATCTTCACAGGCATATCAGAACCCAGAGGCGCTGTTTGTGCCGCTTGAATACCAGATTAATCAACAGATTTTTTCTCATAACGACGTAACCTGGTCCTGTTGGCAGGACGTTGAAGATGTCGATTTTAGTGTCTTTATTGCGTCTGATTGTATTTGGCTGTTTTATTGGGCTGAGCTGGAGTCTGCCGAAGACAGAGCTGATTACATGGATTTTATCAATGCTTATGTTGATGAGCAGAAATCGACAGGTCGTTTTGCCAGGGAGAATCTTAGCCGGTTATTCACCATTGATGACTATCTGCGCTGGGCTGAGGTCCTCAGTAACGAAAACGACATGGCAGTGTGGCTGGCATTTGCCTTTTTATTGGCCTGTTTGCTCAACTGTATGAGCCTGATGATGACAAAGTTTTACGGTAAGGGCAGTGAAATCGGACTGCGGCGAGCAGTAGGAGCCAGTCGTAACGACATCTGTTGGCAATTTCTCTGTGAGGCATTTCTGATTGGTATCTTAGGAGGGGTATTGGGGTTGATATTTGCGCAGCTTGGATTGCAGCTAATCCAGCAAATATTCACTTATCTCAATGTCACCGTTATGCAAATGGACCTGAATATCATGCTGATGACTTTGATTCTGTCTGTCGTGACCAGCGTGTTATTTGGCTTGTGGCCAATTTATCGTGCAGCGCAGATCCAGCCATCCAGTCAGCTTAAGAGTTTGTAGGAGGAAGTCATGAAGGATTTTACCGTCATTCTTAAATCTCTTTGGCACAGTAAAACGTCTCCTTTGCTGTTGGTGTTACAGATAGCCGTGACATTTACCATTTTTGTCAATGCCGTTTATATGGTGATGCAAAAGCACGAAAAAGTGACAGCACCCAGTGGTGTCAATGAACAGCAGGTGTTTTCCTTATTTATTAACTTACAGGAAACCGGTGAGGCTCGTGTTGCTGAGTTTGAGCAAGTAGTACGCGATATTAAGAGCCTGGACAGTGTTGATAATGCTATCCCTGTGACCTCTGTGCCACTGAGTGGGTTTGGTCGCTCCGTCGATATTGGCTATGGCCCGGCTGATGAAGATAAGCTCACCTCAAGCGGATATTACGGCAGTAACTATGACAGCCTCGATACCTTGGGTTTGCAACTAGTTGCAGGTCAATGGTTTGAAAGAAGTGACGTCTCGCACTCTTTTTTTGGTGCACGATCAGGCGGAAAGGTTCTAATCTCCAAAGCACTCGCACAAACATTACACCCGGATAACTGGCGCGAAGTGCTGGGCAAGACGCTGTATGTGCACAATGAACCACAGCAGGTGATCGGTGTTGTGGACGACCTCAAGGCGGTCTGGAGCTTTTGGCGACTTTTTGATCATGCTGTACTGTCCCCCACATTTGAGGTTCGGGACAAAGTGGGCATTATGGTAAAAGCACAGGCAGACACGCTTGATCAGGCAATACTGGATGTTAAAGATCTGCTGCTCATGACGCCTGGCAGGCAAATTGATAAGCTGAAGCCGTTCACTCAGACCCGAGAGGAAAGCTACCGAACAGACGTTGCTGAATTGCAAACGTTGCAGCTTGTTCTGGTGGGGTTATTGATCCTGACTATGCTGGCCATTTTCGGTCAGGCCCGGTTTGCCATTCTGAAGCGCCGTAAACAAATTGGCACCCGTCGCGCGCTGGGGGCGAATCAGTTTCAGGTGTTGCGTTACTATATGTTAGAGAATTTTATAGTGACTTTGATTGGTGTGGTCCTTGGTATGATCTGTGCTGTGTTGGTCAATACGCAGCTGGTGAGCTATTTCGGTCTCATGCCGGTACCAGCTGATTATTTGACGGCGGGCGCAGTGATAATTCTGCTTGCTGGTCAATGTGCTGTGTTTCAGCCTGCATGGCAGGCTGCGCGTGTTTCGCCAGCGCTGGCGACACGCAGTGTTTAAAGTTCAGGTCACATGATGTGACCTGAATTGAAAGGAAATACAATTAAAATAATAAAGGAATAAGTATGCTGCCCAATTCAACTCGGTCAAACTTGTTTGTACCTATTTCAGCCACTTTTCAATCTGTCCCTTGGGGGTGGGTATGTTAATCGGTTACTACTTTAAACTTGCCTGGCTTAGTCTCAAAAAGACGCCTTTGTTAAGCATTCTGATGATTGGCACGATAGCGATGGGGATTGCAGCCACCATGATCACCTCGACCGTCAGCATCATGATGGCACAAGATCCCTTACCCGAAAAAAGTGATCGGGTTTTCTCCGTACGCCTTAGTAGCTGGAGCCCGGATAAAGCGTATCAATTGGCAAAAGGAGAGGAAGTGATCCCACCTATGCTGACCTATATGGATACCATGAATTTGTTAGGGGACAGCAAAGGCCTGCGACAAAGTGCGGCGGTGATGTACAAAAGTATGGTGCGCAGCGAAAGTCAAACTGACAAAGAGGCCAAAATGTTGCGCTTCAACTCCGTCAACAATGACTTTTTTGCCATGTTTAACGTGCCGTTTTTATATGGTGCCCCCTGGTCAGATCAGGAAGACCGAGATGGGGCTGCATTGGTGATCCTGGACAAGCAAACAAACGACCGGTTGTTCTCAGGTGCTAATTCAGTCGGGCAGCACCTGTATATCGGAAATCATCTGGCAAGAATAGTTGGAGTCATTGACAGCTGGTCTCCGCTTCCGCAGGTATTTCATGGGCCACATCATGCGCATAATTTGCCTTTCCCTTTGTTCACCCCCTTTCAGTTTCAGGTCAACAATAACCTGTTGTCGAAAGGTGAAATGGGCTGGCAATGCTGGGCGCCATTGGGTGATGGCACACTGGAAACTTTCCTGGCATCTGAGTGCGTATGGATCCGCTACTGGGTTGAACTGGAAGCGGCTACGCAACGCGGCGACTACATGGATTATATTAATGCCTATGTGGAAGAGCAAAAAAGTGGTGGGCGATTTGCGCGGGAGAATCTGAGTAAGATTTTCAATATTACTGAGTCGCTGATTGAAGATCAGGTGGTGGAAGACGACGACTTTATTGCTGTCTGGCTAGCCGCTGCATTTCTTGTGGCTTGTCTGCTTAATTGTATGGGCCTGATGTTGATAAAGTTTTACGGCAAAGGCGCAGAGGTGGGTTTACGCAGAGCTGTGGGGGCCAGTAAGCAACACATCGCACTGCAGTTCGGTTGTGAAACTGTGTTGATTGGCATTTTAGGGGGATTCCTGGGGCTGGCCTTGGCACAACTGGGTCTGCGCATAACTGCAGATATATTTGCACATTTGCCCGCGGGTCTAATGCAGATGAGTTTGCCACTGGTGGTGATGACCGTTGTTCTGGCGGTGCTGAGTAGCACTTTGTTTGGCTTGTGGCCAATCTATCGGGCGGCGCAAACGCAGCCTTCAGCTCAGTTAAAGAGTTTATAGGAGCCAGACAATGAATGACTTAAAACCGATACTGACCACATTGTGGCGTGCTAAATCCGCGCCGCTCTTATTGATATTGCAAATTGCCGTAACTTTTACGATTTTGGTGAATGCGGTATATCTGATCATCCAAAAGGAAGCACTGCTGATTGAGCCAAGTGGACTGGATGAAGATGTGATTTTCACATTCCAGACCAACGTACAAAGCAGTGAACCGGAAGAAATGATCGCGCTGGTTAAACAGGATTTACGGGATATTCGTAGCTTATCCAGTGTTGAAAATGTGACTGTCATGAATGCATTTCCTTTGAGCGACTGGGGTAGCTATGCACTGACCGGGTTAGGTCCAACTGATGAAGACATGAATATCTACACGGGTTACTACACCGGAGATGAGCATGCCATCGACACGATGGGGCTGGAGTTAATTGCAGGTGAGGCACCGACAGAAGGTGAGGTACAAGACTCGATAGATTTTAGTGCAAATGTCACACAAGCGATTGTGTCTAAAGGGTTTGCTGAGCGCTTTTACCCGGATGACTGGCGTGCGATATTGGGCACTACTGTGTATTTGAATTATGAGCCTTATATTGTGAAGGGCGTGGTCAAAGAGTTGAAATCTGTCTGGCCTGGCTGGTACTCTCATGCCAATACGGTATTGGTTCCGTTACGACACATCAGCAACAATTATAAGGTCCTGGTGCGCGCCCGGGCAGGGGATCTTGAGCAGGCAAAACTACAAGTCGTAGAGCAGCTAATGAAGACACCGGGTCGCCATTTGGATAAACTGATGGACTATCAGCAGATGCGTGAAGATAAGTTCAAATCCGAGACTGCGGCAATCAAGACTCTGTACTGGGTCATTGTGGGGCTGGTGCTTCTGACATTGCTGGGCATTTTTGGTCAGGCGCGTTTTACCATTGTAAAGCGTCGCAAACAAATAGGTACGCGTAGGGCACTGGGCGCCAGTCGGGGAGACATTTTACGTTACTGTATGGCAGAGAATGCGATTGTGACCTTTATCGGCATTGTGCTAGGTGTGATCTGCGCGCTGCTTGCGAATGTTCAGCTGGTTAATCACTTTGATATGGCGCCAGTACCCGTTATTTATTTACTTCAAGTCGCAGGGGTTATTCTGATTGTTGGTCAACTGGCAGTGTGTCAGCCTGCCTGGATGGCGGCCAGAGTGTCTCCGGCGCTGGCAACTCGCAGTGTCTAACAGACTCAGGCAACACACTTAATGTAGTAGCCTCACAGCCAGGTTAAACTTTCCCCAAAAGGGGGCTTATGCACTCTTTTGGGGTTTTATTAATGTCATTTTATAGTCATTTTGTAATTTTGTTCTAACATTATATGAAACTAATGTTATCAGGAACGGGATTATGCATCAGCCAGACTTACTTCCAGTCGCAGATATCTTCTCTGAATCAATAAATAACAGTGGCTGTTACGGTGTTGTTAAGTACATAAAGGGAAGTCAAAGTGTTTATGTTAAACAGGTGTTTATTAATCGGCTTGGTAGCGGGGTAAAACCGGAGCTCAGCGCCGACGACATCGAATTCTTCCGCTATCTGGATTCCATTTTGCGTTATTGCTACGTACTGGTGTACGTTAAAAACGCCACAACGGGTGATTATGACAGTGCCATCTTCCTTGATGATTATGAAGCCATCCAGGGAATAAGCAAAGAAGAAGCACAACAACGCCTGGTTGATTTACACACTGTGGTGGGCTATCTAAAAACCGCAATGCAATAATGTGGTACCTATCTTAGGGATGTATGACAATGTTTTGTTGGTCACAGTGCTCAGCAAAGCAAGCCGTGATCACCACATTGCCCTGATAATCAGACAAAGGCAGCGTGGTTGAGGCATGTGGTTCATGATTGATATACCAGCGAACTGCATTATTTTGCGGATCACCTCCCCCCGATACCGTTAACTCTATTTTTGATACTTGCTGACGATAATAATGCTGACCAGTGCGTGGCTGGACGATACGTATCTGGTCGTTGCCAGCCTGTTGAGTGGGGGTATTATTCCGTGCTAGCCAGCTGGCAAGGTCGTCAGGCCAGCCTGGTTCTGTAACAAAATGTCCCTGGCTGTGCATTGTGGGTGGTGTCATGCCATTGAGGGTGTAGGCTGATAATTGTGTATGGCAAGCCTTGTCAGGGGTATTTTGATGTGCCAGACCACCCGGCCAGCAGATCTGTACTGGCTTGACCTGATCAGGTAAAGCCAGGCGATGTACATCTGCTGGAAGTAAGTCGAATACGTCAAACATCAAAGGCGCAGCGCGTGTTGCTCCCAAATATCCGACTATCGGGCTGGCATCAGGGCGACCGACCCAGACTGCCACCGTGTAGTCTGCGCTGACGCCAACTGCCCAGAAATCCCGGTAACCATAGCTGGTGCCGGTTTTCCAGGCGATTTTGCGACGATTGCTGGGGACGACCCGATCCGGTGCCGACAACTGACTAAGCATCTCAAATGTGATCCAGCTGGCAGCAGGAGAAAGCAAAGAATAATCCGCGCGCGGATAACGGGGGTTATGTGCGACAAGAGATAACTCACGTACTTTGCCCTGACTTGCCAGTGCGCGATATAAGCGCGCCAGTTCGATCAATTCAATCCCGGTGCCACCCAGTCCGACAGCGAGGTTAGCATGCTGATGATGCAGCTTAATCCGGGCATTGCTCAGCTGCCGTTCAAAGCGCTCGGCACCGATCCTATGTAGCAACTGAATCGCCGGCACATTGAGAGAGTGCTGCAAAGCTTTGCTGGCGCTCACTGGCCCATTAAATTGTCCGGTCAGGTTTTGCGGCTTATAGCCATCAAAGTTGCTGGGGATATCGCTCATCAGGCTTTGACTGTGGATCAGGCCCAGATCCAGTCCCAGCCCATAAATAAAGGGTTTTAATGTTGAACCGGGGGAACGCACCGCGCGGATCATGTCGACATGAGCGAACCGGCTGTCATCGTGAAAATCAACAGAACCTTGGTATGCCAATACTTCAGCGCGCTGATTATGCACTATCAGAACGGCAGCTGAACTTTTGCCGGTTAATCTGTGTTTTGTATTCGCCAGTAGCTTGCTGAGGCGCTGTTGTAGCGTATGATCTAAAGTGGTACGGATCACATGTTGACGTGGGTATTGGCGTTTGAGCTCACGGCTTAACAACGGCGCCAACGGGGGGTGGGTGTCAGAGGATAAGAGAACTGGCTCCTGACTCAATAGCGTGAGCTGCTCGGTATCCACAAGTTGGCTGTCGGCCAGTCGTCGAAGTACTTTGTTACGCATAGCTCTGGCACGATCAGGGTAACGATCCGGGCGGTTGTAAGACGGTTTTTGGGGTAATACGACTAATAAGGCTGATTGGTTAATCGATAAGTACCTGGCAGGTTTATTAAAGTAATGTCGCGATGCGGCTTCTACGCCCTCGATATTCCCGCCAAATGGTGCCAGGTTGAGATACAAAGTCAGGATCTCTGTTTTGCTATAGTGCCATTCCAGCTGTATGGCTCTGGCAATTTGCTTTAGTTTCCCAGAAATCGAGCGTTCATGTGGGTCAAGTAGCCGGGCTACCTGCATGGTCAGGGTTGAACCGCCAGAAATAATCCGGCCATTGGCCAGCCATTGCCACAGTGCTCTGCACAGTGCCAGTGGGTTGACGCCGGGGTGATAGTAAAACCAGCGATCTTCGTAATCTAGCAGGGCAGTTATATAAAATGGATCAACTTGCTCCAGAGAAATCTGATAGCGATGCACGCCTTGGTTGTCGCTAAAGGCGCGTAACTGTTGTCCATCGCGCGCCGTAACCACTGTGGCAGGACCATCCGGGTAGGGCTGGGGTAATGGGTATCGCCAGTCTAGCCAGCTCAGTAGCAGCAGACCCAACCCCCCAATTGCCAGAATAATTAGGCTGGGATTCCTGCACAGTCGTATTTGCCTAGCGGATATCACATTGGTGCCCTTGTGACATATCAGCGCTCGACCTCTAACTGATAGGGGTACTGCCAGTAAATGACATGTTTATGGGGCCGGTACATAGATTCCAGGTAACTGGGTGGTACCTGGTAAACCCCGGGGGTTTCTGCTCGGAGTACATAAGCAAACTGGTATTTTTGGGTCGTGAGCTTGAGTGCCGCAACATATCGATCATTACGGTACTCAGTGTGCTCTGTGGAGGTCAATGTGACGTGCTCAGGCAGTAACTGTGAAACCGGAAATCCTTGCATTAAAGCCGGGTTCTCAAGTACAAATCCTGCGGGTATACGCTCAATTAAGAGTGCATCCGGTACGGGCTCTTTGGTCTGTAAATCAAGCACTACGACCACGCGCTCGCCGACTTTAAAACGGGTCTTATCTAAAGGTTGGCCATTTAAGTCAAACAGGCGTCTGACCATCCGCTTGGTTTTCAGGGTGTTAAACGGACTAATCTCATTAGCGATACTGGGATCCAGTTTGAGACGGCCTTTCGCCATCAATTGGACATAAACTGGTTCGTCATGTGGGTTGCGTAGTGTCATCGTTTGCGCAAGTGTATGACTGATCACCGCAGGGTGCTGCAATTGCTGGTCATTGATTTCCAGTCGCACGGGGTTATCTGGGTCGGCCTTATTGACGTGTACGGCAGTACGCAGCAAAGCGGCACGCTCTTGCGTGCTGAGCCAGGTTTTCAGGGCTTGATCTGGCAGTTGCTCTAGCAAGCTTGCCTGTAGTGCACGTGACTGAGTGCGTAGTGCGGTATGCTTTGCCAGTTTCGTCAATATCAGGGCGGACTGTGCATCGTCACGCAGCACAGAGCCGTAATCGGCAATGTAGGTGTCAGTACGATTAAGTGTGCTGGCTTGCCTGAGCAGTAACGCTGCCTGTTGGGTCGCACCGACATTGGCCAGGGCCGACGCCATATGCAGTATGCTTAACCTGGACGGATAATCGGTGATCCGCAAGGACTCTAAGTCGCTGTAGCTTACCTGGCCGCGCTCACTGGCCAGATAAGCCGCAAAGCTTTTTGCCGCGGTTGCTTCATACGCGTCCTGGCTGAGGTCATCGACCAGGTTATCTCGGGTGTATCTGAGCATACGATAGTGTGCTCGGTTAAGCATACTTTGTGGAACTGTGCCTGGAAAACGGTTTTGCGCCTCAGTTAAAAACTCTGTGACGTAAGCACTTAACCAGGGATGTTCTGTGCCCTGGCTATCCCACAGAGCAAAACCACCATTGGGTTTTTGCATGGTCTTAAGCTGTTGCACTGCCTGACTGACCAGTGTGCGAGGGTCGTTTAGTTGTTCAGCTTCTGCCTGTTTGCTCTGCAGTGCTTGTTGTAAAGCACCATCAAGCTGCGGGTGCTTAAGTAGAAACGGCCAGGCTTTACTGGTGGTCTGCTCTGCACAGCCATAAGGGTAGGCACGCAAAGCGGTGGCATATTCCCGGATAGGTAATCTGGGCGTATGACTGGCGTAAAGGGTACCTGCATTTGCCTTATCGACATGTAATCCTTGCCAAAGTGCCGGGCTGATTTGATGGCTCTGTCCGGGAGAGAGTACCAGACTGGTGGCCTGTACTATGTCAGGCTCAATGGCTTTGACGGGCACAGACCAGCTGCGTGTTTGTGTGATATCCGCACTCTGCAACTCAATTTGCACGGTTGCAGTGTGTGACAAGGGAGCGTTGGCAACCACCAGGCGAAGGGTTTTGTGCCAATGTGCCTGGTCGTCCAGCGTCACTGTGAAAGAAGTGTCTGCGGTAAACTGAACAGGGCCAGAAGGCTGGAGGCTGACGGACAAGGTCTGCTTTCGGCCACTGACGTTATGCAAGTCCAGTGTGACGGAAGTTTCATCGCCCGGGACTAAAAAGCGCGGAACGCTGAGCTCTGAAATAACAGGGGTGCTGACCGGTCGGGAGTCGACGTAGTGACCTACCTGAGATTGATTGAAAGCGGTCGCGACGATTTGAACTTCGCCGTTGTAGTCTGGCATATCGAGCGTGATGCTCGCTTTGCCGTCAATCAGTTGCACCGGTTGAGTCATCAGGATCACGGTTTTGCTTTCGACCAGGTTATCATTTCTGTTATCACTGCGTTCATTGCTGTCACTGCCAAAGCGGGACTGTGCAAACGGGTCGGGGCGGTTATCATAGCGTCGAGAGTACAAATCAACCACATCACCTCCGTAACGACGTTGATTAAACAGGTAATGATGCGGGTCTACCGGGTAATAGCGGCTCAGGTTCAGGATCCCTTTATCAACGATGGACAAAGTTACCCAGCTATTGCTGGCCTCAGTTTCCGCCATATTGCTAGCCTGGATCTCGACTGTGAGCGGTTTGAGAGGCTCTATCTTGTCTGGTAAAGTCAGGCCAAGTACCAGCTCGCGATCTTTGCGCGCTAGCTTAACAGGGACAATCCCAAAATGACGCTGCAGCGCGCTGGATTGGCCACTGAGCAAGGTCGCACTGAGGTACAGGTCGTGACGAGCCAACGTTTGATCTAAAGGCACGCGCAGCGTCGTCTTTCCTTTGCGTACGGTGTGACTTTGTGACCACAGCACTTTATCAGTCTCCAGCGCCAATTGCAGTTGCCCATCAGCCGGGGCCTCCAATTCGACCGTTACGACTTCGCCGGCCCGATAATGGGTTTTATCCAGTTGCACAGTGAGATGTTGTGGTTTGGCCTTAAGTTGCTGATAACCCCGATACCAGCCAGCGTAAAAGTCATAAACGGTTTTAATCTGACTGTTTACGTCAGTGACGGTTAGCCTATAGTTGCCCCAGTTGACAGGGAAGCGCACTGTGTGAGTGTTCTGGTTTAGCTTGACGGTTTGTCTGGCTTCACTGCGCCACTGTGGCTGAGACTGACGACGCCAGCCTATGCCTTCCTCATAAAACCAGAAGTAACGACCCTGGTCGTAACTGAGTTCGACTTCCAGCTGACCACTTGTTAGCTGCTGACCATCTGGACTCAACAGCGCCAGTTCAAACTCTGCGTCCGTGGCGTATTTAAACTCCGCCTGTGCGGGTTTCACCGCTGGTAGCGGGTGGGATTTCCAGCTGGTGTAACTTAGCTGGCGTTGCACCGCTGCACCGCCGGACTCTAGCAGGCTTAAATTGACTTGGGTTTTTACTGGACTTTTGAGCGCCCCGGCAGGCACTGTGGGGAGGGTCAGTGCCAGTGTTCCCTGCTCGGATAAGTGCTGATCAGGCAGGGTCTGAAACCGATTGCTCAGGTAAAAATCTTCGCCCACAAAAAAATCGGCATAGGGACCCGTATAATGACGCACGGCACGATGAACCAAACTGGCTTTTAACGTATTGCCTGCGGCTGGGCTGCCAAACAAGTAACGCCCATGTACTGAGACCGCCATAGAGGAGCCTGCATTGACAAATGGCTGTTGTCCGCTGAAGGTTAAATCCATTCGCTCAGGCACAAACTCTTCCAATTGAAATTCAAAATGACCGATTGCGGACTGAGCAGTGGGGTCGAGCATTACCGACACTTTATAGCGTCCGGTAGGCCAGCTTTTTCCTGTATGCAGGCGCTTACTAAAGAAGCCGCCCTGTTGAGGGCTCAGTTGCTCGCGAAGCATTTCCTCTTGTAAGGGGTTGGTTACGCTTAGCGTAACGGGTTGATCGACAATTGCGACGCCATCGGCATCTCGCAAAAGAATGTTCACGGGTAAAGCTTCACCCGGTTTAACCAGATCTCGGTTGCTGTATATGTAGGCTTCCTGCTCCTGATAGGGTCGACCACCAATCTGGTATTCGGATAAATCCAGCGGGACTTCCTTGATGGGCAACAATGCCAGATCAGGTTCGTCCTGCTCACCGTACTCAGCAACGATGATGTCATCACGGTTCAGTGTGATGTCGAAATGCACGGCACCCTGGGTATCGGTTTTGGCCTCGCGCAGTAGTTCATGCTTGCGGTAGGCTTTAACCCTGGCGCCTGCGACTGGCAGCCCATTGGATAGCCGATTGACCTGAAAGCTGGCATGGCGTTTAAACACTTTGGCCTGTATACCCAAATCAGTCAGTAACAGGTGCTTTGCCTGTAAATCATTAAACATGCCAGGGGCTTTTAATACGATGATATACCAGCCGCTGAGCAGGGATTTGGGAATGGGTAATCGGGCTGACTGAGTACCTTTTTTGGTACTGGTGGGCAATGTAAATCGGTCAGCAAAGACACTGTCGTAGGCGTATTGCAGTCTATCCAGAGAGCTGGGATAGAGCTTGTCTGTCAGGTAGTAACGGCTAAGAAAGTCGTGCGCACTGTTGAGCCGCAGCAATTCCACATCCACAGCATCGATGTGTTGATAGGTAATTGGAATAGACTGGTTGGATCCTTTGGCGACCACAGGTCCCGAACCAACAATGGCCAGTTTAGGTTGCTGCATGACTTTGGCGTGAGCTTGAATGCCCGCTTGTAATAAGAAGACAAAAAAGAAAACAAACACAGCGATGGAATGAAAGGGGGTCTTACCCGACATGTTAAAGCTCCTTGGGCCTGCACAGGGTGCAGCTGGGTTTTGGATAGTTCCTTGGTTGCCAGTAACGGCGTCGTAAGATCATATCATACATCGGATTATCAATCTGGGGGTCAGTAACGCGATAACAGAGTGTAGTACATCAGCGTGAACCGTGAGTGAAGCACGAAGCATTGCCCCGGCAGATACACTGAGAGTAAAATGGTGAATTGGTACAGTTGAACAGTGATATGTGTAGTATGTCTGGGGGAGTAAATATGATATTACCGGTTATTTTGTGTGGCGGCTCCGGAACCCGGCTATGGCCCATGTCGCGCGAACGCTACCCCAAACAGTTTTTACAGCTGGGTTCTGAGCATACGCTTTTACAGGACACCTTGCTGAGGCTTGAGCCAGGCAGCAATCAGCCAGCATTGGTGATTTGCAATGAAGTACACCGGTTTATTTGTGCTGAGCAAATGCGCGCCATAGGCTATCAGGCTGGTGGGATTATACTAGAACCAGAAGGGCGCAACACGGCACCGGCCATTGCACTGGCAGCGCTCAAAGCCTGCAAAAATGGTGACGATCCAATATTGCTTGTACTGGCGTCAGATCATTACATTGGTGATGTCTCGGCATTCCGCCAGAGTATTGAACGGGGTTTGGCTTTGGCGCAGGGAGGCAAATTGGTGACCTTTGGTATTGCGCCCGACAGCCCGCATACAGGGTACGGATACATTAAATGTGGCTCGCCCCTTACTCATGATGCCGGCGATGATATAGGCGCTGAGGTAGCTGCGTTTATCGAAAAGCCTGACGAGCAAACAGCACAGGGTTATCTTGAGCAAGGCGGTTATTTCTGGAACAGTGGCTTATTTTTATTTCGAGCAAGTGATTACTTAAAAGAGTTGGCGCAGTACAGACCTGATATTTTGCAGGCTTGTGAGCAGGCGATGGCAGAGCCGCAAGTTGATCTGGATTTTACCCGAGTCAATCGTGAGGCGTTTTTAGCCGCTCCTTCTGAATCAATAGACTATGCCGTAATGGAGCATACCGAGCATGCTGCAGTCGTTCCCCTAAATGCGCAGTGGAACGACATCGGGAGCTTCGAAGCGCTTTGGCAAACACTGAGCAAAGACTCCCAGAACAATGCCCATATCGGGAATGTCATGGCGCTGAATACGCGGGATAACCTCGTCCTCGCACAGGATCGCTTGGTGGCGACAGTAGGAGTGCAGGATCTGGTGGTCGTTGATACCAAAGATGCCTTGTTGGTGGCCCACCGCAATCAGAGTCAGACGATTAAGTCATTGGTGGATGAGCTGAAAGATCGTGAATTAGCGCAAGTAACAGACCACAGAGAAGTTTACCGACCCTGGGGCAAGTATGACATTGTTGATCAGGATCAGCGCTTTTTGGTCAAGCGGATCACGGTCAGGCCCGGACACAGCTTGTCGCGACAATTGCACTATCACCGGGCGGAACATTGGGTGGTTGTGTCAGGCACTGCTGAAGTGGAGATCGGTGAAGAGCGTCGCTTATTATGCGAGGATCAGTCGGTGTTTATTCCTGCAACTGTGGTACATCGGCTCAGCAATCCCGGTAAAGTTGATTTACAACTGATAGAGGTGCAATCGGGCAGTTATTTGGAGGAAGATGACATTATCCGGTTTGAGGATGATTATACCAGAGGGCCGCATGACAACAGCTAATTGCACAGAGATCATTGCGCAAAGTGGTATTCAGTTTGGTACCAGTGGTGCCAGAGGGCTTAATGACGGGTTTACGGCTCAGGTGTGTCAGGCTTTTATGGTTGCTATGATTGCACAACTAAAACCACGTTATGGCTTTAGTGGTGTTGTGGTGGGGATGGATAACCGTCCTTCCAGCCCGAAGATAGCGCAATATTGTGTCAGTGCGTTACATGCTTTAGGGGTGACAGTGCAGTTTGCCGGGGTGTTGCCAACGCCTGCATTGGCCTTGTATGCACAACGAAGTAAGAGGGCTGCGGTCATGGTGACTGGCAGTCATATCCCCTTTGATCGCAATGGACTTAAGTTTTATCACCCCTATGGTGAAATAGACAAAGCCGATGAAGCGGCTATTGTGGCTTGTCGGGCTGTCCCAAGCCCAATAAACATGCAACCTCTGCCAGACCCCGATCATAAGATAAGTGCGCCGTATTTATCTCGTATGCTGGATGTTTTTCCGGCTGACTTATGCGCCGGGCTGACCATTGGTGTGTATCAGCACACCAGCGCCGGGCGTGATTTATACGTTGCTGTGCTAGAGGCACTGGGCGCGAAGGTAATTTGCCTGGGGCGCAGTAGTGAGTTTGTCCCGATTGATACTGAAGCTGTCAGCGAGCAGGATAAATCCCTTGCCTTGCAATGGACCAGGGAGCATCATTTAGATTTGTTATTCAGTACGGATGGCGACGGTGACAGACCCATGATAGCCGACCATTCAGGGCATTGGCTCAGAGGCGATATACTGGGCCTGTTGTGTGCCAAAGCACTGGGTATTGAGGCGCTGAGCGTGCCGCTGAACTGTAACACCTCACTGGAGCTGTGTGGAGAGTTCAAGCAGGTTAGGCGCACACGAATAGGCTCTCCATATGTGATTGAGCAACTGACTCATTTAGCTGACATATACCCCACAGTTGCCGGGTTTGAAGCCAATGGAGGGTTTTTGCTGGGCACAGATATTATGATTAACGGTAAAGCCATTGAACGTTTGCCGACCCGGGATGCATTACTCCCGCTACTGGCCATCTTGTATCTGGTCAAGCAACGAGGCACTACATTGGCACAGCTAACGCGTCAATATGCGATGCGTTATACTGCCAGCGATCGTTTGCAAGGGGTTACACGGGCCAGCTCAGACTCGTTGTTAGCCACATTGCAGACACAACCGCAGAGGCTTGCCGATGTGCTTAAGTGTGATTGTGTGGCCACCGTTGCGAGCACTCTGGATGGTGTACGTTTTTTGCTCGATGATGACTGTGTTGTACACCTGAGGCAATCGGGCAATGCGCCTGAGCTGCGCTGTTATACCGAAGCATCATCGCAGCAACAGGCAGGTGAATTGGTCAGGACACTGTTGGGGGCGTTGGCGCAGCAGTTGTCTACGCCTGCACCAGGCAGTTGATCCGGGTTAGCAAGTCCTGCGGTGCAGTATCACGAGTATCATTCAGGTACTCCTCAAATGGAGGGTAATCAACCAGCTCCAGCCCACTTTGCGGTAGCCATTGGCCAAACAGCCAGTTGTAGGATTGCTCCAGCTCACTGTAATCCCCTTTAAAAATCAGTGAGACCAAATTACCCGCAGGAATGGTGACGGCCTCAAAGGTGTCTTGATCGAACTCAGTGCCTGGGGGCAAAGTGATACAGGCCATGGCCCGCAGATTGTCCTGCACTACTGTTTGTGGATCGTCATAGTAAATGCCAAAGTAACGGGTCTGCTCATTAATTAGGCCTTTACTGCCTGCCATCATCCCGAGTTTTTCGAAGGTTTTTCCTATTTGCATATAGTCTCCCTGATGAGCGAGGCCAATAAGGGTTAATGCGTTTTGTTGCGTTTTTTCTACCTGGTACATGGTGTTGTACTCCTGTGGTTGAGCTGGATAAAACGCAGCGCTTTGCAGAGTATCGCTTAGCTGTTGCTGGCGAAATTGATTGGGGGTCATACCATAATGACGGCTGAATGCGCGGTTAAAGGCTTCAACGCTGCCATAGTTTACCCGTTTTGCTATCTGCTGCTGAGTGAGTGTGCTGCGAACTAAGTAGGATGCCGCTTTCAACATGCGCATACGTCTTACTGTGGCGTTCACCGGTTCACCCATAAACTCGCGAAATATGCGATGGAAGTGGTAACACGACATACAGGCCACGTCAGCCAGTGTGTTTACGTCCAAATCCTGATCAACATGATCATACATATAATCAATCACCCGCAGCAGACGCTGTTGATAGTGGTTGAGTGTGGCGATACGTGTTGTCATGATGCTTTCTCGCTTCGGTTATAGGCTAGTCAGTTTAGCACTTCAAGATGCACACCAGGGTTGTTGGCGACGAAACTCAGCGTATATCAGACAGGATTGATAATGTTTGCGCACTTGTCGAAATTCGCAAATTGAGGCTACAGGTCAATTGCTTTACACTGTTCTGGCTTATTAAATGGAAAACACATTGGGAGACATCATGAAGTGCACTAGTTGTGGCGAAGGCCAGCTGCGCCCGGGGTTCATTGAAGGCTTATTTCGGGCGCATAGCTGCGACCACTGTCAGGGGGATTGGATCCTGATAGAAGATTATGTTGCCTGGAAAGAGCGTAATCCTGACTATCAATTTGCGGAACATATTGAGTTTGGCGATGAGGCAGAAGATAGCAAACGCGCGCTGATTTGCCCTGTGTCCGGTACTTTGATGCGTAAATTCAGAATTAGTGCAAATAGCGCACATCGGGTTGATTACAGCGTAGCCACTGGCGGCATCTGGCTAGATAAAGGAGAATGGGACTTGCTGAAAGCTGAGGGGCTGGCTGGCGCACTAAATCAACTGGTTACTCAGCAGTGGCAACAGCAAATCCGCGAAGACACCAGCCAGCAGAACTTCGCCGATATCTATCAGGATAAGTTTGGTGACGAAACCTACCAGCGATTGCGCGAGACCCGTACGTGGTTGAATAATCATCCTCAGAAAGCCGACCTGAGAGCTTATCTGATGGCAGAAGATCCCTATTCTGCCGAGCGTTAGGCACATTGTGTTAATTAAGGTGGCTACAGTGAAGCTCGGTTAGCCACTTGTTCAGGCTGAACACTGCTTTTGGTGTGCTGTGTTAGCCAGCGTGCCATGGGCTTTTCAATCCCATAATGGAGTAATCCTGCCAGTACTATCATGCCAAGTGTGGTGAACACAACCAGACTGGCAATGTTGTGTTCGTTGCCAAAGCGGTTAAACAGCATGTAACCCAGATGCTGATGGAGTAGGTACAAAGGATAGGTGAGTATACCCAGGTAATACCAGCGACGAAATCTGAACGGGTGGCGTTTTGCCAGGGCGGTCAGGCACAGCAGCGCAAAGAATATCCCATTGATGAGGGCGATAATGGGTCCGTTAAAGGGAATATTAAACCAGCTTTGCATCAACGCACCAAACAACACCGACTGTGTCAGCATAAATGCCAGCGAGAGTACCAGCAGACCTGCACCTTGCCAGTTCAATCCATCACGGCGTACAAGATAAAACACGCAACCACAGGCAAAGTAGCCACTCCAGTGCGGAAACATCGCCACAAACATATTGATGTTACTACTCCAGGGCAAAAACAGCGCAAGCAAACTGACGCTCAGAACCAGGACCAGTATGGCTTTTAGATAGGGCATAAGCCCGCATGCGACAAGCAAGACCATACACAGATAAAACTTGAGCTCGATGTACAGTGTCCAGTAAGCGCTATCCAGCGATGCAACGGAAAATAGTTCCTGTGCCATGGTCAGGTTGGTCAGGTACTGCCCAAGCGAGATGTTAAACACATCTTTGCCCCAGAGCAAAGTGGCCAGCGCAGTGATGGTCAATGCTGCCCAGTAGGCAGGGTAAAGCCTGATAAAACGCGCGGTTAAGAACTCCCTGAGTGTGCGCCCTTGCAGGCTCATCAAGATCACAAATCCGCTGATGACAAAGAAAAAGTTAATACCCATATAGGTATAGCGAGTGACTTCACGGACTGCCTCAAAGTCGGCGATTGGAGCAAACCCTTCCATATGCCCGGTGTAGGTGTAGTGAAAGATCACGACACCCAGCGCACAAATAAAACGCAGCAGGTCCAGTTCATAGACGCGTTGTGTCATAACAGCTTTCCTTAATTGTTTTTATAGTGGCAGTTATGATGAGAGAGAGGATGGTTGTTTGTCTATAAATTAGCCACAAATGCGCGTGAAACATTTTCATGCGTGTGACAGGTTGTCAGTTGCATACAGAGAGTGAAATAACTCCTTACTGAGGAGGCTGCGGGTTTTTGATGCAAAGACGTTTAAGTTGTCATTACAGGCACTTGTGAAATAGTGAAACCCTCGCCAAACATCAAGCACGACATAAGTGCCAGTGACGAGGGTCTCAGGTTGGTTTTAGCGGTTCACTTGCGCCATTAGTGATTGCCACCAGGTTTGATTTAAATAGGCCTGATTAATGGTGATGATTTCTCCGGGCGTCGGTGTGTTGAGCACAACACCTTGCTGCTGCGCTGCGCTATGTACACGCTCCAGAGGGTCATACCAGCTATGAAAGGCCAGGTCAAAGGTTCCGTTGTGGATAGGGATCATAATTTTGCCGCGTAGATCCAGATGCGCTTGTACGCTTTGCTCCGGAGTCATATGAATATCGGCCCAGTCGGCATCATAGGCTCCCGTTTCTATCAGTGTGTAATCAAAGGGACCATAGCGCTCGCCAATATCTTTGAAACCGGGGAAGTAGCCAGAGTCGCCGCTAAAATAAAGACGTTCATGGTCGGTTTTTATGACCCAGGAGCCCCACAATGTGCGGTTTGCATCACTGAGGCCACGCCCGGAAAAGTGTTGGGTAGGGGTAAATGCCACCATCACGTCCTGATCATGCAGCTCTTGCCACCAGTCAAATGAATGAATTTTTTCAGCCTCGATACCCCAGCGGATCAAATCCCCTTCAACGCCAAGTGGCACTAAAAACTGAGTCGTTTTTGCATTGAGTTGTTTGACCGCCTGTTTATCCAGGTGATCATAATGATTGTGAGAGATCAGCACTTTATCAATGGGAGGCAATTCATCAAGCGAGATAGGTGGTTGATGAAAGCGGCTTGGCCCTATGAATGAAAAGGGAGAAGCACGTTCGGAGAAAACCGGGTCCAACAGCCAGTAAGCCCCATTCACTTTCAGTAGTACCGAAGAATGTCCGAGTTTAATGATATGCACGCCAACATCTGGTAAAGCGTTTAACTCCGCGCGGGTTAACTTTGAGACAGGCAATCTTTGCTCAGGCTCAGCGGCAACTTTGGCCTCGGTAAAAAACCGCCAGGTGATAGCCAACGTTTTGCTCAGGCTGGCAGGCATAGTCGGGTGTAGGTTTTTAAACCGGCCTTGTTGAAAATGCTCAGACTGGTAACCCTGAGATGGCACTTGTGCATTAAGATTAGAGATCATAGAACAGCCCCCTGTAATAGCGCCAAACATGATGGCAAAAATAACCAACCACTTTTTCATTGTGTGATCCAAAAGTAAACTACACTGTGCAGTTTACTTTTTTGGGTGGAAAAGTAAACTATTAAGTGTCTTTTTTTGATGAACTATGTGGGCTGTGGCTGCTGTTGCCTACTCAAAATGCCGTGGTGAAGACAACAGTTGATTTAGCTTCTCTTTGAATCCATTCGCTTTTTCAAGTTTGCAGAGCAATATCCGACACTCATGGAAATTGATAGATAGCAGCGTATCTTGTGGTGCACTACCGGTAATACCATAACGGATCCGTTCATGAGGTTGCACATCCGTGTAGGTGCCAAACAGTTTGTCCCAGATGATCAACACGCCTGCAAAGTTTTTGTCGAGATAGCAGGCGTTGCTGGCGTGATGAATACGGTGATGTGTGGGGGTATTAAATACTCGCTCCAGCCAGCCCAGTTGACCAACCAGCTGAGTATGAACAAAAAACTGAAAAGCGAGGTTAATGGCCACGACGGCAAGAACCAGCTCAGGCACAAAGCCGAGTATGATCATCGGGGTCCAGAATAGCCACATGCCAACAAAGGGATAGAGTAAACTTTGGCGAAAGGCCGTTGAAAAGTTCATGTGTTCAGAGCTATGGTGGACCACATGTGCTAACCACAGCCAGTGTACTTTGTGTGAGGCACGATGAAACCAGTAGTATAGAAAATCTTGCAGTAAGAAAGCGCCAGCTACAGTCAGAACTGTGAGGGGAACTTCAAACAGCGCGAATTGATGCAACCAATAGAACAGCGGCATTAGCACACTCAATGCCAACAGATCAGCGCCCTGATGGAGTAAGGCGAGTATCACGTTGTGCAGACTGTCTTTGAGGCGATAGTGTCCGGGAGCGATGCGATATTCCAGCACTATGGCAATCACAAAGACTGGACTGAGTAGTAGCAAGATCCACTCAACGGACAGCATAACTGGCCTCCAGACGCGTCAGTGCGAGGTTGATGTCACGGGTGATCAGGTGGCGAATAATAAAGCCTGGCAGGTACCAGGGTGGAGCAAAGCGCACATGGTAATCAATCCGGGTTGAGGTGTTATTGTCGATTTGACGCAGCCGGATCTCACCCTGGTGTTTTTTCACTGGGAAATCACCGACGATTTGATAGCGAATTGAACCTGGGTCGGCATGCTGGATCTGTTCATAGAATCTGAGCCCCAGCATACGTACTTCGCGAATACAGCCACTGCCACCCCGAATGGCTGGATGTACAGCACTGTGCACGACTTTGAACTGGGCATTAAAAAAGCGATCTAACCTTGGGTGATCAAGCAGAGTTTCCATTACCTCATGCGGCGTGGCGGCGATGTCTCTGTGGCAGCGAACATTGACCATGGCTTTTCCTTATTCACAGTTTTGTCTAGTGTAAGTGAGGTTTATCTGGCAATCTTGCGAATAGGCGACGTAATTTTGTCCAAATGCGACATGGAAAACACTTTAGATAAAAACTATTTCACCAGTGTGCAGCTCTATCTGGAGCAATTAGGCTGGCTGTACGAAAACAGCAATCAGTACGCAAGTAACACGGAGGCTGAACTGGGGGCGAGGATCCCTTTGGCTGAATATGAGCAGATATTGCAAGTAGGGGTTGAGCTGACTAAAGATCCTTTGTTTGGTTTTCACCTGGGCCAGCAGATCCAGTCTGCAGATTATGGCGTGTTGGGCTACCTGGTTGAAAGCTGCGAAAACTTGCATCAGGCGCTGATGGCGCTACTCAGATATGACCAGCTTGTGGCCAGCATCGGAAAAGCACAATTTCATCAACAGCATGATTGGGCCGTACTTGACTGGGTACCAAATTCACGGACCTCTCGTCATGTGATCTTGCGCAATATGACCGCCTGGGTTGCCTTAGTGCGTGCCTTGTTAACCCAAAAGGTCGCGCCTGAGCGCGTTTACTTAACCTGTTCTTTGAACAACACAGAGTGTTCAGAGCTGGCGCTGTGGTTCGGTTGCCCTGTGATTGGTAGTCAGCATTGCAATCAGATTGTATTTCAGCGCGCTTATCTGTCCTTGCCCTTCAGACGGGCGAATTGCGTTATGCATGAGGCGTTACAGCGTCTGTCAGACAAAGCACTGGCACAACTTCAGCAGCATCATACCGTGGCAACACAGCTTCGTATTATGCTGGTTGCCCGTCGCGATCTCAGTGATTGTCAGCTGGACAGGCTGGCTGGTGAGTTAAATAAATCGGTGCGTCAGGTACAAAGGCAGCTTAAGCAATGTAATACCAGTTACTCACAGTTACTGACCGAAGAGCGGCTCAGGCGGACTCGAGACTTACTGGGCACCATGCCACTGGCCGAGCTGGCAAGAGAGTTAGGGTTTAACGAACAGGCGGCTTTTAACAAGGCGTTTAAGCGCTGGTTTGGGTGTTCTCCGGGAAAGTTCAGCAAACGAAAGCAGAACACTGGGGATTCCTGAGTAGGATTGGATACGGAGTATGACATAAAACGGGACGTTTACAGTCCCGTTATTCTGCATGTTTTACCAAGTGATACAGACAGAGCCACCACCTTCTATTTGTTTGTCCATATGACAGGCTGCACCGCCTGAACATGCACCCTGACCACCGCCGATACGTGGCGTCATTTTGTTGTTGATTGATTGTGGTTGCTGAGACAAGCTCTTATAGTTCTTTTTGTTTAGGTTAAGCTTCATGATTAGTCCTTTTATAATTGAGTTAATGAGCGACAGCTGCTGCGACTAAGGCAAAATTGCAGTTGCTGTACAAAATCCATACTGAACTATAAAGAGATATTTGTATATATTTTTTGTTAATGGATGTAAGGGAGATGAGCTTGATCTGCCAACAATGCGTATGGCAGATCTGAGAGGGGATAAATTACAATGACTCGCTGTATTGAGTCATGATTTGTTCAATCCATGCCGCAATACGTTCATCGCTTTTTTCGTACTGGCTGTCTTCATCCAGTGCCAGGCCCACAAACTGGCTTTTGTCTTCAGTCAGTGCTTTGGACGCTTCAAACTCATAGTCGCTGCTATTGGGCCAGTACCCAAGAAAATTGACACCCTGTGGCGCAATTTTATCGTGTAGCATCCCCAGAGCGTCCTGGAACCATTGCCCATAGCCCTGTTGATCACCCATACCAAATAATGCGATGGTTTTCCCGGCGAGGTTGACCTGGTCGATGTCGTCCCAGTGAGACTCCCAGTCTTCTTGTAACTCGCCAAAGTCCCACGTTGAGATACCGAAGATCACAAAGTCGAACTGCTCTGCATTTTTCAGAGGCTCGTCTTTGATATTGTGGAGCGACAGGATGTCTTTACCCATGATCTCTTGCATCTTTTCTGCTGCCATTTCTGTGTAGCAGGTAGTTGAACCATAAAATAACCCGATCTGCATAGTAGTCTTCGCCCAATTGGCTGTTATTATATGGCGCGAAGTCTACCTTATGGTGTAACTAATTGATACAGGCGGCCCGTGACCGATATAGAATTATCTGACTCAGCCATGCACAGTAACAGTGAGCTGATTGAATCTTTCCTGGATGCGCTTTTTCTTGAGCAGGGACTCAGTGACAACACCCTGGCTGCCTATCGGGCTGACCTGGATAAGTTTGTCCGTTATGTTGTGGCGCATCTCGATGATAAACCATTGTTGGCCATCAATAACGCAGATGTGGAGGCCTATCTGGCCTATCGGGTCGACCAGGGGTTGAAACCGCGCAGTACCGCGCGGGCAATGAGTGCCCTCAAGCGCTTTTATGCCTATTGGGTGAGCAAACAGGTGCTTCCTGCCAGCCCTTTGACACATATCGCGCAGCCCAAGTTGTCGCAATCGTTGCCTAAAACCCTCAGTGAGCAGGAAGTTGAAGCTCTGCTCAGTGCACCTGATGTGGAAGATCCTATGGGTCTTAGAGACAAAGCGATGCTGGAATTGTTGTATGCGACGGGATTAAGGGTCACAGAACTGGTGGGGCTGCGGATGGAGCAAATTAATCTGCGCCAGGCTGTTTTGCTGGTTCGCGGTAAAGGTGGCAAAGAAAGGCTGGTTCCGATGGGAGAGGAAGCGTTGCACTGGGTCGAACAATTTCTAAAGGTTGGACGAGCTCAAATGGTGAAACATGCGAATGACTTTGTCTTCGTCTCTAAGCGTGGTATCGGCATGACCCGGCAAACTTTTTGGCATCGCATCAAACACTATGCTATGTTGGCAGACGTTAAGTCACCGTTATCGCCACACACGTTGCGTCATGCGTTTGCAACACATTTGCTCAATCATGGGGCGGATCTCCGCGTTGTACAAATGATGTTAGGCCATAGCGATTTGTCGACAACCCAGATTTATACGCATGTTGCCAGTGAGCGACTGAAATCGCTTCATCAGCAACATCATCCTAGGTCGTGATGGAATTTATTTGCAGTAATCCGGTCCTAGTGATTAACAAGAGCAATTTTACGAGAAAAACATGAAAAAGTTACTTTTAGCAGCATCGCTCGCTTTTAGTGTCGGTACCTTTGCCGAGACAATCAAAGAAGTTTCACCAATGGCGGTTAGCCCCATCGCATCTCAATTTGCGGATCTGGGCTTAACAGTCAAGAGTGTATCAGACAGCCCTATTTCGGGCCTTAAGACTGTGATCACAGATAAAGGGGTATTCTATGCAAGCCCCAATGGTCAGTATCTGGTTCAGGGGACCATGATTGATGTGACAAACCGTCGTAATATCACTGAGGATGCACTCAGTGGTGTACGTAAAAGTGGTGTCGCTGAGTACCAGGATTCGATGATTGTGTACAAGGCGGAAAATGAGAAACACCAAATCACGGTCTTTACTGACATAACCTGTGGCTATTGCCGTAAACTTCACCGTGAGCTGGATGATTATCTGGCGGCGGGCATCACCGTTAAGTATCTTGCGTTCCCCCGTGGCGGCCTGAGTGGTAACGGTTACAAGAGCCTGATGAACGTTTGGTGTGCTGACGATGCTGCATCTGCCATGACTGAAGCGAAAGCAGGTAACACCATTGCGGATGCAAAGAATTGTCAGGCACCGGTTGCTGAGCATTATCAGCTAGGTCAGAGTTTTGGTATTTCCGGTACTCCGGCTATTGTACTTGAAGACGGCAGTATGATCCCGGGTTATCAACCGGCAGACGCGTTGGCAAAAATGTTAGACCAGGCGAGCAAAAAATCTTAAATCTGAGGTATACTCTCAGCGTTTCTAAAAAGGCCTGCGGGCCTTTTTTGCTTTGTGGAGGTTTATACCAATTTCACTTAATTAAGCAAATTGGTATTACTTCACGTCATCAGGTAGTTCAGAGAGTGTTATGCAAACAGAGATCCGACCCAGATTACGTGTCGATGACAGTCATTTACCCACCCATCTTCACCCTGTAATTAAACAAATTTATGCCGCCAGGGGTGTAAAAGAGGCCCAAGAGCTTGATAACAGTGCCGCCACTTTGCTGGATTTTCGTTTGTTCCGGGACATGGATAAAGCCTGTGCCTTACTAGAAACAGCACTACAGCAACAGCAAAGTATACTCATTGTGGGCGACTTTGATGCCGATGGCGCAACTAGCACAGCTGTGCTGATGGAGGGGCTGCGCCTGTTTGGTCTGCAGCAAGTCGACTACCTGGTTCCTGACCGTTTTAGTCTGGGTTATGGCCTAAGTCCGGCACTGGCGGAGCAAATAGTTCAACTTGCTCCACAACTGGTGATCACCGTTGATAATGGTATCTCTTGCCTGGCAGGCATAGACATCGTAAAACAGGCTGGCATTGCTGTTCTGGTCACCGATCATCATTTGCAGGGTGAGCAACTGCCCAATGCCGACGCCATCGTTAATCCTAATCGGCACGACTGCCAATTCCCCTCGAAATCGATTGCGGGTGTTGGTGTGGCGTTTTACTTGCTGGTGGCATTTCGTCATCATTTGCGCTCTTCGGGCTATTTTGAGCGTCAGGGCCTGACTCAGCCTAACCTGGCATCCTTGCTGGATATAGTTGCTTTGGGGACGGTCGCGGATGTCGTTGCCCTGGATGCCAACAACCGTACTTTAGTACATCAGGGACTGGCGCGAATTCGCAAAGGGCAAACCCGGCCTGGGATCCGTGCTCTGATTGAAGTGGCAAATCGCACCGCAGCCCGGCTTAACGCCAGTGATTTTGGTTTTGCACTGGCACCGAGATTGAATGCTGCAGGGCGACTGGACGATATGAGTCTGGGTATCGCTTGTTTACTGTCTAAAGAAGAGCATCAGGCACGGCGCATTGCCGCACAATTGGATAGCCTAAACCAGGAGCGACGAGAGATAGAGCAGGGCATGCAGCAAGAAGCGCAGGCGGTGCTTGAGCGTTTGGTTGCTGCGCAGCAGAGTATTCCTGATGCGGTATGTTTATATCAGGATGACTGGCATCAGGGGGTGATTGGGATCCTGGCGGGCAGACTCAAAGAAAAATACCATCGCCCGGCGATTATTTTTGCTCAGGGCGACAATGACGAAATTAAAGGGTCGTGCCGCTCAATTGAAGGCTTGCATATGCGTGATTTGCTGGAGCAGATAAATACACGCCATCCGGACTTAATCGTGAAATTCGGTGGCCATGCGATGGCGGCCGGCTTGACCATTAGAGAAGCCGACTTTAGCGACTTTAAACGCACCTTTGAGGCCCTGGTCAGCGAGACCCTCAGCGAAGAGCATAAGCAGTCGGTATTACTGACAGATGGTGAGTTACCAGCTGAGTGTTTTAATATGGACTTTGCAATGTTACTGCAGCAGGCTGGGCCCTGGGGTCAGCATTTCCCTGAGCCGGTATTCAGCGGCGTGTTCGAGTTAGTGCAGCAGCGCATTGTCGGTGAGAAACATCTCAAGCTGGTGCTTAAACACCCCAGCGGTAAATTGGTTGATGCGATTGCGTTTAACATAGATGTGCGGGCCTGGCCAAACACCGCGGCACAGATGGCGGAGTTAGCTTATCAACTGGATATCAATGAGTTTAGAGGCAAGTTTACCTTGCAGTTGATAGTTCGGGAGATCCGTGCCTGCTAACATTTGCGAGAAAGGTATAAAATGTTCTCTTTAAGGGCTGATATCTGAGCCCATTATTTGTTAGTATTGGCCGTTTAGACCGCTTACATAATGTGTTGATACACAGTGGTCGCAAAATTTTCAGTCCGGTGGTCACTTTAGGTGGGCCATTGGCTGCGTCACCATCACGTAAATTGGAGTAATGTGAATGTTTGAAGTGAATCCTGTGATTAATCAAATCAAGGAAATTCGCGAGCGTACTGAACTTCTTCGGGGGTATCTTTGACTATGCTCTGAAACAAGAGCGGTTGGAAGAAGTTAATGCGGAACTGGAAGATCCAGCAGTCTGGAATGAGCCTGAGAAGGCACAGGCATTGGGTCGCGAAAAATCCAGTCTGGAAACCATCGTTGAAACCATAGACAACCTGGTGAGCGGTGCAGATGATGCAGAAGGCCTGGTTGAGCTGGCTGTAGAAGCCGAAGACGAAGAGACTTTTGCTGAAGCTGAGCAAGAAGTGCAAGGCCTGAATGCCCAGCTCGAAAAGCTGGAGTTCCGCCGTATGTTCTCTGGCGCACAAGACAGCAATGATGCCTATCTCGATCTGCAAGCCGGTTCCGGTGGTACAGAAGCCCAGGACTGGTGCAACATGTTGTTGCGTATGTATCTGCGCTGGGCAGAAGCCAAAGGGTTCAAAACTGAGATTGTCGAAGCAACAGATGGTGACGTGGCAGGTATCAAAGGCGCAACACTGCGTGTCAGCGGCGAGTATGCTTATGGCTGGTTGCGCACAGAAACCGGTGTACACCGCCTGGTCCGCAAGAGCCCGTTCGACTCAGGCGGTCGTCGTCACACCTCGTTCGCCTCTGCATTCGTATACCCGGAAATTGATGACAACATTGAGATTGACATCAACCCGGCAGATTTGCGTATCGACGTATATCGTGCCTCGGGCGCGGGTGGTCAGCACGTTAACCGGACAGAGTCTGCGGTACGTATTACGCACTTGCCAACGAACACTGTGGTGCAGTGCCAGAACGACCGTTCACAGCACAAAAACAAAGATCAGGCAATGAAACAGTTAAAAGCAAAACTGTTTGAACTTGAGCTGCAAAAGCAAAATGCGGAAAAGCAGGCTCAGGAAGATGCCAAATCTGACATCGGTTGGGGCAGCCAGATCCGTTCTTACGTACTGGACGACTCGCGTATTAAAGACCTGCGCACCGGTGTTGAGAACCGTAATACCCAGGCGGTATTGGACGGTGATCTAGACAAATTTATCGAAGCCAGCCTGAAATCAGGCCTATAATCAACAAGCTAAACTAAGAGCTAAAAAATGACAGAGCAAATCCAAGACGAGAATAAACTCATTGCTGAGCGTCGTGCTAAATTGGATGCAATTCGTGATAATTGCAGTGCCAATGGCCATCCGAACACCTTCCGCCGTGAAGACTATACGGCTGATCTACAGGCTAAGTTTGGTGATAAGTCTAAAGAAGAGCTGGTTGAGTTAGATCATCAGGTCTCTGTGGCTGGCCGTATCCTTGCTAAACGTGGGCCATTTTTGGTTCTGCAAGACATGAAAGGCCGTATCCAGGCTTACGCGTCTAAAGATGTACAAAAAGAGCTGAAAGCCAAATATGGTCAGCTCGACATTGGTGACATCATTGGTGTGTCTGGTCCGCTGCACAAATCAGGTAAAGGCGACTTGTATGTTGATATGGTTCAGTATGAACTACTGACTAAATCGCTGCGTCCGCTACCAGAGAAATTCCATGGTTTAACGGATCAGGAAGCCAAGTATCGTCAACGTTACGTTGATCTGATCACTAACATGGAAACGCGTGAGACCTTCCGTATTCGCTCTAAAGTGATTGAAGGCATTCGTCGCTTCCTGGCTGAACGTGACTTTATGGAAGTTGAAACGCCAATGCTACAAGTGATCCCTGGCGGTGCAACGGCACGTCCGTTTGTGACACACCATAATGCGTTGGACATCGACATGTATCTGCGTATCGCACCTGAGCTTTACCTGAAGCGCCTGGTGGTTGGTGGCTTTGACCGCGTCTTCGAGATCAACCGTAACTTCCGTAACGAAGGTCTGTCGACTCGTCACAACCCGGAATTCACTATGATTGAATTCTATCAGGCATACGCAGATTACAAAGATCTGATGAACCTGACAGAAGACATGCTGCGTACCGTTGCACAGGATGTACTGGGCACGACCATTGTGACTAATACAGTCAAGAACGCAGAAGGCGAAGTCCTTGAGACCATCGAGTACGACTTTGGTAAAGCGTTTGAGCGCCTGTCTATGGCTGATGCGATCATCAAATATGGTCCTGACGCTGAAGCCTCTGCGCACATCTTTAAAGATCCAGAAAACCACTTTGACGAGTTGGTGGCATACGCGAAGAAAGTACACGTGAAGATCCCTGAAAAATGCGTATGGGGTGCCGGTAAGTTCTTATGTGAAATCTTTGAAGAAACCGCTGAGCATAAACTGATCCAGCCAACTTTCATCACGGAATACCCGTGGGAAGTATCACCGTTGGCACGTCGTAATGATGAAAACCCATTTATCACTGATCGTTTTGAATTCTTCGTAGGTGGACGTGAACTGGCAAATGGCTTCTCGGAGCTCAATGATGCAGAAGATCAGGCTGCGCGTTTTGCGCGTCAGGTTGAAGAGAAAGACGCCGGTGACGACGAAGCAATGCACTTTGATGATGACTACATCCGCGCGTTGGAGTATGGCTTACCGCCAACGGCTGGTGAAGGGATTGGTATCGACCGTTTGGTGATGCTATTTACCGACTCTCCGACGATCAAAGACGTTATCCTGTTCCCGCATATGCGACCTCAGGCTGACTAGTCCGGTTACATTAAATGTACAATTGAGAAAAGCGCCTTAGGCGCTTTTCTTTTATCTATGTAAGACATCTCTGCTAAACGTCAGTTGAACTCTCAATATATTTATAAAACTTCAGTAAGAACAGGGGTTAGGCACAGAGAAGGTGTACCGACGTGTTATTGGCGAATGGTTGCTAGCTGGGTACGACTGGCATATCAGGCTTTTTAGCCTATACTGCTTTGGTTATGAAAGGATGCAAATGAACTCAGACCATGTCGCAACAAAAATCAAAATCACAGCACGAACAAGCCAGGATGAATTATTGTCGTAGCTGTATCAGCGAATTTCAGCGTTTAGGCTATGTAGATGCCTTTATTGCTGAAGAAAGCACGCGTAAGCAAACTCTTTTGGACCACTATAATATACAGTCAGGCCCTAAAAGTGACTAATTTATGACAAAATAATCGACAAAGTGCCTTAAAACAGGCCAAGCTGAACAATCTATCACCATACAGTGCTTTTTTACAAGAAAAGTATTTGACATATTTTCACGGTTCTATATTATACGCCCCACAAAGACGGAGAGGTGGCCGAGTGGCTGAAGGCGCTCCCCTGCTAAGGGAGTATAGGGTTTGTAGCCCTATCGAGGGTTCGAATCCCTCCTTCTCCGCCATTTATTAAAATGGTGTCTTTGTAGTAAAACGGACGCGTAGCTCAGCTGGATAGAGTACCTGGCTCGTAGCTCAGCTGGATAGAGTACCTGGCTACGAACCAGGCGGTCGGAGGTTCGAATCCTCCCGCGTCCGCCACTTCTCTTAAGTGGTTAAATAAAAAGAAGCACATATCAAGTGTTAAACATGATAAAACGGACGCGTAGCTCAGCTGGATAGAGTACCTGGCTACGAACCAGGCGGTCGGAGGTTCGAATCCTCCCGCGTCCGCCACTTTTCTTAAGTGGTTAAATAAAAAGACTACACCAATTCAGGTAGTAAAATAGAATTGAACAACGGACGCGTAGCTCAGCTGGATAGAGTACCTGGCTACGAACCAGGCGGTCGGAGGTTCGAATCCTCCCGCGTCCGCCACTTTCTCTTAAGTGGTTAAATAAAAAGACTACACTAATTCAGGTAGTAAAATTGAATTGATCAACGGACGCGTAGCTCAGCTGGATAGAGTACCTGGCTACGAACCAGGCGGTCGGAGGTTCACTCTCCACAAAAGACGTCCCGAGTCCGCCACTTCTTCTTCAGGAAGTGAGCAATCAACCGACGAAAGTCGGTTTTTTTGTGTCTGAGATTTGGTGTGAGTTACTTCAGCTGGATAGAGTAC
>NZ_JAKRFU010000031.1:0-88558 GCF_022347845.1 Pseudoalteromonas sp. McH1-42 | reverse complement strand
AGTGATTGCTGCAGTTAGGGTAGTTTTACCGTGGTCAACGTGGCCGATAGTACCAACGTTAACGTGCGGTTTCGAACGTTCAAACTTTTCTTTTGCCATGACGGAACCTATAAGTTTTGTGTATCTAGATTACATATAAAAATAATCCACACGCCACAACGGCGGCAGATTAGAATTATTCAGTACAATTATAAATGTTTTTATGACAAATCAAAGGAAGTATTTAGGAAGATCCGAAGACTGGTGCTGATAGGCAGATTTGAACTGCCGACCTCACCCTTACCAAGGGTGCGCTCTACCAACTGAGCTATATCAGCACACCAGAAAACTGGAGCGGGCAGCGGGAATCGAACCCGCATCATCAGCTTGGAAGGCTGAGGTAATAGCCATTATACGATGCCCGCTTTAGGAACCTGTTCTTAACTACCTCTAACCGTCAAGAATAAAGTGGTGGAGGGGGCTGGATTCGAACCAGCGAAGGCAGTGCCGTCAGATTTACAGTCTGATCCCTTTGGCCGCTCGGGAACCCCTCCACGTCAAAAAATTCTTGTCTAAAGCGTTGCTATTTAAAAACTGGTGCCGACTATCCGAGTCGAACGGATGACCTACTGATTACAAGTCAGTTGCTCTACCAACTGAGCTAAGTCGGCACTGCTTTAGTACGGGGCGAGATATTAGAGGAATGGCCGGGACTATGCAACACCCAAATCAAAAAAAATCACAGATAATTGTTTAAATGGTCACATTTACAGCAAAAACCTGTATTGCAGGCAATTTATTATGCAAACTGCTGATATTTACGCCAGTACATCAAACCTTGCAGGACCAAAATATCGTTATATGTACTGGGGCGGACCAAGTGTTGTTGCATTAATTCGCCGTATCCACCGGCGCATACAATCACAGGATCCTCATTCGACTTGCTCAGGTAAAACTCCAAAGCGCCAAGCGTCGCAACCAAGGCCCCATTTTTTATCGCATTTGGTGTGTTCTTGCCGAGCTCTGGCAAAAATAAGCTGGTATCGTCACTGAATACTTTCTGAGTGTTTGCAACCAAACTACTGAGCATCATATCCAGACCCGGTAAGATCCAACCGCCTAAGTGCTGGCCTTCACTATTTAACACGTCAATTTTACTGGCGGTCCCACAATCCAGTATCACACAGTACTGCTGTGGATAAAGGTGATAGCAAGCCACCACGGTCAGCCACCTATCTATACCCAGATTTTCAAATTGCGGATAAGCGCACCGCAGTTCACCCAATGTCGCGTTCACAGTCGCATAATAATGAGGGATAGCCAATTGCTGCGCGCGTTCTATCAATGGCGCCACCAACTCGCCTTTACCAACCTGAGCGATCAGCACTTCCTCTATCTCTGACCAGGGAATATCCGTCTCATCAATCAGGGTGATCGTCTCTCCTGTCAGGGTCGCAGTTTTCAGTGCCGTGTTACCCACATCAACTAACAGCTTCATGACAACTCCTTACGCACAGAAATTTCTCCCCCATAATAGGTCTTCAGCTCACCATCCTGACGCAGCACTAACCCACCTTGCTGATCGATGCCTTCACAAATACCCCGCCATTGTTTCTGCCCGGTAGTCAGTGTCACTGCCTGCTGGCGATATACGTTCAATGCGTTCCACTGCTCACTCATTACACTCAGCCCATGACGCTGATAAACCTCCAGGCGCTTTTGCAAACACAAAGTCAGCACGGCCACCAGCTGATTTTTATTTACCGCACTGACGTGCTGGCTCAGATCTGTCCAGGCCTGATCTATCGCCCCGGCAGCACTGTCTGGCATCGCCACATTCAGACCGATACCAATCACCAGATGACAAGGACCTTCAACCTGACCGTCCAACTCGACCAAAATACCCGCCAGTTTCTGTTCATTCAGATAGACATCATTCGGCCATTTCAGTTGTACCTCCAGATCAAATAACGCCTTGAGCGCATCATATACCGCCAGTCCGACGGCTATTGATAACCCCATGGCAGCCTGCATCCCCTCTTCCAATTGCCAGTAGCAGCTATAGTAGAGATTGGCACCAAACGGAGACTGCCACTGACGTCCTCGCCTGCCGCGCCCTGCCTGCTGCATTTCCGCAACCAGCACTTGCCCACGTGGAATTGGCTGCTTAGCCTGAATACGGCGCATCAGCTCGCTATTGGTTGAGTCAATAATTGAATGCACTTCTATCTGACATGACGTGTCGCTGAGCTGCTCCCAACTCTGACGGATCTCGGCTTCCTCTAATAAAGGCAAGCTATTGTTGAGCCGATAGCCTTTGCCCGTCACCTTGAAGATATCAATGCCCATTTGCTGCAAAGACTTAATATGCTTAGACACCGCCGCGCGGCTGATCCCCAACTGCTCGCCCAATGCCTGTCCCGAGACAAATTCACCGCACTTCAGGGCATGTAAAATAGCCAACTTATTACCATCTGGTGCTTTAACCATAGTGCGCTTCCTGTATTGTAATTTCACCTTGATGGCCTATCAGCCTGACTTCATGCTCCAGCACAATGCCAAACTTGTTGAATATCATCTGTTGAATATGGCTGATCACTGCTTTGAGATCCTCACCACTGCTGTTCCCTTCGTTTACCAACACCAGAGCCTGGCGCTCATATACTCTGACGCCCCCCTGTTGATAGCCTTTTAACCCGGCGTGTTCAATCAGCCAGCCAGCGGCCAGTTTGCAGCGCTTTGCGTCTACCGGATAAAGGGGTAAATCAGGGTAGCTTTGCGCCAAGGCTTGAGCTTGCGTTTTGTCAATTACTGGGTTTTTAAAAAAGCTTCCGGCGTTTGCCAGCGCCTGCGGGTCGGGCAACTTACTACGCCGGATTGCCATCACTTGCTTTGCCACTATCTCAGGTGTCACCGCCTCATTGCGTAATGCCTGTAACGGCCCATAGTGCAACACCGGGTGCCATGGCTTGGGTAAATGCAACGTCACTTCAGTGACTATAAAACAGTCTTTCAGGGCGTGTTTAAAGACAGAGTCTCGATAACCAAGCTGACATGCCGCTTTATCCAGTGTTTTCAGAGTCCGACTGGCTATATCAAATCCGCGTACCTGATATAATAGATCTGCCAGCTCCACCCCATAAGCACCAATATTCTGGATCGGAGCCGCGCCCACAGTACCCGGGATCAGCGCTAGGTTCTCCAGCCCACCAATGTTGCGTGTCAATAAATGCATCACCAGTGCGTGCCAGGATTCGCCAGCGGCCGCACGCACAACATAGTGTTCGACCTGCTCCTCTACCTCCACACCCAAATTTGCCATCTGGATCACGGTGCCCTCATAATCTGCGAGAAACACACTGTTGCTGCCTTCACCCAAAATATAAAACGGCGTACAAAAATCGTGGTCGTAAAGCTGCGCCGGATCGGTGATACGCAGTAAGGTACGACATGATGCCGGTAACGAAAATGTATGTAATGACTGCAAAGACGGCACGCCCGACCCCTGTAACAAATGCAAAATTGCCGCTAGTGTAGCCTATCCGAAGCTCCGACGCATCAAGGTGTCATTTTGGCACTTAAGTGGTATAACAACGGCTCTACTCACATCATGAGCAAGGATAATAATGAAACTTTCTGCCCTAACCTTTGGTCTTGCCTTAGCAGGCCTGTCACACACCGCGCTGAGTGCTCAGGCGGTGGACGAACACACCTATGCCAACCTCAACGACGTGATCAGTACACACCTTCACCTGGATCTGGATGTCGATTTTACTGACAAACAACTGGAAGGTTTTGTTGAACACACACTGGCATGGCAAAACAAGCAAGCCAGAACCCTGGTGCTGGACACGCGTGATCTTGAAATTGATAAAGTGATGTATCAGGGCAGCAACGGCAAATGGTACCCAGCTTCTTTCACGCTTGCAAAACGCGATGATGTAAAAGGGTCTAAGCTGACCATTCGCTTCAAACAGCAAGCAAAAAAAGCCCGTATTTACTATAACAGCTTACCGCAGGCATCCGGTTTGCAGTGGCTGACACCAGAGCAAACCGCCAGCAAGTCCCATCCTTTTATGTACAGCCAGTCTCAGGCTATCCATGCACGCAGCTGGATCCCCGTCCAGGATACGCCAGCGATGCGCGTTACCTATTCTGCCCGTGTTAACACCCCTGAAGACGTTCGTGCGGTTATGAGTGCCGACAACAGCGGTGCGTTAATCAAAGACGGTGACTATTGGTTTGATATGCCACAAGCCATTCCGCCGTATCTGATAGCAATTGGCGCAGGTAACCTTGAATACAAAGAGATGTCGCACCAAACCGCTATCTTCGCCGAGCCGCAGATCCTGGATGCGTCTGTCGCTGAATTTAATGATACCCAGGCCATGATCGACAAAACCAATGTCATGTATGGGGAGTATGCCTGGGGACGCTATGACTTATTAATGCTACCGCCCAGCTTTCCGTTCGGTGGCATGGAAAACCCACGTTTATCTTTTATTACCCCGACCGTCGTCGCTGGTGATAAAAGCCTGGTTAACCTCATCGCCCATGAACTGGCACACTCCTGGTCAGGCAACCTGGTTACTAACGCCACCTGGGAAGACTTATGGCTGAATGAGGGTTTTACCTCCTATGTAGAAAACCGCATTATGGAAGAAGTCTTTGGTCGCGAGCGTGCGGTCATGGAACAGGCATTGGATTCCGCCCGGTTGCGTAACGTCGTCAAAGAACTACCAGCACCTGACACCCGCCTGAATCTGCGCCTGAATGGTCGCGATCCAGACGATGCATTCAGCTCTATTCCGTACACCAAAGGGCAGCTCTTCCTTATCTATTTAGAGGAAAAGTTTGGCCGAAAGGTGTTTGATGCCTTTGTGAAAGGATATTTTGATGCGTATGCGTTCAAATCGCTGACCACAGCCGAGTTTGTTCAATACATAGAGAAACACCTCATCAACAAACACCCTGGCATTGTCAGCATGGATAAGGTCAATGAGTGGATCCACGCGCCAGGCTTGCCTGCAGATGCACCTAACCCCACTTCTGATGCGTTTGACAAAGTCGATGCTGCTACTCAAGCCTGGTTAGAAGGCAACAGCACATTAGACAGCATACCCACCGCGAGCTGGACAGTGCATGAGTGGCTGCACTTTATCAATAATCTGCCACGCGATCTGGCCGAGGATAAAATGGTCGCGCTGGACCAGGCGTTTGGGTTAACTGACTCAACCAACGCGGAATTGGCGTTTGCCTGGTTCATGCTGGCAGTTGGCAACGGCTATGAGGCCATCTACCCGGCACTCGACAAACACCTCAGCGGTATTGGCCGTCGCAAGCTGATTGTTCGCCTGTACAAATCACTCGTTGCTAATGGTAAACGTGACTGGGCCTATCAGGTGTATCAGAAAGCCCGTCCGGGTTACCACCCATTAGCCCAGGGCACCATTGACGCTATCTTTGCCAACTAATTAATACCTAGATTGGTATCGCAGCCAATAAAAGTGCAGCCTCACCGGGGCTGTACTTTTTCTAAAAACGCCGCGCGCTGCGCCGGGTTGGCTTGTTGCCACCAAAAGTCCAGCATTGCTGCGGCATCAGGCTTTCCAGCCTGAGGTGCCACGGGCGGCTCTACCGGCAAAGAGTCTGAAAATTGCGGTTTCACTGGTACCGCCTCTGGCATAGGTTCGGTGGTTGGTACAGCCCGCACCTGCAGTTGATGTGCAAGCGCCTTTATCGGTGTGCGTGTACCATCAGGGGCCTTCAGCCAGAGTCTGGGCTGCTTTGCAAACTGCTTAGCCGCTTTTAGTGTGTCGGCCCGATCAAACCCAACCTGATAGCCACCCTGCTCCTCGACCTCAACACTCACCCAAAATGGTTTTGATTCAATCACTTCATGATCGTCATACCCAATCTCGTACAAGTCCGTATACTTGACTTTTACCTGGTGCGTGCCCGCGCCAAGCGTCAGATCCCGCACTTTATTAAAGAAGGAATGCTCTATTTCCTGTTGCCCCACCTGTAGCGGTAACAACTCTTCCGGAAAAGATAATTGCGCTGCCACTGCTCGAGCACTCAGCAGGCTGAGTAACAGAAAGTAAAAAATGCGTTTTTTCTTCATAATTCCTCTTTATTTTGTTGTTAATGTGGCTGACACTTAGCTTTGAACCCAAAATAGCCACAGAGAATTCAAGCGCTCAGTTAAGGCCAACATACCCGCTCCACTGGTATGGGTATTCGGTTTTCAGGTGACCAAACTCTGAACAACACTTTTCGCTTGTATCTTACTCTTTGCACGCTATGCTGATCAGCTAAACTATCGTCTACAAGGAAAAATAATGAGCCAAGAAACAATTTTTACCAAGATAATTAATCGGGAAATTCCCGCCGATATCCTGTTTGAAGATGATCTGGCCCTGGCATTTAAGGACATTAACCCACAAGCGCCCTTTCATGTTCTGGTGATCCCAAAAACCCCCATCGCCACCATGAATGACATTAATGAAGAAAATGCACACCTGGTTGGGCACTTATATCTGGTAGCAGCTAAACTTGCAAAAGAGCATGGTTTTGCAGAAAACGGATATCGCGCAGTCATGAATTGCAACAACGATGGCGGTCAGACCGTTTACCACATTCATTTACACGTGCTTGCCGGGAAAGAAATGGGCTGGCCCCCATACCAGGATAAGAAAAAAGTACTAGGCTAAATTATTCTTTGTTAATGAATGTAATTTACTAACATATTAGCAAATAAAAAATTAAAATTATAAATTTCATAGCCTTAGTTATTTCGCTAAGGCTTTAATTCGACAACAAGATCAGAAATGCCACAATATATAGCAGAACAATCTATTTATTGATGTGATTTCTAATACAAAAGGCCTGAATCACGTGATAGCATTGCGTAATCAGACAGAATGAGAGTGTTTTCCACATGAGCAGTACTGCATTTTTATTGCTAGACAAAGAGCCTATTAACACCATAGGCGTCAATGTATTACAACCATTGCTGAAAACTCAGGGGTTGGACGTAATCACTGGGACCGATATTTCAGATGTACCAGAGAACACTCGTTTGCTCTTCATCGAAACAGCCGTCAATGACGCCTGGGGTCAGTTGAAAGAACAGCTGGTTAACCTGAAAGTCAGTTGTGACATTGTCCTGTTTAACCTGGATGAGAACCCTGAGCTGGCCAATCGCGCATTGCTCAGCGGTATCCGTGGTGTCTTCTACACCACAGATAATGCGGATGTGCTGATGAAAGGTATTCGCCTGCTGATGGAAGATCAGCTCTGGTATCGTCGCGAAATTATGTGTAATGCATTAAACCGTATGTTGCAGTTTAATAAAGATGCGCTACACAAACTGACCGAAGGGGATATTGAGCCGGTTAAACTCACAAAACGTGAAAAAGCCATTATTACCCTGATGAGTAAAGGGTCAAAGAACAAAGAGATTGCCGAAGATCTGAACATCAGCCCACATACGGTGAAGACGCACTTGTATAGTGCATTCAGAAAAACGAAATGCCGGAATCGAATCGAATTATTGTCCTGGGCGCAACAAAATATCCCAGACGAGATCCGCTAACCGCCTTCTCTACTGTATCCAGTGTCGGGTCAACCCCGACACTGTCTACCGCTTTACTGATATCTCACTTCCTTTTATGCTAGCAAAGTCGATTGATTGCTAGGGCACACCATGCTGGATCCCAAAACTCTGTATGTCACCAGCGTCGTCATGACGGCGATGATGACCCTTCTAAATTATCTAACATGGCGGGCTAATAAAGACACCCCCGGCACTGTGTTATACATTTTTTACCCTATGGTATTGTTTGCTGGCATTATCGGCTTTGCGCTACACAGCCACTTCCAGCAGTGGCAGACCATAGGCATTGCAAACGGTCTGTTATTTGCGGCATCCGTGCTGCATTGCTGGGCGATCAGCCAGTTTCTCGGGGTCCGCGATAAAGCCTTTCAGTTTTATCTGATAGTCACAGGGGTTTTATTTTGTGCCCTTGTTTATTTCAGTGCTGTAGCGCCGGGCCTCAGGCAGCGTATTCTCATCTCCGATCTTCAGCATATCGCCGAGGCCCTGCTGTTACTGTACTACTTTATCCGCTATGCCCATCCTCTGTATCCCAACGGCAGTATTGTCTATCTCATCGTACTGAGCTTTATTCTGTGTGTGTTTACTGGCCGAACTTTACTCATGGGGGAGATCCACCATGGTAACCTGCTGGACAGTCCCTGGTTCACCATTACACTCTTTTTCAACGGCGTGCTGGCACCTATTTTCTATGCCACTGGCATGGCAATTTTATGTAATGAGCGTCGCGAACATAACCTCAACCGATTGACAGAAAAAGCACAACAAGACCTTGAGATCCGGGGGCTGTTCTTGTCCACCGTCAGCCATGAGATCCGTACCCCGCTCAACGGCATCCTGGGCAGTGCGCAACTGGTACTGAACCGCATTGGGGATCAGGCCAGTAAAGCCTACTGCGAAGCCATTATTAACTCCGCTGAATCACTCAACCTACTGATCGATAAAGTGCTCGACTATGCCAGTCTGGAACAAAGTGACGAAGTGCTGGCCGCCGAGGACATTGAATTCAAGAGTTGGCTAAACAACCTGTGCCTGCTGATGACACCCATGGCTGAGCAACGCGGGCTGACCTTTACCCTGGTGTACGACATGCCCGAGCAGGTTTGCTACTACTGCGACCAGCAAAAGCTGCGTCAAATCCTGCTGAACCTGGTTGGCAACGCCATTAAATTTACCGATCAAGGCGAAGTAAAGGTCTGTGTCGAGCTGATCAAAGAAGGCAATATGGAACACCGGGTGCGTTTTAGCGTGATAGACACCGGTCCGGGCATTGAAGAAGAGGACATCGAAAAACTGACCGAGCCATATGTCCAGAGCAGCGCGGGTAAAACCAAAGGCGGCACCGGACTTGGATTAGCTATCACAGCACGCCTGCTGGATAAAATGGGCAGTCAGCTCGAGATCATCAGTGAACTGGATAAAGGCAGCTCCTTCAGCTTTGATCTCACCTTAACGGTCGGCGAGCTCAGCCTGGTCGAAAAGCGCCATCACAATGTCGACTACGCGACCGGCCTGGATGTTCTCTTAGTGGAAGATCTCGACCTGAACCGTAAAATAGCCATCGAATTTATGGCCATTGATGAGCACCGAATTAAGCTGGCCAACGATGGCCAAAGTGCCATAGAACAACTTACGGAGCATGCCTTTGATGTTGTTCTGCTGGATATGAACTTGCCAGACTTAACGGGTCAGGAGGTGCTCAAACGGCTTAAGAACATTGAGCATAAAAATCGCCGCACCCCATTTTTAGCCTTTACCGCCAGCCTGAGCCCCGAAGAGGTTAAAGAGTACCTGGCACTGGGGATCCGTGACGTTGTGGGCAAGCCGATTAAACAAGATAAACTGCGTCAGGCCATTAGCAACTCGCAAAAGGCGCAAACCCCTGACATCAGCGTCGAGCTCAGCGACACCCTGTACGACGAGAGTGCGGTGGGCTCCCTGAGCGGCTTCAGTGAAGACGAAGTGTCTTCCATTTACAATGAATTTGTTTTGTCCGCCCGCACGAAACTGCGCCACATTCAGCAATTACTGGATGAGGACGATCAACAGTGCATCAAACTCCTGCACCGTCAGGCCAGCACAGCGCTACAACTGGGTTTCAATCGCTATGGTCTGACACTCAAGAAAATTGAGCGCAGGCTGCTGGATAAAAAACGCTGTGACGAGGAACTGGCCGATGCCATGGTGTTGTGGCAACAAAGCCTGGAAGCCTATTTGCAGTACGTACGGCATCAAACACTCAGCTGAGGTGAAACGCTGAAAGCCAAACGCACAAAGCGGTACTTTTATCGCCGCAATGTCGACTTTATTGGAAAATTTAGTCATTCTAACCGACACAGGGTACCCGACGACCCAGATAACAAGAAATCTGAAGGAAATTTATAAAATGACACTACATAAATCATCGCTGGCCATTGCCATCGGTGCGGCCATGATTGGCCTTAGCACGCCCAGCGTGGCAACTGCCACAGAACAGGCATCACAGGCGAGCACCAAAGAGTGGAATGTACTAAATCCGCCAGGTGACAAGCAAACCATTACCATAGACACCAATGAAACGACCTGGAGTAACCTGGACGTCAGCCCCGACGGTAAGTCCATTATCTTTGATATGCTAGGTGACATTTACGTCATGCCTATTAAAGGTGGCAAAGCAACCGCCATTACCAGCGACAGAGCCTGGAACTTCCAGCCTAAGTTCTCGCCGGACGGCAGCAAAATCGCCTTTATTTCAGATCGCGAAGGCGCTGAAAACCTGTGGGTGATGGACGTCAATGGCGACAACATGCGCAAAGTCTCTGATGAGTCTCACAACCTGCTACATAACCCAGCCTGGTCGCCTGATGGTCAGTACATTGCAGTCAAACAAGGTCAGGTAACGGGCCGTACCATCCCGGGTGGCTCGATCCGCATGTATCATATTTCAGGTGGTAAAGGCGTTGTCGTAAGAGATCGTTTGCACGGCGCAAAATCACAGAAGAACATCGCTGAGCCCGCTTTCTCAACCGATGGTAAGAAGCTCTATTACTCCGTCGATGCCACTGCAGGCGTACGCTGGGAATACAACAAAAATGCACTGGGTTCAGTGTTTGAAATCCGCTCCTGGGATCTGGCCACCGGTGAAGAAGAAACCGTGATCCGTGGCTCCGGCGGTGCAATTCGCCCAACACCGAGTCCAGATGGTAAATCTCTGGCGTTCGTGAAACGTATTGAAAATGGCGAGGTGATGCAAAGTGCCTTGTATATCAAAGATCTGAAATCCGGTATCGAAACAGAGATCTTCTCTGGACTGGACCGTGACCTGCAAGAAGCCAATGGTGCTCAGGGTAATACTCCAGCATTCGCTTACACGCCCGATGGCAAAGCACTGGTTTTCTGGGCCGCTGGCGTCTTCCATAAGGTAGATATTGCAAGCAAACAAGCCAAAGTGATCCCGACCCGCGTGGTTGCTGAAAAAGAGATTACCCCGGCACTGAAATTTGCCGTTGATGTGGCACCGGATGCATTCAAGGTCAAGCTGGCACGTTGGTCACAAATTTCACCAGACGGTAAAACCGCGCTGTTCCAGGCACTGGGCCACCTGTACACCAAAGACATCGCCTCTGGTAAGGTACGTCGCGTTACCAAACAAAACGATCATTTTGAGTTCTACCCAAGCTTCTCACGTGATGGTAAGTACATTGTATACACTAGCTGGGACGATCAGGACTTAGGCGCCGTACGCATTGTTTCAGCCAGTGGGGGTAAAGGCCGAGTGATCACTCAGGACCCGGGTCACTACATCAACCCAAGCTTCTCGCCAGATGGTAAACACGTACTGTATCGCAAAGTGACTGGTGGCTACCTGCTCAGCGGTGACTGGTCGATGGAGCCAGGCATCTATCTGACCAGCGCCAAAGGTGGCGAAGCCAAGCGCATCATTAAGCGTGGTGACAACCCACACTTTGGTGCGGAAAAAGACCGTATCTATTTCAGTGTGATGAGCGATGAAACCCATCGCGAACTGAAATCAGTCGACCTCAGCGGTGAAAAAGAACGTTCACACTTCAAAGGCGACTACATTTTTGATTATCGCGTCTCTCCGGACGGCAACTATGTTGCTTTCATCGAGAACTTCAACACCTTCGTTGCGCCCTTCACCAGCACAGGTAAAACCTTGTCTATCAACAAGGGCACTAAATCATTCCCAGTGCAACAAGTCTCTAAATACTCAGGAGACTTCCTGAACTGGAAGGCGGACAGCAGTGCCCTGACCTGGGCCTTTGGCCCGACTTTATATCAGCGCAAGCTGACCGATACCTTTGCGTTTTTGAAAGGTGCCGTAGCCGAGGCTACACCTTTAACTGCCGAAGGCATCGACCTGAGCTTTGAGAAAAAGGCCGACAAGCCTGAAGGCATATTGGCCCTTGTTGGTGGTAAAGTCGTGACCATGCGCAACGCCGACGAGCAACAAGAGATCATCGAAGATGGGGTAGTGTTGATTGAAGAAAACCGCATTATCGCGGTCGGTACCCGCAGTGAAGTTGAGATCCCGAGCAAAGCCAAGGTAATGGATATCACAGGTAAAACCGTGATCCCGGGTCTGGTCGATGCGCACGCCCATGGCAGCTATGGCAGCTACAACCTGCAACCTGAGCAAAACTGGAACCAGCTGTCTAATGTCAGCTTTGGTGTGACGACCATTCACGATCCATCGAATGACTCTAATGAAGTCTTCTCTATGGCTGAATTACAACGTGCCGGCCTGACCGTAGCACCGCGTATTTACTCCGTAGGCCGGATCCTCTATGCCGGTAATGCACCTGGGTACAAAACGCCGATCAGCAACCTGGAAGATGCTCAGTTCCACGTTAAACGTCTGAAAGACGCCGGTGCAATCACGGTTAAGAGCTACAACCACCCGCGCCGTGATACCCGCCAGCAAGTGCTGGAAGCAGCAAAGCAGATGGAGATCATGGTAGTACCAGAAGGCGGTTCTAAGTTCCAGCAGAACATGAACATGATCATCGATGGTCACACGGGTCTTGAGCACGCCCTGCCAATCCCGAACATCTATTCAGACGTCACTCAGATGTGGAGTCAGACAAAAGCGGGCTTTACACCCACCTTTAACGTTGCCTACGGTGGTATCAAAGGAGAAGACTATTTCTATGACACCACAGATGTGTGGAAGAATGAACGCCTGGCAAGCTTTGTTCCGGACTACATTCTGAACCCGCGCTCTGTTCGTCGTGAAAAAGCCCCTGAGCACCACTACAACCACATCAATGCAGCTAAATCTGCCAAGCAATTGCGCGACAAAGGCGTAACCGTGCACATCGGCGCACACGGCCAGCGTGAAGGTCTGGGTGCACACTGGGAACTGTGGTCAATGGCACAAGGTGGCTTTACACCATGGGAAGCGCTGCGCAGCGGTACCATTGACGGTGCGAAATACCTGGCAATGGACCATGATATCGGCACCATTGAAAAAGGTAAACTTGCCGACTTAGTGATCATCGACGGTGACGTCCTGAACGACATCCGTGAATCAGAAAAAGTCGCTTATACAGTACTGAATGGTCGTATCTATGACGCCGCGACCATGAATGAAACCGGCAATTATAATGTGAAGCGCCAGCCGCTGTTCTTCGAAAATGGCAACAAGACGCCAATGCATCCGGCTACGGAAGCTTATATGGAAGAGAAAGCACATAAATATCACTGGAAACACTAATATCTGGTCATTTCATTCATAAAGCAGCCGAAAGGCTGCTTTTTTTTCACTAAACACCACATTTAAGCATTTATCTTCTGGCAACAAGGCCTTACACGCATCTCTTTGTCCCGATCCATGTGCTGGATATTGTCGAGAACTGTTCTAAACTGTGTCACTGAATAGGATACTCTGTCGTCAAGCTCATGCTATGATGGCTGTGTAACGAGGTCGTCAATCTAGGTTTTATCGGTCAGCCTCACAGGTATATCAGCGAATACAAGGAGCAGGGAGCATGTCTGATCTCAGCCACTTTTTTAAGTCACTTAACCTGACGCAAAAATTGATCTCGGCCTTTTTACTGGTCGCCCTGATCCCGACCGCCATCATTATCGCCATGGCACTGATACAATCATCCGATGCAATGAGCCGGCAAGTCTATGCCCAGTTGGGTGCGGTAGGCGAAATAAAAGAAAGCGCCATTGAGCGCCATTTCAATGGCGTCGAGGACAAGCTGATATCGCTGGCAGTCAATCCCTATGTCCAACAGGCAGCTACAGATTTTATCCGCGCCTATGGCGAAGTTGAGGATGCGGTTGCCACTCCGACCAGCCTGACACGCTTCTACCGTGAGCAGTTTGCGCCCCAATTTAAATCACTCAATGAGCAGGCTGCGCCCCCCGCAATATTGCTCTCTGAGTTATCTCCTCAAGGGATCACTTTACAGACTCGCTACTTGGCCGAGAACCCTCATCCTCTGGGCGAAAAAGTAAACCTGACCAGCAGTGGCGTTGATGATGCGTATGATGAAATACATAGTCAGTATCACGCATTTTTCACAAAAATTGCCGATGTTTACGAGTTCTACGATATCTTTATCGTCGATAACCTGAACGGCAATGTGATCTATTCGGTTTACAAAGAGAGCGATTTTGCCACTTCATTACTGTATGGCCCCTATGCAGAAAGTAACCTTGCCAAGGCATTTCTGGCAGCCCGAGAGCTCACCAAAGAAGGTGAAATGGCCTTTGTTGATTACGAGCAATACCTGCCTTCTTACAATGCCCCGGCCAGTTTTGTTGCCGCGCCTTTGGTCATCGACGGTCAGGTATCAGCCACACTGATCTTTCAACTCTCCATTGACGCCCTGAATGCCATCATGACTGAACGTCAAGGATTGGGTGAGAGCGGCGAGACCTACCTGGTTGGCCCGGAAGGCCTGATGCGCTCAGATTCTTATCTGGATCCGGTTCATCATTCTGTGACTGCCTCATTCCGTCACCCTGAAAAAGGTACAGTGAATACCGAGGCATTTCAGCTGGCCATGCAGGGGCAGCAAGGGCAAAAAGTGGTGCTGGACTACAATGGCAACCCTGTATTGTCAGCATACACATCTGTAGACGTATTTAATGTACGCTGGGCATTGCTGGCTGAAATTGATGAGGCCGAAGCCTTCGCGCCCATTAATACTTTGCGTACTCAGCTGCTTATCGTGCTGGCGGCCTGTGTACTGATGATCATTCTGGCCGCATTCTGGTTTGCCCGAACCCTGACCCGCCCGGTTCATGCGCTGGTCAATACCATGCGCCAGGTAGAACAAGAAGGCGACTTTGCATTACGTACCAAGATTGACACCAATGATGAAATTGGTCGCTGCGGACAAGCGTTCAATTCACTGCTGGACGCACTGCAATTGTCTATTTCGGAAACAAACCGCGTCATGGACCGCATGGCGGCCGGTCGCTTTGATGACAGGATCAGTGCCCCCTGCAAAGGTGAACTGGATACCCTTAAACGTGCCACCAATGATTGTGCCCAGAGCCTGCAAAGTGCACTGAGCGACATCGGTCAGGTGATCCACGCCATGTCGGAAGGTCAATTTGATAAACAGTTGCAGTCAGACATGTGTGGCGACCTGGCAATTTTGAAGCAGCACATCAACAGCTCCATGCATTCAATCAATACCACCATGACTGAAATTGTGACCGTGATGTCGGACATGGAGCAAGGCCACTTCCGGGGACAAGTGCAGGTAGAGGCTCAAGGTAGCCTGCTGCAGCTCAAAGTGAGCGTCAACAATTCCGTGAGCAGCGTCGCCGGTGCCATAGATGGGCTGGCAGCGATGATGAGTGCCCTGCGTCAGGGCGACTTTAGTAAGCGCCTGGAGTTGCCGCTGCGTGGTCAACTGGAAGAGCTCAAAGAAGACACAAACTCCAGTGTAGAAAACCTTGCCGCCATTATCGAAGACATTGGCCACACCATGGCCGCGGTCAGCGAAGGGGACTTTAAACAGGAAGTATCAACACCTGCTCAGGGGCAGCTTGGTGATTTGAAAGAGCACATAAATGTGTCGATCAGCAGTGTTGATGAAGCCATTAGTGAGATTTCATCTGTGATGATGGCAATCAGCCGTGGCCGCTTTGATCGCACCATCAACTCTCCCATGCGGGGCCAGCTGGACACCCTCAAAGGCGATATCAACCACTCGGTCAATAACCTCAGTCGTGTTATTGAAGAGCTGGCCAGCGTGATGTCAGCCATGAGCCAGGGTGATTTTACCATCCAGATAGAATCTGACCTGCAGGGTCAGTTACTGCAACTTAAAGAGGACGTAAATACCTCAACAACCACAGTATCTGATGCCATCAATGAAGTCACCCGGGTACTAGGGGCACTGGCTAAAGGACAGTTAAATGAGAAGATCAACGGTCACTATGAAGGTGTGTTTGAAACCCTGCAACGTGACGTCAATGCCACCATTGCCAAGCTCACGGAAGTGATTGAAGGGATCCAGTATGCGGCCGGCCAGGTCACCCAGAGTGCTGGCGAGATAGCCGCCAGTAACACCGAGATCAGCCAGCGCACCGAGGAACAAGCTGCCAACCTGGAAGAGGCCAGCGCAAGCACAGGCCATATGTTGGAAGAGCTGACTCAGGTTGCACAACAATCCGGTACGGCTGTGGAATTGGCCAGCAACGCGGAGACCATCGCCAAAGAAGGTGGCTCCTTATCGCAGGACACGGTTGATGCCATAGGCGAAGTTAACCGGGCCAGCAAAGACATTAATGAAATCGTGTCGGTGATCGACGCGCTGGCATTCCAGACCAACTTACTGGCCCTTAATGCTGCCGTAGAAGCTGCCCGCGCCGGCGAAAATGGCCGGGGTTTTGCCGTGGTTGCCAATGAAGTGCGTGAATTAGCGGGCCGCAGTGCCGCGTCTGCAAAGCAAATTAAAGAGATCATCGCTAACAGCAACGAAAAAGTGGAACAAGGCACTCAACTGGCGAATAACTCAGGCGATAAGCTGCACCAGATAGTGCAGGCAGTTGCCGATGTCAGTCAAAATATAGTGAAAATCAATCAGTCGACGACCACGCAGCAACAGTCCATCAAAGAGGTAGACATTGTGGTGCAGCGCCTGACCGATTTAATTCAGGAAAACTCAGCCATTACGGAAGAAACCATGGCTGCGGCCAGGCAAATGGCGGATCAGGCGAATGCAATGCGTGAGTTGCTTGGCTATTTTTCGATAGCCTCGCAACAGCAAACAGCGCTGGCTCCTCCTGAGCAGGAGCTGCTCATCCACAGCTACAATGCATCTTAGGCTGATTCGGCAGGTATGCCAGATTTAACTTAGCGCGACGAACTCATTCGTCGCGCGGTCCTTTTTCCAATGCGGGTAACACGAAGTCATCGGCATCAAGGTGAGCAGGAAACCCTTGTTTAAAGGTATCCAGTGGCGCCTTTTCCAGACTAACTACGAGTACATCGACAGCGTCATCCGGGGCACCGGCCAATAATGCGCCTGTAAAGTCATAAGCGGCGGTGCCACCGTTGTGCGCCGTTCCATAGCCATCGTCACCAATACGATTGCAGCCCAGCACATAACACTGATTTTCAATTGCTCTGGCTTGCAATAAGGTATCCCAGATCCGACGTCGCGCAGCAGGCCAGTTAGCCACATTGATCATCACATCATAATCATTGCGGTTACGCTGGAACACCGGAAAACGCAGGTCATAGCATACCTGAGGTAAGATCCGAAATCCCTTTACCTCAACAACGACCCGCTCCTGTCCGGCATGCACATAATCCCCTTCTTTACCCAGACAGAATAAATGGCGTTTGTCATAATAGCGCACGGTGCCATCCGGCCAGCACCAGTAAAAACGATTGGCTTTCTTTTCACCCAGATCCACCAACACACTGCCCGCCACGACGGCCTGCCAGCGCTGTGCCAGCTGGTGTAAAAAAGCCAGTGCTTCCCCCTGCTCAGGCGGCTCGGCACACGCTTCAGCCAATGCAAAACCGGTTGCAAAGGTTTCCGGCAAAATGATCAGATCGCAACCACTGAGTTGCGCCTGCTGTGCATCTAACAGCCTTTCCAGCTGAACAAAGTTATTCTGGGGAGCCAACCACTCAATGGCCTGCTGAACCAGAGCGACAGTTAAAGCTGACATAAACGCTTCGCCGCCTCCAGTAAGGTGTTATCTTCTTTGGCAAAACACAAACGGATCACTTTATCTGTACTGCCGTCGGCATAAAATACGCTCAGCGGAATAGCGGCTACCCCGACTTCTTCCACCAGATAATCACAAAAGCGCACATCATCCAGTGACGAGATAGCACTGTAATCCAGCAACAGGAAGTAGCTCCCCTCGCTGGGTAAAATAGTAAACCGCCCGGGTTTAAGCGCCTCAATGAGCAGATCGCGCTTATGCTGATAAAAATCAGCCAACGCATCCACATGCTCAGGCTCTTCATTAAGCACGTCTGCCAGTGCCAGCTGCGCTGGCGTAAAGCAGGAGAAGGTTACATACTGATGGATCTTACGAAACTCCTTGCTCAGCGCCTCTGGTGCGATGCAATACCCCAGCTTCCAGCCAGTACAATGGAAGGTTTTACCAAAGCTGGCCACCACCATCGCACGCGCAGCCAGCGTCGGGTCACGCAACGCACTCAAATGTGGCTGCGCATCAAAGGTAATGTGCTCGTAAACTTCGTCGCTGATCACATACAGGTCATGCTCAATCACTAGGGCCTGAAGCGCTGCCATATCTGCTGCTTTGAGTGTTTTCGCACTCGGATTATGTGGCGTATTAACAATAATAGCGCGAGTTTGAGGTGTGATAGCTGCCGCAACCTGCTGCCAGTCAACCTGGTAATCAGGCGCCTGCAAAGCAATGTGCACACTGGTGCCACCTGCCAGCTCTATCGCCGGATGGTAAGAGTCATAGGCCGGGTCAAACACGATCACTTCATCACCCGGGCGCACCAGGGTCTGAATGGCAACAAACAAGGCTTCTGTGGCGCCGGCAGTGACTGTGACCTGCGCCTCGGCGTCGATCTGCGCACCGTATTTGCGCTCTGCCAGGGCCGCTATTTGCTGCTGTAGCGCCGGTACCCCGGGTGATGGCGCGTATTGGTTCATCCCCGCTTGTACATGCTGAGTCAACCGCAGTTTAAGGCGCTCTGGCGCATCAAATTCAGGAAAACCCTGAGACAAGTTCAGTGCACCGTGCTGATTAGCCAGCGCAGTCATCTTAGAAAAAATACTGGTGCCTACATGAGGTAATTTACTTTCCACTGCCAAGTCCTCGTTTGTGTGTGGTGTAACGGCCCGAGCGATGCTATCATTGCTGCAAATAGAAGTATAGCCGTCTAAAATTATCCACGATGTTATTCGTGAGAGGTAAGCGTATGCAATCAGCACAAGCGAAACATGCCCTGATAGACGCCGGACGTTGGCTCAGTGAGCAAGGCTGGGTACCGGCAACCGGGGGCAACTTTTCCATTAGAACAGAGCAAGGCTTTGTTGTCACGGCCAGTGGTCATGACAAAGGGGCGCTGCAACCCGAGCATTTTCTTGAGTTCAATACCGAAGGCACACACATCGCAGGAACCGGTAAGCCCTCAGCCGAAACCGAGCTGCACCTTGCCCTGTATGCACTCAGTGCGCGTACACACTGCATCTTGCATACCCACTCCGTTGCGGCAACAGTTCTGTCTCGCCTAACAGCAGAGCACAGCCTGAACATTCAGGGGTACGAAATGCAAAAAGCCCTGCATGGTTTCACCAGTCATCTGGAGACCCTGGCTATTCCGGTTTTCGACAACGATCAGGATATTCCAGCCCTGGCACGTCGGGTGGCTGAATACCATGCCCACACGCCTGTGCGGCACGGGGTGCTGATCCGCGGCCATGGACTTTATGCGATGGGGGCAGACATCAGTGAAACGCGTCGTCATATCGAGGCACTGGAATTTTTGTTTAACTGCGAACTGACGCGCAGACAACTGGAAAAAAACGCATGATCAAAGCAATTTTGACCGACATCGAAGGCACCATTACCCGTATCTCTTTCGTCAAAGAGATCCTGTTCCCCTATGCCGCAGACAAGCTACCCGATTTCGTGCGCCAGCATGCACACACCCCGGAAGTGACTGCACAGCTGGATGCAGTGCGTGCTGAACTGAACGCACCACAAGCCTCACTGGATCAGGTTGTCCAGACGCTACTCAGCTGGATCGCTGAAGATAAGAAAGTCACGCCTCTGAAACAATTACAGGGCATGATCTGGCAACATGGCTATCAAAATGGCGATTTTACCGGCCATATTTACCCAGATGCGCACCAGTTTTTGTCTACCGAACATGCTGCGGGCACTGCACTCTACGTCTATTCGTCTGGTTCAGTGCAGGCCCAGCAACTGCTGTTTGCCCATTCGGACTATGGCGATATGCGCCCCTTATTCAGTGGTTATTTTGATACCCGGATAGGTGCCAAACAGCAACCCGAGGCCTATCAGGCCATCGCCAGTCAGCTATCCTTTGCGGCGCATGAAGTGCTCTTTCTGAGCGATGTGGTGGCCGAGCTGGATGCGGCAAAAGCAGCAGGCATGCAGACCTTGCAATTATGGCGTGACGGACAGCCACGGACACAGGCACATGCCTTTATTGAAGATTTCAGCCAATATAATGCACAGGAGTCACGATGAGCCAATTGACCATTTACCATGATCAGCACCCGGATAACATTGAATTCCACAGTGATGCACACAACCAGATAGCCGCTCAGCTTGCTGAGGTGGGTGTCCGCTTCGAGCAATGGCAGGCCGCCTATGAGATTAACCAGACGACATCACATGATGACATTCTTGACGCATATGAGCAGGACATTAATCGCCTGAAAACACAGGATGGCTATCAGACCGTAGACGTGATCTCTTTGCCAAAAGGTCACCCCGACGCGCCCGTTATGCGTCAGAAGTTTCTGTTTGAGCACACCCATAGCGAAGATGAAGTACGTTTTTTTGTTCAGGGTCAGGGGCTATTTTGCCTGCATATTGGCGAACGGGTTTATCAGGTTCTGTGTCAGCAGGGCGATTTGATCTCAGTACCCGCGATGACACCTCACTGGTTTGATATGGGCAGCGACCCTCAGTTTACCGCAATCCGGCTGTTCAACAATGAACAGGGCTGGGTGGCACAAAGTACTGACAGCCCTATCGCCGAGCGCTTTCCGTTACTGGATTAAAGCGCTCGCCCGGCACGGTGTCGTCATACCGTGCCTAAAACGCCCGCCGCCACGTCCTGCGGAAAATACACGCCCGTATCCAGTACCCAGGCTGTGATCAGCTCAGCTGGTGTGACATCAAAAGCCGGGTTATACACTTGTGCCTGTGCGGGTGCCCACTGACAGTGACCAAAGCTGCCACTCACCCCGGTCACCTCGCTTTCAGCACGCTGTTCAATCGGGATCTCTGCGCCCGAGGCACAGCCAATGTCCAGGGTTGTTACCGGGGCAACGACATAGAAAGGGATCTTATGATAGTGGGCCAGCACAGCCAAATTATAGGTGCCCACTTTATTGGCAAAGTCGCCGTTCGCAGCAATGCGATCAGCCCCGACAAAAATTTTATCGACCTTGCCTGCTGCCATCAGACTGGCCGCCATATTGTCACAAATCAAGGTATAAGGGATCTGCCACTGCGCCAGCTCATATGCAGTCAGTCGTCCCCCTTGCAATAATGGCCGGGTCTCATCAACCCAGATATGGATGTCCGCATGCTGTCGGGCAGCATGATGGATCACGCCCAAAGCGGTGCCCACCCCAGCAGTGGCCAGCGCGCCGGTGTTGCAATGTGTCAGAATATTATCTGAGGGTTCGACCAGCTGCGCACCCAATGTGGCCATTCTGTCGCACAGTGCACAGTCTTCTTCAAACAATCTCTCCGCCTCCGTCACCACAGCCAGGGCAAAGTCTTGCTGTTGCAAGGCAGTGCGCAGCCTCGCCATGCAGTGCATCAGATTCACTGCCGTCGGGCGGGTGGCTTCCAGCTCGTCAATTGCCTCACTAAGCTGAGTTTTACTGTGACCCTGCTCCGCCAGGTAAGCAACCAGCAGACTCGCTGCTAAACCAATCAAAGGAGCGCCACGCACTTTCAGCGTCAGGATCAGCGACGTCATTTGCGCCACACTGGTGCAATGATGCCATGTCTCCTCATGTGGCAGTAAATACTGGTCCAGCACCTGAACCCTGCCAGCCTGATACTTCAAACTCCGCGCAACTAGCTCTTTCACCGTTGTTTACTCCGATTTGCTCCTGACGAATGCCCATTCATATCGATGGACAGGCAAGTATGAAGTCTGACACTAACCGTGCCGTTATGACCTCTTTGTGTCATCTGTCACCGACGAAATTACTTCATCTCGACAGTGCCCGATTGAAAAAACGAACGGTTCTATTCTACATCAAGATCTAAAGATGTATAGACTTCTAAACGTTTGCAGATATAGAATGCTGATCTAATTTTATGCTATCTGGATGATCCGAATGAGTGCTTATCTGGCGTTTGACAATGACAAGGCCATTGAATACATCAATAACCTGGGGGGGATGTTCCCACCAGACGCACAGCTGAACTGCTATGAGTTTGGCGATGGCAACCTGAACCTGGTTTTTCGGGTCACTGATCAACATAACCACAGCGTGATCCTTAAGCAGGCGTTACCCTACGCGCGCTGTGTCGGTGAAAGCTGGCCACTGACACTTGATCGGGCCCGCATCGAAGCCAGCGCCTTACGTCGCCATGGTGAGGTTTGTCCCACCCATACTGTCAGGGTATTGCACCACAATAGTGAGCAGGCAGTGACGATACTTGAAGATCTGGGTCATCTGAAAATCTTACGCAGTGAACTCAACGCCGGGCGTACTTTTGCCAATCTGGGTCGGGATGTGGCCCGCTATCTGGCCACAACCAGCTTTTACCACAGCGATTTCTACCTCACGCCTGCAAACAAGAAAGCCCTGATCCAGTCTTTTACCAACCCGGAATTGTGTGCCATCACAGAAGAGTTATTTTTTGACGACCCCTATCAGGATAGCGAGCGTAACCACTATCCGGATGCGCTGAGCAAAGAGGTCGACAAGCTACGTCACAATACAGCATTAAAACTGGCCATTGCTCAGCTCAAGCAGCGTTTCTTGTCTTCTCCGCAAGCGTTACTGCATGGTGATGCACACAGTGGTAGCCTGTTTGTCGATGACACAACCACCAAGTTTATTGATCCGGAATTTGCCTTTTTTGGTCCCATTGGTTTCGATCTCGGCTCTTTTATCGGTAATTTGCTCCTCAATTTCTGTGCTCAGCATGGCCGTATCAGTGAAGCGTCAAAGCGTCGTGATATGCATACTTACTTGTTGCGCACCATAGATATCTGCCTGGGTGAATTTGACTATCAATGGCAGACGTTGTGCGAACAACATGGCACAGACACTACCTTACAGGCACCTGGTTATGCGGCATTGTTTCTGCGTGATGTATTACAAGACGCCATTGGGTATTGTGGCAGTGAGATGATCCGCCGCACCATAGGGCTTGCCCATGTCAGCGATTTGGATGAAATTGAAGATGAGCAGGCACGCCTGCGAGCGCAGCGCCTGGCATTGGAGGTCGGTGAACAACTGATCCTGAATGCCCGCAGCTGTCAAAGCAAAGACGCCTGCTATCAGTTGATCATCAGCGTCTTACAGTAATATCTGTAGCACCTGGATCAACTCAGGCCAGGCTCAGAGTTGATCCATCTGCTCGTTACTATGTCTGGCTTGTGTTTTGCGCCGACGCAATATACTTATCGATCTGCGTTTCCAGGACATTTAACGGCACAGAGCCATGACGCAGGATTTGATGGTGGAACTCGCGAATATCAAAAGCATCCCCTAACGCCGCCTCGGCTTTCGCACGCAAACGTTTAATGGTCAACTCACCGACCTTGTATGACAATGCCTGACCTGGCCAGGATATGTAGCGATCCGTTTCTGTTTTGACATTGTGCAGCGACAAAGCCGTATTATCACGCATAAAGTTCATTGCCCGCTCCCGGCTCCAGCCAAACATGTGCATTCCGGTATCCACAACCAGGCGAGCTGCCCGCCACATTTCGTAGGTCAGGCGGCCAAAATTGCTGTACGGGTCCTGATAAAAGCCAGCTTCCAGACCCAGATATTCAGCATACAAGCCCCACCCCTCTCCAAATGCAGAGATATAGGAATCGCGACGGTAATCAGGTAAATAGTCCAATTCCTGGTTCAGCGAAATTTGCAAATGATGTCCCGGCACCGCTTCGTGCAGGGTCAGGGCTTCAAGCACATATAAAGGACGCTTATCTAACGCATAGGTATTGACCCAGTAAAAACCTGCGTCAGTGTCCTTGCTTGCCCCCAGATATCGCCCAGTAGTGTACTTAGGTGCAATGGCATCCGGCACCGGCGCAACCCCATAAGGGCGACGCGGTAGTGTATGGAATAACTTAGGCAACTGCGCATCCATTTTCTTGGCAATGAAAGCGGCTTCTTTGAGCAACTCTTCTGCACTGCTGGCGTAAAACTGCGGATCGGTTCTTAAGAACTGGACAAACTCGGCAAAGCTCCCATCAAATTTGGTTTGCTTGATGATCTCCATCATTTCACTTTTGATCCGGGCCACTTCTTCCAGCCCCAACGCATGCACCTGTTCAGGTGTCATCTGTGTGGTCGTAAAGTGCGCGGTCCGATTACGGTAAAACTCAACGCCATTCGGGGTACTCGAGATACCAATGTCATCACGTGCACCTGGCCTGTACTGCTCGACAAAAAATGCCAGATACTCGCGATATGCCGGGATCACCTGTTGTGCGATCACTTTCTGTGCCTGCTTTTGTAAGCGCTCAAACTCGTCATCTGGTAGGCCGCTGCGATTATGCTTGAAAGGACGGAAGTAGGTCGACTCCGTCGCCTCATCGACAATAAAGGCCTCAATAGATGCCTCGTACCCAGCCAATACTGCTTTTGGCTGAGTCAGGCCTGTTTCAAGCCCCTTGCGCATCCAGGCAATATTTTCTGCAAAATAACGCGGCACTTCTGCCAGTTTACTCAGATACAGCGCATAATCATCGCGGGTTTTAAACTCTGTACCACCCAGTAGCCTCGGCAGACTGCTGTGAAAGCCGCTTTCAGACTTAAGTGGCATGTAGTGCGCATTGAAGCGATAGCGATCTACCTTGTCCTGGATCTGAGCACGCAGAATGATCAGGTTTATACGATTTTCTTCACTTAATTTTGTTTCATCCAGTGCGTCTATACGCTGCAAAAAGGCTACGCGCTCGGCATTTTTAGTGGCCAGATAGGCTGCACTCAAATCCGGCAGTAAAGTGCTTCCCTGTGCCTGCTTGTCATTGCGAAATACCATGACTTGCTGAGCTAAAGTCGTAAATTGCTGGTCAGCGCTGACCTGAGTTAGTTCACACCCTGCCAGGCCCAGTGCCAATGTCACTGCGCACAAAGAGCGGGATAGGGTTGTTTTCAATGGGAAGCTCACGTAGATGTTCCTTTAACAATATTGTGAAATTTGCGCAACACATAAACATGCTCGAGATGGGCTTGCAACTTAATACGACCAGTGGCTACTTTGAGCCATCAATGCCCCTGCAACGCCCAGTCAAGGAGACAATAAAAAAGTGATTACTAATTCAACAACACCCATAAAAAGCAATAAATTTGTCTCATTACGCGGATTTTTGCTTTTCAAAACTCTACAGAGCGATTAATGTAGCCGCAACGAAGCTAGGTATCTCATAGGAACCGTTTCGAGTATTTCTGCCAAGTATTTAACAGCAACTGATTATTGTGGTAAGTAAAATGATGTTCCATGATCCCATGGCAATAGCACAAGAAAAAATGACCAAAGTTTGTCAGTTTCTGGAACAGAATCAGCTGCCGCCTACCCCCCTAAATTACCACATTGGCTATGTCTATATCAGCCAGACTCACCGCGAACTCAATGAACAACTGGATCGCGATATCCGAAACCGTGCCAACATCGACAGTATTTACATCGAGCAGCTCTACTACGAGCATCTGCAAAAAGAGCATCAAACTGAGGCAACGCTCATCCAGCAAGTTGGCGGCATGATCGATCACCTCAGCGACTCAGCGCAGCAGTCTCAGCAAAGCCTGATTGGATTTGCTAAACAGATCAGCCACTGTATCCACAATCTCGATGAGCATAACGTCGTTAAAACGCGGGCGGCCTTAACTGACTTCAGCGCCCACACAGAGCAGCTGCTCAAACAGCATCAGCAGTTTAAAAACGCTCTGCGCAAAGCCCGGGAGCTACACGAAAAACAGCAACAACAATTGCTGACTCTGCGCAAGCAACGCATTTTAGACCCACAAACGGGTTTGTATAAACGCCACTATCTGGGCCATAAAACCCAACTATGGCTGACCCAGGATAAACCCGTTTTTGCCATTTCCATCTTAATCGAAAACCTCGACGACTTTAGTCAGGGGTTTGGCGAGCTGATCGGCGAAACTGTATTGCAGCGGGTCGCAAAAAGGATCAAAAAGTACGTACTCCACAGCGGCCTGCCGGGACGCACAGGCAGACAGGAATTCACCATTGTGCTGGCAGACTGTGACGCCGATACAGCCCAGGTCGTCGCGCAAAAAATTCGTCGTGGCGTGAGTCGCCTGAAATTTGTCAGTGCCAAAGGCGATGTCTCGTTTCCCGACATTGATTTGGCCATTGGCATTGCGCAACATCAACCCGAGCACGATTTCAATACCCTGGCCCAGCGTGCTGCCTTCGCTGCCAAAAAAGCCCAGTCGCTCGGTCAGCACTACTATGTCTCTGCCGCTACATAACATTTCCTCAGCTCATCCGGCTTCAGTGCAGCGGCCTGTTGATTAATCTGCTTAAATTGCTGACACCGATTGCGCTCACTGAGTGCTATCAAGTACACTATTAACACCCAGATCCGGCACAAATAACACACATGAAAGAAGCAAACCGCGACACCACACACTTTGGCTATCAAACAGTAGCAACGCAGGAAAAGGCCTCAATGGTGGCCGACGTTTTCCATTCTGTGGCTGCAAAATATGATGTGATGAATGACCTGATGTCATTCGGGATCCATCGCTTATGGAAGCGCCAGACCATTGCGTGTTCTGGTGTCAGACAAGGCCACAAAGTTCTGGATTTGGCCGGTGGTACCGGTGATCTGACAGCCAAATTCAGTGAATTGGTGGGTGAAACAGGTCAGGTGATCCTGGGCGACATCAATGACTCCATGCTACGTGTAGGCCGCGATAAACTGCGTGACTTGGGCCGGGTTGGGAATATCGAATATGTGCAAATGAATGCCGAAGCACTGCCCTTTCCGGACAATAGCCTGGATGTGATCACCATCGCCTTTGGACTGCGCAACGTCACCGACAAAGATAAGGCACTGCGTTCCATGTACCGAGTATTGAAGCCGGGTGGTCGTCTGTTGGTGCTGGAGTTCTCTAAAACAGACAACGAAGCGCTGTCGAAGCTATACGATTTCTACTCATTCAATATCCTGCCAACTATGGGTAAATTGGTTGCCAACGACAGCGAATCCTATCGCTACCTGGCAGAGTCTATCCGTATGCACCCAGACCAGGAAACCCTGAAAACAATGATGGAAGAAGCAGGCTTTGAACAAGCGAGCTACCAGAACCTGACGGGCGGTATTGTGGCGCTTCATCGAGGCTTTAAATTTTAATTTCGAAGAAGCAAGGAAATTGTATGTGGATCACGCTGCTCACCGCCGTTGCCGAAAGCGCACTGGATCAGCTGCTGAACAAAGAACCTGCTTTAGCACTGCAGCTGGCTCCCACGCAGCACAAAACGCTGGCGATCACCTTAACCGATCTCGGCTTGTGCTGTGCGCTGCACTATGTGGGTGAACAGCAAGGGAAACCACATTGTTTTGTCTATGGAAACTACCAGGACAAAGCCGACTGCCACATCACGACCACCTTATCGACCTTAGGTGAAATCTCAGATCCCAGTCAGCTGACGCGTCTCATCCGTGAGGAAAAGCTGGATCTCGAAGGCGATTTACAACTGGCACAAAGCTACAGCAAAGCATTTTCCGGCCTCGATATTGACTGGGCAGAACACCTTTCACGTCATCTTGGCGATGCGCCGGCCCAACTGCTGGTCGAGCGCTGCAAGACAGCCACGCAACGTGGTGGCAGTCATCTCAAGACGCTACAACGGACCTTTACACAATTGTGCCAGGACGAGCTGAAAGTAGCCGTTCACCCGCTGGAAGTCCGCCAATTTAAATCCCATACGCGACAGTTGGCTCAACAACTGGCGGCGCTGGAACAACGTATCAACGCGTTAAGCGAATTATAAGGAGCTGGGTTTGTCCATCGCTCGTCTGTATCAAATCGGTAAAACTTTTCTTAATTACGGCCTGGACGACCTGCTTCCAAGGCACAAGCAACCCTGGTATGCCCGGGCGATTAGACGTAGTTTATTTTGGCTACCCAATCAGCACAGCGACAAACCCGTCGGTGCCCGCCTCAGACTGGCACTGCAAACATTAGGACCGGTATGGGTCAAGTTTGGCCAAATGCTGTCTACGCGTCGCGACTTACTGCCACCCGACATTGCCGAAGAACTCGCCCTGTTGCAGGACAAAGTTGCCCCTTTCCCTGGCGATCAGGCACAAGCACTGATAGAAAAAGCACTGGGCCTCAATAGTATCCACGATGGTTTTGTCGAATTTGAACAAACACCGCTGGCCTCGGCTTCTATCGCGCAAGTACATTGCGCCAAGCTAGTCGTTGAGGAAGAATTAAGAGAAGTGGTGGTCAAAGTGATCCGCCCGAATATTGAAAAACAAATCCTCGCGGACCTGTCTTTGATGGAGCGTTTTGCTCATCTGCTGGCCAGCCTAATCAGTGCCGGTCGCCGCCTGCGCCCGGTCGAAGTGGTCAGGGAATATCGAAAAACTCTGCTCGATGAACTCGACCTGATGCGTGAAGCCGCTAATGCCATCCAACTCAGACGTAACTTTGAAGGCTCAGCGTCACTTTATATTCCAGAAGTGTACAGTGATTATTCAAGACGCAATGTCCTGGTGATGGAACGCATTTACGGTATCCCTGTATCGGATACAGAAGCACTGCTGGCCCAGGGCACCAATATGAAAGTGCTGGCTGAGCGCGGTGTCGAAGTGTTTTTTACCCAGGTTTTCCGCGACAGCTTTTTTCATGCCGACATGCACCCGGGTAACATTTTTGTGTCACGCGAAGATCCGCATAACCCGAAATATATCGGCATTGATTGCGGTATCGTGGGCACCTTAAATCGTGAAGATAAACGCTACCTGGCAGAGAACTTCATTGCCTTTTTCAACCGCGACTATCGTCAGGTTGCACAGTTACACGTCGACTCAGGCTGGGTACCCCCCGACACCTGTGTTGAGGAGTTCGAGTTTGCCATTCGCACTGTGTGCGAACCAATCTTTAACAAACCACTGGCCGAAATTTCGTTCGGACATGTACTGGTTAACCTGTTCAATACCGCTCGGCGTTTTAATATGGAAGTGCAGCCCCAACTGGTGTTGTTACAGAAAACCCTCTTATACGTTGAGGGTCTAGGCCGCCAGCTCTATCCACAGCTGGATTTATGGAAAACGGCCAAACCCTTTTTAGAAAAGTGGGTGCAGGATCAGGTCGGTCCTCTGGCAGTGGCCAAAAAACTCTACACCAACTTGCCATTTTGGGCTGAAAAAATGCCTGAGCTGCCAGATCTTATCTATCAGAATCTGAAGCGCAGCCAGCGTCAAAGTGCACCCATTGTGCAACAAAACCACACAGACACCCGTGCATTGCTACTTGGCCTTGCCGCAGCAGCGCTCACCATTGTGGCTGGTTTGTGCTTTGTTGATGAGCGTCAGCTCGCAAGCGGAATCTGCGCTACACTGGCAATTGCAATATTTATTAAAGCATGGCGCAAAACAGGGTGATATTTTACACACTCGGCGTATAATCTTTCTTAATTCAATAACACATTAAATGGAGTAGACATGGGTTTTGGTGGTATCAGTATTTGGCAGTTGCTTATCATTCTGGCCATTATCGTGCTTTTGTTTGGAACGAAAAAACTGCGTGGCATTGGTAGTGATTTGGGCAATGCGGTAAAAGGCTTTAAAAATGCAGTGTCTGAAGACGAAGAAGAAAAAAAGTCAGAAAAAACGGATAGCAAAGAACAGCTGACCGATCAGGCTGCACAGGCTAAAACAACCAGCGAAAAAGAAAAAGACAAGGTGTGATCTGACATGGGGATGTGGGAACTCGTCGTAGTGTTGATCGTTGGCCTGGTTGTGCTCGGGCCAGAACGCCTGCCTGTTGCGATCAGAACGGTCAGCCGCTGGATCAACACAGTCAAATCTGTTGCCAATTCCGTCAAGGCGGAAGTAAGCGAAGAGCTGAGAGTACACGAGTTGCATAGCAACCTGAAAAAAGCCGAAGAACAGGGCCTGGACAATATTTCCCCAGGTCTCAAACAATCGGTTGAGGAGTTGCAGCGTGCGGCAGAGTCAGTACGCCACAGCTACAGCAAGTCTCCAGATCCGTCGAAAAACGACAAAGATCCGTCCTCTCAAAACTAACCGTTTACGAGTTTTTGCATGTCAGATATGACAAATAGTGGCTTTATTGGCCACCTTATTGAGCTTCGAAATCGTCTAATTAAGGCGCTACTAAGCATCCTGATCATTTTTATTTCTTTGGTTTATTTTGCCAACGATATATATGCATTTGTGGCAGCCCCACTGGTTGAGAGCCTACCCGCAAACAGCACTATGATAGCCACAGATGTCACGGCCCCTTTCTTTGCCCCCTTTAAACTGACCCTGTTTGTATCACTGTTTCTGGCAGTGCCTATGATACTGCATCAAATCTGGGGATTTCTGGCACCCGGCCTGTATCAGCATGAAAAACGCATGCTGATGCCCATTCTGCTGTCCAGTATCCTGCTGTTTTACGCCGGTATTGCATTTTGTTATTTTGTCGTGATGCCCATTATTCTCGGCTTCTTTACCGCCGTGGGTCCCGACATGATGACCCTCTCTCCGGATATCAGCAGCTATCTTGGCTTCATTTTGAAGTTGTTCTTTGCATTCGGCGTTGCATTTGAAATACCCGTGGCCATTATGCTGTTGTGCTGGAGCGGTGTCACGACCACGCAAAGCCTGGCACAAAAACGGCCCTATATCATAGTCGGCGTGTTTGTCGTCGCGATGTTTTTAACGCCTCCCGATGTGCTATCGCAAACACTACTCGCCGTTCCGATGGCACTGCTGTTTGAATTGGGGTTATTGTTGGCCAGGCTGTACAGCAAAAAGCCCGTCGCAGAGGAAGAAAGCCATGAATAAAATCACATTTTTGCTGATCGGTGCAGTGATACTTACCGCTGTGCTTGGCATACAACCAGCTCAGGCCAAAGGTAAATTACCGCATAAATTGCAAGCATGTAGTCAGCAGCAACCCGACGACAAGCGCTTAGCCTGTTACGATCAACTGGCCGCTGACTATGCCAGTAAGCCACACCCGGTACGCTCTAAGCCGCCAGCAACGAATGCCAAGTCTTTTGGCCTGGAGCACAAACAGGACAGCGAACAGACAGTCAACGCAACTGTGGTGGAGGTGAGCAAATCCGCCAATGGATTACGCCGGTTTACGCTCGATAACCAGCAACGCTGGCAGCAGATCGGCACACAAGCCTTCTTTGCAAAAGAAGGGGACACAGTGACCATTCGTCGTGGCTCATTCAATTCTTTCATCATGCAAAAAGATGGCTCTAACCGCTCAATAAAAGTGAGAAGGGTAGATTAAATGGCGACCTTTATTGATGCTGGCGTCAACCTGACCAGTACACAATTTGATACCGATCGCACAGCCATCCTGACCCGGGCGGCGGATCAGGGCGTAGAATCTATGTTGCTGATTGGATGTGACTTACTCACCAGTGAGCAAAGTCTGGCGCTGGCACAAGAATATAACCAGTATGCGACCGCAGGTGTGCACCCTCATGATGCCAAAGACGTGCCGGACGATTTCATCGCCCAGTTGCGCCACCTGGCAGCCCAAGATCACGTGGTCGCTATTGGCGAGTGTGGGCTCGACTTCAATCGTGACTACTCACCGCGCCCGGTGCAGCAACTGATCTGCGGTGTGCAACTGGAGCTGGCTCAGACACTCGACATGCCGGTGTATCTGCATGAACGCGAGGCATTTGATACGCTCAGTGCCATGCTGGACGAATTTTCCCTGCGCGGTGTACTACATTGCTTTACTGGTGATAGGCACGCTTTGCGCCATTACCTAGATTATGGCCTGATGATTGGCCTGACTGGCTGGCTGTGCGATGAGCGCCGGGGTGAAACCTTACGGGAGTTAGTGCGTTATATTCCAGAAGATCGGATCCTGCTGGAGACGGATGCGCCCTTCTTACTTCCCAGAACACTCAAACCGAAACCGAAATCCCGCCGTAATGAGCCGGCTTACCTGCCAGAGATTGCACATCATGTTGCGGCGCTCAAAGGCATTTCCCTGACGCAACTGGCCCAGCAAACCACGGAGAATTTCAAAACCTTGTTCCAGATATCAGGGAACAATGCCTGATGGTGTGGCGCTGGCTGCTACTTTTGCTGTGCTTATCCGGTGCTGCTCAGGCACTGGAGGTATCTGCTGAATTTAAGCAACACCAGGCACTGTCCTATCAGTATGCTTTCAGCCAGGCGGACACCATTCAAACATTACTGGCCAGTGATCCACACTGGCAACCAGGTCAGCGCCAGCCGTTAAAACCGCCCGCAAATACCCAAGCCTGGATCCGCGTATCTTTGCACAACCCGGGCCCCATTGAGGTGCCCCTGCTACTGAGTATAGATAACAACTTACTGGATAAAATCACCGCCTACATCCGCCATGATGATGCCTCTTTTCTGACTCTGGCGTTGGGTGACGCGCTGCCACTAATGCAGCGCCCCATTAAACACGAAGCCCAGCTCATTCCGTTAGAGCTGCCGGCACAGAGTCACAGTCAGGTCTACTTGCAGCTCAGCCATCATGGTACGCTGAATGTCCCCTTGAGCCTCTGGCACCCAATAGAGTACCTCAAGTACAAGAGCAAGTTTAATCTGGTCTACGGGATACTGGCCGGATTTATACTGGCCATGATCGCCATTAACTTTACCCTGTATAGTTTTACTCGCCGGCGCTATTTTTTACATGGCACACTCATTATCGGCCTCTTCTGGCTGCTCATAGTGCACCTATATGGTTTTGGCTACCGTTATCTGTATGGTTCACACGTCTGGTTGCAGCAATATGGTCAAAGCCTGCTGGTGATGTTCTCCACACTGGCCCTGATCCCCATTCAACGCAGCAAAGCACTGCCCAACCTGCTGCCAATAAAATATGACCGCAAGCTCACGCAACTGCTGATACTGGGTCTGATCTTAACCTTACTAAGCCAGCTCCTGCCGCTGACACAAGCCACCTTTGCAGCCTATGGCATGGCACTCACACTCGTATTAGGATATATCGCCTGCACCCTGCGCAGCCGTTACCGTCGCACCACCAAAATCACGGCCCTACTGATCTACATTATTATGTTAATCACCCTCAGCTATCAGTTTGGTTTTGAATTGGGTTTATTTGGTGGCGCTCAATTGGACCGCCCGGTGACTTATATCTGTTACTTGATCCTGAGCCTCTATATCAGCTTTGTGCTGACTCGGCAGTTCATACTTGAACGTGAAAAGCACATCAAGACACAGCAACATAAGCTCGCCCGTACTCAGGCAGAAGACGCCCTGCTCAAAGAAAAACTGAAACTCCAGGAACAGGCACAGGAAGAGCTGGAAAACAGCATTGATGAACGCACTTTTGAACTTCAGGTGACGCTGAGAGAGCTGGAAGAGAAAAACCATGAGCTGGAAAAGCTCAACATGGAAGACCCCATGACCAAAGTAAAGAACCGTCGTTACTTTGATAAGCGTCTGATGATGGAAGTCCGCCGTTCACGTCGGGAACAAACGACGTTGAGTCTGATCATTCTGGATATTGATTTCTTCAAAAAAGTAAACGATAACTACGGTCATCTTGCCGGGGATCACACCATTTGTGCGTTCGCGCGGCTCATAGAGAAACACCTGAAAAGACCCCATGATGAAGTATTTCGCTATGGCGGTGAAGAATTTGTGATCCTGCTGCCCAACACCTCACAGGAGGGCGCGTTGGAGCTGGCCGAGCAGATCCGCCAGGCCACTGAAGCCCATGAGCTGAAAGTCGCCGGTCACCATATTAAATTTACCACCAGTGCCGGGGTTTACAGTGCCATCGCACAGAACACCAACAACCCCACACTATTTACCGATTTGGCTGATAAAGGCTTGTACATGGCCAAACAACAAGGCCGCAATCGGATCTGTATTTACCAACCTAAGCAGGAGACTTAACGTGGCTCAGTCAGGACTGGATCTTTTTCCCTATACGCGTATGCGCCGTATGCGCAAAGACGACTTTTCCCGCCGTATGATGTGTGAAAACACGCTCACGGTAAACGATCTGATCTATCCGGTGTTCGTCCTGGAAGGCAAGAACCGCAAAGAAGCGATCCCTTCTATGCCCGGCATTGAGCGTCTGTCGATCGACCTACTGGTAGAAGAAGCCAAAGAACTGGTGGCGCTGGGTGTACCGGCTGTCGCCATTTTCCCGGTTACCCCTGGCGACAAAAAATCCTTACATGCGGAAGAAGCTTATAATCCGGAAGGGCTGGCACAACGCACCGTACGCGCACTTAAGAGCGAGTGTCCGGAGCTGGGAGTGATCACCGATGTAGCACTGGACCCATTCACTACACATGGCCAGGACGGCATCATAGACGAAGCGGGTTACGTGATAAACGATATCACCACTGAGGTACTCGTCAAGCAGGCATTGTCTCATGCAGAGGCTGGTGCTGATATTGTCGCCCCCTCAGATATGATGGATGGTCGTATTGGTGCTATCCGTGATGCGCTCGAGGAAGTCGGACACATTCATACCCGCATCATGGCCTATTCTGCTAAGTATGCATCCAGCTATTACGGCCCGTTCCGCGATGCAGTTGGCTCAGCAGGCAACCTCAAAGGGGCGGATAAGAAGACCTATCAGATGGATCCGGCTAATTCTGATGAGGCGTTACGTGAAGTCGCATTAGACCTTCAGGAAGGTGCTGACATGGTGATGGTTAAGCCAGGCATGCCATATCTGGATGTGGTACGCCGAGTAAAAGACGAATTCGGTGTCCCAACATTTGCTTATCAGGTGAGTGGTGAATATGCCATGCACAAAGCGGCTATCGACAATGGCTGGCTGGCAGAAAAACCAACCATTATGGAGTCATTACTCGCTTTTAAACGTGCCGGTGCCGATGGCATTCTCACCTACTTTGCAAAGCAAGCCGCTATCTGGTTGAATGATAAATAAATAATAGGTAATTATTAAAAAAGGAGCAATAAATTGCTCCTTTTTTGCATTTTTACGATTAACATTGTGTCATTTTTGTGTAACATAGCCCCCGTAAGCTTATGTACCCATTTGGGTTTAAACTACACACGGGAAAAACCATGATAAAAACAAAATTCACTCCACTGGCACTTCTTGTGGCCGCAGCAACTGCCCCTGTGCAGGCTCAGGTCATCATGTCAGAGTACATTGAAGGTAGCTCGAACAATAAAGCAGTAGAGCTTTTCAATACTTCAGAAAACGCAATATCCCTGGACGGATATACGCTCAGCTATTATTCAAATGGCAACACAGATCCATCAAATACCATTGAGCTTAGCGGTGAAATCGCAGCAGGTGGTACTTATGTCATTGCAAACAGTAGCGCCGTTGATGCAGTACTAAGTGCTGCACAGCTAACAATAGGTGGCAGCTGGTACAATGGTGACGATGCGATTGTATTACGTAACGGTGATACGGTACTGGACAGCTTTGGCCAGGTTGGCTTTGACCCAGGCAGTAACTGGGAAAATAATGGTGTTGCAACAAAAGACAAAACACTACGTCGCAACCTGGAAGTGACAACCGGTCGCACAACCTTTGACGCGGCATTCGATCCAAGTGCCGAGTGGATACAGTTCGATAAAGATGATTTTTCTGGCCTAGGTAGCCATAGCGGCGATACCGGCGGTGGTGATGACGGTGGCGACGATGGTGACACGCCAGAGCCATTAGTGTGTGGAGAAGCCGCCACAGCCATTAATGCTATTCAGGGTAATGCAGACGAAAGCCCGCTTAAAGATCAAATTGTGACCATTGAAGCTGTGGTCACAGCAGACCTGCAAGAAGACAACCAGCTGAAAGGCTTCTTTGTTCAGTCACTGGCTAATGACATGGACGAAGACAGCATGACCTCAGAAGGTCTATTTGTATACTATAAAGATGTCGACGTAAACGTTGGTGACCAGGTACGTGTTAAGGGTACGGTTCAAGAGTTTTACAATGCCACTCAGCTGGGCAATGTCACTCAACTAGAAATCTGTGGCAGCGCAGAAGTTCAGGCGCAGGTGCTAACCCTGCCCGTCTCTGAGGTAAGCGACCTGGAGGCCGTAGAAGGCATGTTAGTTAACCTGTCCAATGACATGGTTGTGGCAGATACTTATAACTTAGGTCGTTATGGTGAAGTTGGCTTGGCAACAGAACGCCTTTACCAGGGTACACAATTAGCGATGCCTGGTGATGAAGCCAATGCACTGGAAGCAGAAAACAAGAAGAAGTTCCTGCTGATGGATGATGGTTCGACCGTTCAGAACCCAGAAGTGATCCCATATCCAAGTACCGGCCTGGATGCTTACAAAACCATCCGTCTGGGTGACACGGTGTCTAATGTGCAAGGGGTTATTGCTTACAGCTTTGGCCAATACCGCCTAAACCCAACCACAGCCCCGACTTTCAACAACACCAATGAACGTGCTGAAGCTCCAGAGCTTGAAGGTGAAGGTGATCTGCGTATCGCCAGCTTCAACGTCCTGAACTATTTCAATGGCGACGGCCAGGGTGCAGGATTCCCAACACCACGTGGTGCAGACACAGCAGAAGAGCTGGTCCGTCAGGAAGCAAAACTGGTATCCGCTATCACTGCGCTGGATGCCGATGTTATTGGTCTGATGGAGATCGAAAACGACGGATTTGGTGAGCACAGTGCCATTGCTGATTTAGTGAGAGCGATTAATGCTGAGTCTAGTTACACCTATGCATTTGTCGACTTCAACACCGACACGATTGGTGGTGACGATATCACAACAGGCATTATCTACCGCACCGACACAGTAGAAGAAGCGGGTACTGCTAGCTTCACAACTGCTGTGCCGTTTGATTACAGCAACCGTCCACCTACGGCGCAAAGCTTCCGTAAGCTGGACAATAATGAAGAGTTTACCGTTGCCGTTGCTCACCTCAAATCGAAAGGTTGTGGCAGCGCAGAAGGTGATAACGCTGATCAGGGCGATGGTCAGGGCTGTTGGAATGTCATCCGTACTGAAGGCGCAAACGCGTTCGCAGACTGGCTGGCGACCAACCCAACGGGTAACGACGATGAAGACGTTATCCTGGTAGGTGATATGAACGCCTATGCAATGGAAGACCCGATGCGTGCCTTCGCGGATAAAGGTCTGAGCAATGTTATGACTCATGTGGACGGTAACACACAGAGCTACTCTTATACCTTCTCAGGACGCCTGGGTAGCCTGGACCATGCCGTGGCATCACCTTCACTGCTAGCTAAGGTCACAGATGCAACAGACTGGCACATCAATGCTGATGAACCACGTATGCTGGATTACAACACTGAATATAGAACGGATGCACAAATTGCCGCGCTATACGCACCACATGCCTACCGTGCATCTGACCACGATCCAGTGATTGTAGAGATTAAAACAGAAGCCGCCGCGCCGCCCGTTGATCCACGCCCAGTGATTGCAGCTGGTCAAAGCTTCGACGTAGCAGAAAACACACCGATAAACACTGCTATTGGTATGCTTGAATTCTCAGATGCAGATGCTGACGAGACGCCGGTAGAGCGCTTTATTGTAACTGGTACAAACGTCATTTCGGTCAATGAATCTGGTCAGGTTGTTGTTGCCGGCGAACTGGATTATGAATTCGATAACCGAATCGAGTTCATGGTTCAGGCACAAGACAGTGCTGGTAACCTGTCAGAGCAAGTACAGGTTGTTGTCAACGTTAAAGATATCAAACAAGGTGATGACAATGACGGCGATGATGACTCAGGCAGCCTGGGCTGGTTAGCCCTGTTTGCGGCACCTCTGGCGCTGCTGCGTCGTCGCACAAAATAAATGTGAGTGTGATGGCTGAAGCATGTAAAAGTGCTTGAGCCATACCTGCATTAAAGAAGATATAAAAAAATGCGCCTTACGGCGCATTTTTATTTACTCTCAGTTTTTAAATCAATTCACTTGGTGAAGCGAAGTGAATTGATAGCTCATCAAGCCTTCACTTGATGTTTTCTCCCCGATATAGGTACCGACAGTACCTGAGCTGCTTTTTGCAGATCAGCATCATCAATAGACCAATAAGGAAAGGACAATCTTCGGTTGTTATGAAGGACAACCTTTAAACATTGCAATGGACCCAGCTTTTGTAGCTCCAGTGACGCTATTTCGTCTGCGTGCACATATCGTGTTTTCACCCATGTGCGATAACAAATTCCTGCTTTATCAATATGTACAAAGCGCTTGTCGGTCAGTGTCATCAGCACAATCAAAGCGACACCCGACAGGGATACAACCACCAGTGACGATGCTACGCCGTGAAGCGCCACCAAGTTCATCATCACATAACACAGCGAAATACCACACACTGTGGCTAAAATGGCAAACCAGCTGATATCCAAATCTATGGTTCTCATGAGTACCTCCCAATTTTACTCAATCACAAACAGAATCGACTGACTCTGGACACTAATGATAAAGTTGCAAAGTCCCTAAATCAAGTCCGTTTATGTGATTTTTAGCAATAGTTGGTCTACCCTGACTGGCGGGAAAAAGTGGCATGATTTTATTTATATTTTTGTTTCATAGGATGAATGAACTACCGAATTGTGCAACATAGCAGAAAATTCAGGCATTAAAAAAGGCCGCGAATGCGGCCTTTTTTCAGAAATCAGTCAACTAATTACTTAGCTGCTTTTTTCTCTTTCTCAGCTGCGATTACTGCGTCAGCAACGTTTGCCGGGCAAGGTGCATAGTGAGAGAATTCCATTGAGAACTGACCACGACCAGACGTGATAGTACGCAGGTGACCGATGTATCCGAACATTTCAGATAGCGGTACTTCACCTTTGATACGAACGCCAGTTGCGCCAGCTTCTTGGTCTTTGATCATACCACGACGGCGGTTAAGGTCACCGATTACGTCACCTACGTTGTCTTCTGGTGTGAACACGTCAACCTTCATCACAGGCTCAAGAAGTTGAGGACCTGCTTTAGGGATTGACTGACGGAATGCGCCTTTAGCTGCGATTTCGAAAGCGATAGCTGATGAGTCAACTGCGTGGAAACCACCGTCGAACAGCTCAACTTCAACGTCTAGTACTGGGAAGCCAGCTAGAACACCTTCGTCCATCATCATCTTGAAGCCTTTCTCAACTGCTGGCCAGAATTCCTTAGGAACGTTACCACCAACAACTGAAGATGAGAAAGTGTAGCCAGAGTTAGGCTCACCAGGCTTGATACGGTAGTCGATCTTACCGAATTGACCAGAACCACCAGACTGTTTCTTGTGCGTGTAGCTATCTTCAACTTCTTGCGTGATAGTTTCACGGTAAGCAACCTGAGGCTGACCAACAACAAGTTCAACACCGTAAGTACGCTTAAGGATGTCAACTTTGATGTCCAGGTGAAGTTCACCCATACCTTTAAGGATGGTTTCGCCTGAATCTTCGTCAGTTTCAACCTGGAATGAAGGATCTTCTGCAACCATCTTACCGATCGCGATACCCATCTTCTCGTTACCACCTTTATCTTTAGGTGCTACCGCGATAGAGATTACCGGCTCAGGGAAGATCATCGCTTCAAGTGTACATTCGTGCTTAGGATCACATAGTGTGTGACCAGTCTGAACGTTCTTCATACCAACAACCGCGATGATGTCACCCGCTTGTGCTTCAGTCAGTTCGTTACGCTCGTCTGCTTGCATCTCAACCATACGGCCGATACGCTCTGTTTTACCAGTTGCAGAGTTAAGTACTGTGTCACCTTTTTTCATGCGACCAGAGTAGATACGGATAAAGGTCAGGGCACCGAAACGGTCATCCATGATCTTAAACGCAAGCGCTTTAAGCGGCTGCTCAGCGTCAACAGTTGCAACTTCACCAGTAGGCTCACCAGTGTCTTTGTCTGTAAGCGGCTGAGGATCAACTTCTGTAGGTGCAGGTAGGTAGTCTACAACTGCATCTAGTACTAGTTGCATACCTTTGTTTTTGAATGCAGAACCACAGTAAGTTGGGAAGAAAGCAAGGTCACGTGTACCTTTACGGATACATGCTTTGATTTGCTCAAGAGAAGGCATTTCACCTTCCATGTATGCTTCCATCAGGTCGTCGTCTTGCTCAACCGCAGTTTCGATCAGCATTTCATGGTATTCTTCAACTTTGTCAACCATGTCTGCAGGAACGTCTTGGATCTCGTAGTTTTCAGGAAGACCAGTCTCATCCCAAACGTACGCTTTCTTCTCAAGTACGTCTACAACACCACAGAACTCGTCTTCGATACCGATAGGCAGCGTCATAACAAGTGGGTTAGCAGCAAGTACGTTTTGAACCTGATCTACTACGCGGTAGAAGTCAGCACCCATACGGTCAAGCTTGTTTACGAAGATACAACGTGCAACTTCTGATTCGTTCGCGTAACGCCAGTTAGTTTCTGACTGAGGCTCAACACCGCCAGATCCACAGAATACACCGATACCACCGTCAAGTACTTTCAGTGAACGATATACTTCAACTGTGAAGTCAACGTGTCCAGGAGTGTCGATAACGTTTAAGCGGTGGCCTTTCCACTCACAAGTTACCGCAGCTGACTGGATTGTAATACCACGCTCAGCTTCCTGCTCCATGAAGTCAGTTGTAGACTCACCGTCGTGTACTTCACCGGTTTTATGAATTTTACCAGTAAGCTTTAGTATACGCTCAGTGGTGGTAGTTTTACCCGCATCAACGTGCGCGAAAATACCAATGTTTCTGTACTTTGATAAATCTGCCATTGTTTTGCTCTATTTAAAGTAGAAAAATTATTCGGCGGGAGTATATCACCTCTTTAGGCGAACATCATCCTTCAAGTCGTCTAAAATGCAATCAATTTGAGAAAAAAGTGGTTTCCAATGGAATGTATTTTGCTTATATGGCTTTTATGCGTTCTAAAACACCGTCAGATAAAGGCTGTCCCCATTTTGTTCAATGACCAAAGTGTCATGAACAGGCCAAATAAGCGGTCATTTTAATGATCTAAATGACCACTTATTACTACTCAGACTTACCTAAAACAGGGGCTTTGACGATGATCTCGCCCCTGAGCATAACGCCTCCTTTAAGCCCGTTAAAACCAGATAAACAAACCCAGGATCAGCCCAACCCCCAATAAAGGCACTAAGACAGTCAACACTGCCAACGGCCAGTACGCATCCTGATGCTTCTCGCCACAGATCGCCCGCACTGTGGTCACGACATAACCATTGTGCGGCAAAGTGTCGAGCGCGCCTGAGCTGATCGCCACCACCCGGTGAAGCTGACTGGCATCCACGCCTAAGTCGAGATAATGTGGCGCCACCAATGGCAGGGCAATGGCCTGTCCACCCGATGCCGACCCTGTCAGTGCAGCAATCACGCTGACCGCAATCGCGGCGCCGAGCAGTTCGTTGCCGGGAATACTGGTCATCAGGGCAACGGCCTCATTAAAGGCCGGCGTGCCTTTGGCAACCGCACCAAAACCAACCACCGCAGCCGTGTTTCCGATCGCCACCAATGCCCCTGTGGTGCCTAAGTTCACCGCCTGAGATAAATTATGAAAGTGCTTGAAGTTAATCGCTAATATCGTCAGCACTCCACCCAGTAATGCGACGATCAGCGCGTTTTGCTGGAGTGTGCTATGCAGAGTAAATGACAAAATCAACACGACCAGCAAGGGCAATAAACCCGTGATCGGGTGCGGTAAGTTGCGCTGGATCTGTTCCGGGTCATTGTCCCGCGCGACAAAACATTCGCCATTGGCCACCGCCCGGCGGATCATCCAGCTTAAGAGTACATACCCTAATCCCGCCATAAAAATAGCTACCACGAGGCTTTCCTGCCAGGCAGCATAAGGCGAAGTCCCCAGATATTTGATTGGGATCCAGTTCTGAATTTCGGGCGACCCCGCAGAGGTCATGGTAAAGGTCACGGAACCAAATGCCAGCACCGCCGGGATAAAGCGTCGGGGTAAATTGGCATCCTTAAACAGACTGAGCGCCATCGGATAGACAGAAAAGGCCACAATAAACACGCTGACGCCGCCATAGGTCAATAAGGCACAGGCCAATACCACAGCTAACACCGCGTATTTCATGCCGATTTTGCCAATCACATAATGGGCAATGGCATCCGCAGCCCCGCTGTCTTCCATAAATTTGCCAAACAGGGAGCCCAGCAAGAACATTAAAAACCAGGCTTGCAAAAACCCGGCAAATCCGGCCATATAGAGAGACACAAAGGGTTGGCCTGCGGTGGCATTAAAAATAGCAATGTCACTGGTCAGGGCCACGATTAATGCGCACAGAGGCGCAGCGATAAACAAATTGACCCCTCGCAGGGTCAGGCCAATCAGTAACGCCAATGCGCCGATTAAGCCAAGTAAACTCAGCATACATGTCCTGTTGATTTTTTGTTATTTAAGGTTAGTTATACGGCAATTTGGCACTGGGATCGAGCACCCCAAGCAGATCCTCACTGAGGGGCATCACCGACTATCGAATAAGTATAAAGGGAGCACACTATGGCTAAAAAGATCACTTCTCTGGGAACACTCTTTGCTCTGGCGCTGACCACCAGTGCCTGTGCACAAGCGACGGAACGCGCAACCTGGCTGTGGAAAAAAGGCGGAGATCCGCTGGGGGCATCCGCCATGATCACCAGCCAGTCGACGCAGCAGACGCTGATCGATTTGCTGCAACAGCAACATATCACTGCCGTCTATGGCTCCTACGGACAATATACACAAACGCAGCCTCAGGCCGTCGCACAGTGGAACCAGGCACTGGCTGCGCATGGAATTCAGTCACATTACCTGATGGCGCAAAATACCTGGGTTTTCGCGCAAAATCACAGCAAAATGCTCAACAAATTACAAGCTCGTCTTATCGATTATCAGCGCAATGCTGCGCCTGATGCTGAATTTACTGCACTGCATCTGGATATTGAGCCTCATGCACTGGCTGAATGGAAGCAAGGCACACCCCAGTCTCGTCAGGCGTTGTTGTGGCAGCTCATTGATACATTCAGAGCCATCAGAGCTTTGCTGGATGATCAGGGTATGGCGCAATTAAAGCTGTATGCCGATATTCCCACCTGGTATGACAGCTCGGCTAAAATTGGCTGGGCCGATCAGGGGACGGCCTTTTTCGCAGCACTGGAGGAGGTGCTGGATGGGGTTTCGATCATGGCTTACGAGCGGGATAACAGCGCGTCCATTTTAAATGCCACTGTTGATGAACGGGCACTGGTCTCCCCCACGTTTTCGGTGAGACTCGGCGTAGATGTCAGCAATACCTGGCAGGATCCTGCCCATTTACACCGGGTCATTGGCGAACTGGAAGCCACGCAGCAGCGCGTCGATATTCACGATGCGACCGACTACTATTACTGGCTGCAAGCACACTAAGCACGCGTCTTTACTCACCCTGATGCTCGCATGTCAGTGTTACCCGCACGTGCGACGTCATGGTGTGTGCCTGCTCTTTGCAATGATAACCCTGTCTTTGAGTAAAGCGGTGCAGCTCCTGCTCATCATCGCGCTGATCCGCATCATTCCAGTTCGCCTCGTAGGTTACCGAAAATGACGTTGGGCTGAGCGTGGTAAACTGAAAGTTATCGTTCACCAAACAAAGGCCCGGTCGCGCCTCACGAGTGCAGGCCTGTATAGGGATCACCGAGCCGGATTCTGGGGTCGTAGAAACGATTAACAATTCAAAAATGTTCAGGTCAAATGAAGTCAACTCCTGAAATGTCACATCCGTTTCCAGCAGCATACGAGTTGTATTGAAACTCGGCCAGCACCCCTCAAGCACATTTTGACAGGGCAGAACATCCGCTTTGTCTGACACGCCGACCGCCTCTCGTGGCATCGCCCATTCCAGATCACGGACCATTTGCCGCACAAAGCGTGAGTCATCACATTGCTGATCCTTGCACTGTGCCCAAAAGCGAAGACGTATCATTTGCCCTGAATGTGGTACAGGCAATGTCTCCAGATAAATTGTGTGGCCCTGAGAGGCAAATGAAAATAACTGGGTGTTGATATCAAAAGAGTCCAGAGCATATGCAGGCAGGCTGAGTGCGGCTACTGCTGCAACTGGCAAAAAACAGGGGGTCATCATAAATTCCTTTTTGCAATTCAAGCAAACCCAGAATAACAACTTACTTGTTTACAGAATAGATACTCCCCATGCATAAATTCATAAAATAGCACCGTACTACAATACACAACACACCAAAAGCATAAATGAGAATTATTTTCAAAAAGCAATTGACAGGCACAGAGATCTAATTGATAATCACTCTCAACAAAGTGACTTGACGGTTCATTTTGTTACTCTAATTGTTTCTCGACCCTGAAACGCGTGTCGCGCACGATAACAGCATTGGTTGTTAATGAGTTACATTGACGCCCCTTGGTGTAACTCAACAACCACCTTCTATTTTACTTGCTACATTGCTCATATCGGTGACGGTAGATATGATCCCAAAAAGCCCTCCTCAGGGCTTTTTTCATTTCTGAACGAAGGCAGACTCCCTTTCGTATTCTCCCTGACAACTAAGTGCCAGCCACATCATCAAAAACGCCTGTGTAATGCCCAGCACAACATCAACGGATACAACTGCAGGAAGGAAGAGAAAAGCCAAATGAGAACTATTTTCAAAAATGCATTGACAGGCACAAAGATCTAATTGATAATCACTCTCAACAAAGCGAGATTGACGGCTCACTTTGTCGAAGTACGTAATTTGTTTCTCGACCCTGAAACACGTGATGCGCACGTAAACAGCACAGGTTGCAGGTGCTATGTATTAACGCCCCTTAATGCAGGATGCTTGCAACCAACTTACTATTTTACTTGCTACATTGCTCATATCGGTGACGGTAGATATGAACATAAAAAGCCCTGCTCGGGGCTTTTTTTATGCCTAAAATTTACTGCCTGATGATCCAATCACAAAAACGCAAATGAGAATTAATTTCAAATAGGTGTTGACTCCTGGAAAGATCTAATTGATAATCATTATCAACAAGGCGAGATTGACGGCTCAATTTGTTGATGTTTTAACTTGTTTTCGACCCAGAATAAGTACGTGTTGCTCACGCAAAAAAGCTTAGGTTGCAGGTGTAAAGTACCGACGCCCCTCGGTGTGGCTCACAGGCAACCAACTTACTATTTTACTTGCTACATTGCTCATATCGGTGACGGTAGATATGAAATCAAAAAGCCCTCCTCAGGGCTTTTTTTATATCCGGAATTTACCTGCCTAACACAGAAAAACCTAAATGAGAATTAATTTCAAACAGGTGTTGACACTGAGTTAAATCCAACTGATAATCATTATCAACAAAGCGAGATTGACGGCTCAATTTGTTGTAGTACTCAGTTTGTTTCTCGACTCAGAAGTACGTGTTGCTTACGCAAAAAGCTCTGGTTGCAGGTGAAAAACATTAACGCCCCTTGATGTGGCTCACAGGCAACCAACTCACATTTTACTTGCTACATTGCTCATATCGGTGACGGTAGATATGAAATCAAAAAGCCCTGCCCCGGGCTTTTTTTATACCTGATTTTTGCTTCAAGCCCACAGATTAACGACGGTTTTTACGTGCACGAGCGCGGCGCTGACGTTTTTCTTCTTCTTTGGCTGCTTTCTTCGCCTCTGCGGCCAAACGCAACTGGGCCACCATTTCTTCTTCCTCATCCCGCATTTGTGGTGTTTCCATGGTGATACGGCCAATGACGGCATCGCGCAGTTCGTTGATCAGGATCTCCGACATTTTGTGCGTATCGACCTGATTGCCACCGCGAATACAGCCACGCTTACGTCCGGCCATTTCAATAAAAGTCCAGTCGCACTCGGGCAGCTCGTCAATTTTATAGCGTGCCTGCAACAGTTGAGGGTAGGCCTGTAACAGATACTCAGCGGTATAACTGGCCACTTCCTCATAATTGATTGCAGTATCACGAATGGCGCCGGTGGCAGCCAGACGATATCCCGAGTTTTCGTTTTCTACTTTAGGCCACAACATGCCCGGGGTGTCATACAACATAATGCCGTCTTCCAGCTTAATACGCTGTTGGGCCTTAGTGACCGCCGGTTCGTTACCCGTTTTAGCCACAATTCGTCCGGCCAAAATGTTAATTAAGGTAGATTTACCGACATTGGGGATCCCCATAATCATGGCCTTTAGCTGCTTATCCTGACCCACTTTTTGCGGTGCCAGCTTCTTACACAAGGCATTGATCCGCTGTACCTCGTTGCCCTTGTCATGGCCAAATGCGAGGGTTTTGACGCCATCTTCGCGCTCAAAGTAGTCCATCCAGGCCTGAGTCTGCTCAGGGTCGGCCAGGTCAGCCTTGTTCAGAATTTTGATGACCGGCTTGTCGCCGCGCAACTGCGCCACCATGGGGTTTTCACTGCTGTAGGGTATACGGGCATCCAGCACTTCAATAATCACATCCATCTGCGGCATGATCTCTTTGATCTCATTGCGCGCCTTGTTCATATGTCCCGGAAACCACTGGATACCTGTTCTGCTCATCGTTTTCTACCTTATTAAATCTGGCTGTGTCAGACTGTAGACGCACAGAAAACATACTTTCTGCAACCCGGCCACGCGACACATGAATAACGCATAGTGTACTATAAACGTGGATATTGGGGGATCAAAGATACAGCAACAGGTTACACCAAACAGGGAGCATGTGTTTTGAAAGGAAACTGGGACAGTGCCGCGGTCAAAAGTGTCTTTTACACCGGCCTGCTGCTATTACTGGGTATTGCGGCCTTGATGTTTGGTGACTTCCCCGGTCCAATGGAAACGGTGCGCCTGTTTACCACCATCGCGCTCCTCTCATCATTTTACCTTGCTTTCTCTGTGATAGGCTGGCTCGCTATCGGGTTGCCGGTTCACTGGCTGTGTGGCCGCTATACCAATGGTCATCTTGTTTTCTACGCAACCCTGCCTGCTATACTGCTGATACTCTCGCTGACTTATAACGGACCCTGGTTACTGCCTGGCTGTGCGCTTTTGCAGGCGTGTCTGTTCCGTTACTACCTGCACCGTGGCTAGTGCAGATCAGCCTCACTTTCCCCGCACAAATTGTGTATTTACCGATATAATGTCGTTTTTGCTAAATTGGACAGGCAATGGCACTCAAATCAACTATTTTAAAGGCCAACCTCTCGCTCAGCGATATGGACCGTCATGTGTATCAGGACATCAGTGTCACGCTGGCACAACATCCATCAGAAAACGCCCAACGCGTGATGGTCAGGCTACTGGCGTTTGCACTGGAATATCAGGATGGACTCAGTTTCAGTAAAGGCTTATGTGTCGAAGATGAGCCGGATATCTGGCTAAAAAACTACAGTGACGAAATTGAGCTATGGCTCAGTGTTGGCTTACCGGAAGAAAAATGGCTGAAAAAAGCCAGCAATCGAGCCAAACAAGTGGTACTTTATACGTATGGTGAGAACAATCAGGGCCCATGGTGGCAAAAGAACCAAAACACCCTGCGCCAGTATAGCAACCTAAAAATCATCAGCCTGCCATATAGCGCCACCAGCGTGATGGCTGAAATGCTAACGCGTACAATGGCGTTAACCGTCACAGTGCAGGATGGCGAGATTTGGTTCAGTGATGAGCAACACAGCGTGCACCTGATCCCCGAAACACTACAAGGATAAGCTCACCCGGGTGCAAAAGAGGTAAAAACAATGGCAGTAACCAAAGTGGTCGTCTTACATGGATTGTATATGTCTGGATTTGTCATGCGCCCGCTGTGCGAGCGCCTGGAAAAACTTGGCTTTGACATCCTCAATCTCAGCTACAACACGCTGACACCCGACAGACACGCTATCTTTGAACAAATCGATGCTTTTGTTGCGGGCCATGATGCCGCGTTGGTCTGCCACTCTATGGGTGGTCTGGTGGCCCGGGATTACCTCACTCACAATTCGGCCGCCAGTGCGGCCATCAGCAAAGTAATCACCCTGGGGACACCACACAAAGGCAGCTATATCGCCAAACACATGCATGATCACGGCTTCGATATGCTGCTCAAAAACAGTGTCGAATACCTGCTCAGCCAACAGCAAAACTGGCCGTTTAAAGCCAAGCTCTATAGTATCGCCGGAGACTTGCCAATTGGTCTGATGCCGCTGTTGAAAAAAGGCAGCCGTTCCGATGGCACCGTGCTGCTGGACGAGACCAAATTGCAGGGCATGGCCGAGCACAAAATCTTTCGTCTCAGCCATACCACCTTAATTTATTCCCGGACGGTGCTAATTTCTTATTTAGAACAACTAAATAGCAAAATTTTTGCCTTGTTATCGACCCTATTTTCTCGCCTCAAAATAGACCACTTAATTAAGCAAATTGGTATAATCAATGATCGCCGTTGGCTGCAATTTTATAAGCCACCAATGCGATGATCCCCACAATCAGAGGAATGGGCGCAGCAATATATCCAAACGCATCTGAATTTGCATAGCTGGCACCTGCCAGGTGGCCAACCAGGCCCACAACAAAGGTCAACAGTGCTATCACCACGACAGCGATTTCGGATTTATGTTGAGAAGGGGTTTTACCTTGCATGATACGCTCCTTGGGTGCTGCACAGTATTTGTGCTCTGACACACCGAAATAATAACCTAACGGGATGGCTCAGATGCGCACTTAAATTACCCTGAAAAAATACACGCTCTGTGCCTGTTAAGTTCATTATGCGCCTCTGAATCGTGGAAATTTTGACCTGAATCAAAACGCTGCTGTAGCAAAAATACAACCCATTTTACGTTTGAGATAGATCAACTTAGCTGTCATTGTTGGGGCGCGGCGTGTCAAATTGGCAAACTTTAAGCATCCTTAACACCCGCGCTAAGCGCTTGCTGTACCTTCTTTTTTCTAACAAGGAGACACGCGTGTGGCAGCACTGTCTTCAATAATCTCGATACCGGCAATCGACTTTTCCCATTTGGCATCTGCCGCCTTTTTAGTCACACTAAGCATCAATCAGACGCATCATGTCGCGTCCTCTTTTTTAACCACAGTACAGGAGTAAACAATGAGCAACAGCATTGGATTAGACAGTCAGAAAAGTCAGGCACTGGTAGGCAGCCTCAATACCCTGTTAAGTAGTTACCAGATCCAATATATGAATGCCCGCAGTGTTCACTGGAACATCAAAGGCCGTAACTTCTTCGAGTTACACGTTAAGTTTGAAGAAATTTATAACCAGTTACTGCTTCAGGTCGATGAAATCGCAGAGCGTATCCTGACCATTGAAGGCACCCCTTTGCACGCCTTCAGCGATTATCTGGAGCACAGTCAAATCAGTGAAGCGAAAGGGATCAGTGATGGTCAGGAAGCGGTAAAACGCTTACTGGATGGCTTTACCACCTTGATTAAAATGCAGCGCAATATTCTGGAGCAGGCAGGTGATGCCAGCGATGAAGGCACCGCAGCAATGATGAGTGATTACATCAAAGAGCAGGAAAAACTGGTGTGGATGCTTAAAGCGTATCTTGCCTAACAGCCAATGATAAGTGGAGGGCACGCCCTCCATCTTAAACAAGGCGGCTCAGCTCAGCCAGGGCGTCGCATCACGATAATGCGGGTGCTGGACCAGGTAAGCGTCCGCATCCAGGTAAAATAACACTTTCACCGGCTGTGTCTGCCACAATTGTGTCAATAATTGGCGCGATACCGCATTCACCCCGATAAAATCAATTTCCTGATAACCGCGCTGGGCCACATCCGCAAAATACACCTGTAATGCAGCCAGACTGTCCGCGGTTGCCAGTTCACACTGGGTCAGATTAATCACCACACGCTGAAGCGCACCAGCAGTATAAGGCGCGATCTCAGTCAGCGCTTGTTGCTCAAACGCCCGTACTCCTTCACGATTAAATGCGCCAATCAGATTCACAAATATCACTGGCGGCACAATGTCGATCTGCCATTTTCCATGTGCTGCAAACATACCTTGCTCTCCAAACGTGTGTGTCAACATTGCGTGGTAAACCGGCTGGCAGATGCCAACCGGCGGTTGCACCAGTTAGTGCTCTAACAAGCCAATAAAGAAGGCCATTTCCAGAGCTTTTTCACGCAAACTCTTAAAGCGACCTGAAGCACCGCCGTGCCCGGCATCCATATCGGTTTTAAACAACAGTTGATTGTCATCAGTTTTTAACTCACGCAGCTTAGCCACCCACTTCATCGGCTCCCAATACTGCACCTGAGAATCATGCAGGCCAGTTGTTACCAGAATATTAGGATAGTCCCCTGCGCACAGGTTGTCATAGGGTGAGTAGGCTAAAATGGTGCGATAATCCGCCTCATCATTGGGGTTTCCCCACTCGTCATATTCATTGGTGGTCAGCGGGATGCTTTCGTCCAGCATGGTTGTCAATACATCCAAAAACGGCACATGGCATCCGATACCACGATAGAGCGCTGGCGCCTGATTCACCACGGCTCCCATCAGCAGGCCACCGGCACTGCCACCAGAGGCAAATACTTTATCCGCAGCACCGTACCCTTGTTCAACCAACGCCCGGGTTACATCTTCAAAGTCGTTAAAGCTGTTTTGTTTATGCGCTTTTTTACCTTGCTCATACCAGTGACGACCCAGCATTTCTGAACCACGAATATGCGCAATGGCATACACAAAACCACGGTTCAGCAGACTCAGCGTATTACTGGAGAAGTTCGGATCTATGGTGATCCCATAGGCACCATAGCCGTACTGCAACAAGGGGTTGGTACCATCTTTATTGAATTTGTCTTTGCGGTAGACCAGAGACACCGGCACCTCAACACCATCGCGCACAGGAATATGTAATCGCTCGGACGCATAGTGATCCGGGTTAAACTCACCCAATACACGTTGCTGCTTCTTCAGGGTCTTTTTGCCCCCTTCCAATGCAAAATCATAAATACTGCTTGGGGTAGTCAGGCTTGAATAATAGATCCGAACCACCTGAGCGTCGGGCTCAGGGTTATAGCCCAGGCCAGCGTAGAAGCAGGCATCATCAAATTTCAGCTGATAACTGTGCCCGGCATAATCGTGCACCACAAAGCGGATCTGGCCACGCTCGCGCTCTGTCACCACATAGTGGCTGTTGAACAACTCCATGCCCTCAAGCAGCACATGTTCTCGGTGTGCAATTAGCTCTTCCCACTGTTCCGGCTCTGCCAGCGTATCTTTGGTAGCACGCAACAGGCGAAAGTTTTTCGCTGCCCGGTTCGACACCAGGTAGTAATACTCGCCCAGCTTATCCAGCCCATATTCATGACCCGGCGTGCGTGCCAGCAAAGGCTCAAACTTACCCAGAGGCTCATCAGCCGACAACGCCAGAATGTCTGTGGTTTCCGTTGCCGCCAGATGAATGTAGATTTCGCTTTCATCTCGGCTCTTGCCCAGGCCCATATAGAACTGACGATCCTGTTCTTCATACACCAGCTGGTCGTCACTTTGCGGCGTACCCAGGACATGGCGGTAAACCTGATAACCCAGCAGGGTTTGCAAATCTTTACGGACATAAAACACGGTTTTACTGTCGTTGGCCCAGACCACTTCCCCTTCGGTTTCGGTCAGTACGTCACTCAGCATCTCGCCGCTTTGTAAGTCTTTAAAGCGCACAGTATAAATACGTCGGCCGTCCGTATCTTCACTGTAGGCCAGCAAATTGTCATTAGGGCTGACGGCAATATCACCCAGCTCAAAAAACTCGTAAGCCTGCGCCAGCTGATTGACATCCAGTAGTAACTGCTTGTCTGTCATGGCTTCATCGCTGCCACGATAATGACGCGAGTATTCATCGTCGCCTCTGACTTCGCTCATATACCAAAAACGCCCATCCTTAACCGGCACCGTGCTGTCATCTTTGACAATGCGACCTTTCATTTCTTCAAACAACTGGTCCTGTAGCCCTTTATGCGCCGCCATCATCGCCTCACAATAGGCGTTCTCAGCATGTAAATGGTCTAATATCTCGACGTCCTGACGTTTATCGTCACGCATCCAGTAGTAGTTGTCTGTCCTTTGATGTTGGTGATGTGTCATGGTGTGTGGCACTTTTTTAGCCACTGGCGGGGTCAGGGTTTTGGTCACTCACTTGTTCCTAATTTGTTAAAAACCGTTGTGATCCTAACATAGCAAATAAACGCCTGAGATGTCATTTAATTCACTGTGAGCCGCTGAGATTCTATCTGAAAACGAAAAAGGCCAGCGAATGCTGGCCTCTGAATAGTGAACGCGGCTTTATTTCATTACACAGACCATTTGCAACACCCTGCCCCCGCCTGTATCTGTATAAGCTGGGATACATTCGTACTCTAGATGGTGCAGATAGTCTCGAATATCCTTCTCCCGCTGCCAGTATTTTTCACTGTCGCCTCCACCAGAGCCATCACTCACGGGAACAGATACCGCGATCTTGCCACGGTTTAAGTCACGAATTGTCACATCGATCTGTTCTTCGCAATCTCCGGGGACTATCTTACATATTGAAAAGGGGATTTTCTGACCTCGCTTATTATAGGAGCTAAAGCGGTATGTCTTAAATTTACCATTCTCGTCTGCACTATCTGCCTTTAAAAAATCAGCCATAGCACCAATCGATTGTGAGCCTGTTGCCTGAGCCATTGAATGTAGGAACGTCTGCAAATAACTAGGGTGACTGGATTGTGGTTCTGGACGATATCCACCTCGCCTTTGAATATCATCATTGCCAGCTTTCAACTCTCCTTCAGAAGGTTCAATTCCCATTGGTATACACCCAGGTGTAACATCACAAGGATCAAAAGGTACATAAACATATTTATAGAATTTTTTGTATTTTAATGCTGCAACAAAATCATCCATCATTTGCATACTGAATGCATTTGAATGGCACCGAGTATGGTTGCGATCACATACAGTTGAAAAAATAATGCGCTCAAAGGGTGAGTATATATTATCTCTTTTGAGATCAACTTTGACCTCAATTCCCTGAGATTCAAAGTACAACCCTCTAAATTCCGGGTCCATCGGCATAGATGCCAATGCCGACAAAGATGAAAGCAAGGTCAGTAACGCCAGGCCAGACCTAAAAAATGTTGATTTCATAACTATCTCCTTATTTAAAACCAACGCAAATTTAACACCAAAAAAAACACCTATTCAACAATAATTAACCAAAATAGAAACACCCCCTGATTCACCACTGAGTTGCGCACATAGAAAAGGCCAGCGAATGCTGGCCTCTAAAGATTGTAACTCTGGCAGATAGTTAGCCTTGCGGCTGACTTGCCCTGCTGTTAGTAACACGACGTGCGGCTTTACCAAACGCACCGAATACCCCGCCAAATACCTTGCTGATATCAATTAAAATGATATACAGACACGGTACCAGCACTAAGGTGATTAAGGTCGCAAACAGCACCGCAAAGCCCAGTGATACCGCCATGGGGATCACAAACTTAGCCTGCAGGCTGGTCTCAAAGATGATGGGCATAACACCGGCAAAGGTCGTGATAGACGTCAGGGTAATTGCCCTGAAACGCGCACACCCGGCTTCAACCACGGCATCTTTCAGCTTCACGCCTTCTTTTCTGACCTGGTTCACATAATCGGTCATGACCAGCGAGTCATTGATCACAACCCCCGCCGCCGCAATCAGACCATAGGTCGACATCATGCTCATATCCAGACCAAAGAACCAGTGCCCCCAGATGGCACCGACCAGGCTGAACGGGATCACCGACATAATGATTAACGGCTGACCATAACTCTTCAGCGGCACCGCCAACAGAATATAGACAATAAACATACCAGCAATGAAGAACATCATTTGCTCATTGGCCTGTGCCTGATCTTCTTCGATATCACCGCCCAGTTCGGTCTTCACCTCAGGGAACTGTTCAAGCAGCTTAGGCAACAGGTTATCTTTGATGTTCTCAACCACCTGATTAGGTTCAATCACCTGCTCATCAATATTGCCGTAGATATACACAGTGCGGTAGCCATTTTCACGACGAATATAGCTCACACCCGGGCGCTCCACGAACTCAACCACATCGCCCAACATCACATCTTTGCCCTCAGGCGTTGTGATGACTGTATGCTTCAGTGATGAGAAAGCTTCCCTGTCCAGGCGCGGGTAACGCACCATCACTTTGATTTCTTCACCATCGCGGATCACGCGCTGCGCTTCACCACCATAGAAACTCATGCCTACCTGGTTAGCAATGTCTGACAGACTCAGGTTCAGGTCATATGCCACCTGCTTGAGCACCAGCTGCACTTCTTTACTTTCCGGGTCGATACTGGAACTCACATCAAACAGACCCTTTTCTTGTTGCAGCATAGAAATAAACTGGCGACCCGCAGCATTGAGCATATCGATGTCCGGACCATACAGCAGGTAACCAAATTCCCCTTGTCCTTGACCTTCATCGTTAACGTCATCAATCACGAGCAAAGACTTCACACCAGCAATGTCCGGCATGTTTTCACGCCAGCGGCGCGACAGCTCAAAGGCATCAAACGGACGGTCGTCTTCTTCTACCAATACCGCCAGCACGTTGCCTTCTGTGCGACCCTCATTCCAGACCATGATGTCTTTGATCATGCCCTGTCCATACTCCTGCTCGATCTCGTCTTCCACCTTCAACATCATGTTTTCGATGGTGGTCAGCGCTTCCAGCGTTTGCGAGTCCGAGGCGTTGTCGTTCAGGGTCAGTTTTACCATTGGGTAGTCGTGCGGTACTTTGGGCATCGCCACAAACCTGACCTGATTCGAGGTGATCAGTGATACGCTCAGTATTAGCATACCAACAAAGCCACACAGCACCGTCCAGCGCCACTGTACACAAGTTTCGATGAGGTTGCGGTAAGGCCCATTCACAAAGGCGAAGAAACGCGTATTGAACTTCGCACGCCAGCTGCCCTCACGCATCGGTGAAAACTTGGTATGGCCAATGTGTGCAGGCAGGATCCACTTAGACTCAATCAGACTGAAGGCCAGACACAGCATGACCACAACCGCAATCGATTTAAAGAATGCCGCTTCCGGGCCACTCGACAACACCATAGGGGCAAACACCGCCATGGTCGTCAACACCCCAAATGTGGCCGGAGTAGCGACCCGTTTCGCGCCAACAACCACGTTATTCACGCCAGGTCCTTTGCGCTCAATTTCGGTATAGGCGGCTTCACCGATGACAATGGCGTCATCCACCACGATCCCCAGCACCATGATAAAGGCAAACAGAGACACAATGTTCATGCTGATCCCAAATACCGGCATCATCATAATAGCGCCCAGGAAACACACAGGCAGACCCACCATAACCCAGAACGCGAGCTTAAAGCGTAAGAAAATGCTCAGCATAATGGCGACCAAAATCGCCCCCTGGAACATGTTCTTTTTCATCATGGCCAGACGGGCTTCAAGGTAGTAAGTCATGTCCACGAAGGCCGTTAACTCAACTCCTTCCGGTAGCGTTTCATTCTTCGCTTCAATGTAGGAATGGATCGTATTGGCGATCGGCACCATGTTTTGGTCATTGGTTGCTTTAACCGACAGGTAAGCCGCATTCACGCCGTTAAGTTGAAAGTAGAATTCGCCTTCAATAAAGGCGTCTTTAATGTCTGCAATATCCTGCAGCAGCACTTTAGCGCCATTTTCGCCCACTTTAACCGGGATACGGCGGAACTCGTTACCACGGTATTTCTGATTTTCGACCCGTACTGAGATCAGGCCTGAATTGGTGCGGATCTGACCGGCTGAGACATTGGTTGAATAACGACTGATCGCCATGGCCACTTCTTCCATCGACATGTTGTAACGGCGCAGCGCATCGGGGTCAACTTCAATGGCGATTTCATATTCCGGCATATTACGATCGACCAAAGAAATATTAGACAGCTGCAACAGCTCGTCTTCGACTTCTTTCGCCAACGGCTTCAGTTGTGTCAGAGGCAGATCAGCCACCAGAGCCATCTGTACAACATCCTGAGTAAACTCTATTTGTTGCACACGGATCGGTTCCATCGAGGCCGGGAAGGTTGCGATACCATCGACCCGGGATCGTACTTTGTCGGCGACGTCGGCCAGCTCTGCACTGGTGTCAATCTCCAGTTGTACACTACCGCCGTTACGGTAGGCACGATACACCGCCTTATCTATTTCCGTTACGTCCTTAAGTGCTTCTTCTACCTTTATCAGGATACTTTCTTCAATTTCCTGTGGCGAAGCGCCCGGGTAGGTCGCGTTAACCGAGATGAGATTAAGCTCAATACTCGGAAACATCTGGCGCTGGATCGTAAAGTAGCTGATGATCCCCATGATCAGGATAAATATCATCATCAGGTTCGCAGCGACCGGGTTATGGGCAAAGTAGGCTATCAGCCCCGTTTGCTTTGGTGTAGGTTGTTCACTCATTATCCGTCCCTGCCGTTATAGCTTTTCCAGGCCAGAGCCCTGTGCATTGGATTCGTCTGCACCCGCAACTTTCACCGCCATACCACGTTGTGGATACTCAGGTAAGGTGACAACCACCTTGTCGCTGTTGTTCAGTCCGGCACCCACCAGGAAGTATTCACCTTCCTCTCGGACCACCTGTACCTCACGAGGCTCAAGCTCAGCATTGTCATTGATCAACCAGACCGTCTGATTATTGACCAGCTCTTGCGGCAAACGATAAATTTGTTTGAGCGTTTTACCTAAAAAGCTCACCTGCACATAAGTACCAAACTTCACTTTCGGCTTGTCACTGTTCAGGCCATATGGATCTTCGATACGCACGACCAGATTGCTCATGCGTGTTTGCGTATCAACCGTGCCCAGGTCACGATGGATCTGCGCTTCGCGGGTAAAGCTGTTCACGCCTTTGTTAAACACAGTCGCTTTGGTACCACCCACGGTTTCAGGTAAAAACACTGAATCGAACCCAGCGATGGGGATCACCACTTCAGCCTGCTCAATGTTATTAAGCTGGGCAACGACACTGCCCGTTGACACAAACTGACCCAGGCCCACGTCACGAGACACAATCAAACCGTTGAATGGCGCAACCACATCACAATTATCCAGATCACGCTGAGCACGCATTAATGCAGCCTTAGCGGATTTAACCGCAGCCTTGGCACTCATCACCTGAGGTTTACGCAAAAACAGGTCGGTGTGTTTTTTGTTTGGAAAACGTTTGGCTTCATCTGCTGCCACGTCTGCTTGTGCCTGCTCTTCGATCAAGGCTGCTTCAGCACTGGCCAGCTGAGCTTCGGCCTGTAAAACCGCCGCTTCGTAATTGTCTTTTTCTATGCTGAGCAAAATATCGCCCTTCGCAACCACGCCGCCGGCCAAAAAGCTGGGATGCCAGTAAACGACTTCGCCAGCTACCTGAACAGACAACTGAGTTGTTTCAAGCGGTGTGACTTCACCATAGCTCTGAATAAGAACCTGATGATCCTGTGCCTGAACGGATTCGACCTGTACCACAGGACGTGTGTCCACGACCTGTTTATCTTCCTCACCCTTTGCGACCGCGTTGATGGCTGAAAAGCCTGCCACCCCAAGGCCCAACGCCACAACGGGAAAGATCCATTTTAGTGCTTGTGCTTTCATGACTTTACCTATTGATATTTTCCTACCGCCTATCTTACCAATATAGAGACGTTCAATAACGTGACATTTGTAAGAATCTGTTACTGATTTAGCAAAAATCTTTCAGCCGGCTTTTAGTATGGTAATAGTCCAGCAATAAAACCATTAAAAACATAAAGGTAACAGCCATTAAAAAGCTGATTACCAGGCCCAGCAACGCCGTTTTAAACACCCAGCACAGCACAGTAAGTAACAACAATGCCACAAAAGCAACTGGTAAGACCTGACAAAACCGTTTGATCAATTGCTCTTTTAGCAACGTGTCCGCCTTGGCACCCACCTGCCACTTGATGTGCCACACAGGTGCAGACAACAGCGCCAGGTAGCCCAACACCCCATATAAGCCTGCACCGACCAGCAGCAACATCAACAGACTCAGGGTGATACCCGTATAGGCACTGAGCCGGGCTGATTTACTCAGCGCAGCAGCACGCGCCGTCATACTGGTTAACTGAAATACACTTTGCGTAGTATCTTGTACGCGCAGCAGGGCATTCAGATCAGATTTTGCGAGCGACTGCCCCGGCTGCAGCCGGATAATCAGATTACTGACAAAAAAGTTGTGTGGCAGATACACTATGTCCGGCGTCCCCAGTGTCGGTGAATAAATATCTTCAACAATGGCTTGTAATCTGACCGGACGCTGATTACGAGAATACAAAGTGGTGCCGACATCTTGCAGCGTCAAACCTAGCTTACCTGCCAGACTTTGGTTAATAATCACCACCTCAGCTGGAGCATCCAGCGTCAGTTGTTCCGCACTAAACGCCTGACCTGCCAGCACACGTTGGCCAACGGTGGCAAAGTAACCCACGCCACTCCATTGCCCAAAAGCGGTCAGTTGCCGGGCACTGTCTGGCACTGTGCTGATTGGCTCGACCCACGACATTTCCAGAGGATCATTGGCAGCCAGACTGACCGCGGCTATCTGGGGCTGAGCCAGCAAGGTTGCAATATTGGCTTCACTGAGCTGACGTCGTGCCCGGGCTTTTTGTTCACCGCGCTCAAAGTCCAGTTGCTGCATCTGCACCTGAATTAAGCCCTTGTCATCAAACCCCTGTGCTTTACCTAATTGTGCACCGTAATGACTTAACAGCCAGATGCTAAAACACAGCACCACGATGCCTATCGTCAATTGTGCATTGATCAGTAATTGACTGAGCCAGCCCGGTAATTGCTTTACCTGACCTTTACCTGAGCCACTGAGTTGCTGCCTGAGCCCACGTAAGTCAACAAAGGTAAAGACACTGCGAGCAAACCCCCAGGCCAGTAATAACGCCACAAACCACATCCCCAGGTAAGCAGGCCAGGACAATTGCAGCCAGGTAATGCTGCCCAGAATATCCTCCCCCCAATATTGCACCAGCGCCATCAAGCCCGGTGCCAGCCCCGTTGCTACCAGAGCCGCCAGTGCAAACAGCGCAACGGCATGGCACAACACCTGACGAAACAATCGGGACTGACGCGCCCCCAGTGCCAGATGTAACGCCAGCTGAGACTGGCGGCTTTTAAAATCCAATAAATAAAGTGCAAACAAATTGCACAGGGTCACCACGATTACGCCCAATGCAGCGCCAACCAGCCATTGCCCCATATCCTGTAGCGCCCCTTTGAGTTTAGTGTCGAGCGGGCGCAGTGTCAGATGGAGGGTTGTTTCACCAAATCCATATTGCTGTGTCAATGCATTGATGCGGGCACTCAGCTGCATGGTTTCTGAATGTAATACCCTGGAGGCCTGAGGTAAGGTCCTGCCGACCAACAGTACATTATTACGGATCGCCATATCGGCAAACGGGGTCATGTCGGTCGCGGTGTGACTAAAAAAGGGTAAAAAGACATCACTATACTGTGCAGCCCGAAACAGCTCCGGCTCCCGGCTGTCCTCGGCCAGAATGCCCACCACCTGAAAACGCCGATCATCGAGCTGGATCACCTGCCCGCTGGCCTCCTGGCCCGGCAAATAACGGTGGGCAAAACGCGCACTGACAACGGCCTGAGCAGCACTTTGCGCTTGCTGCCCTTGTAAAGACGACGCAGCAAAATAATCGCCACTTTGCAGTGACATATTAAACAAGGAAAAATAACCGGGCTCGACCAGTGCCGTCGCAATTTTAGGCTGTTCGGGATGATCCACATACAACATATCCGTGTAATAAAGTGGTGTGGCCAGCTCGAATAACCCAGGCGTTTGATGCAAATGCCAGGCAGCGGGAACAGACAGCGATTCGCTGAGGGTCACTTCACCCTGCTCATTGCGCAACTCACCATCTACCCAGGCAAGCTGCTCTGGTGCGTCATAAGGCAATGGACCATGTGCCTGCCAGGCAATCACGCCGGCGACCAACAAGGCCGCCATGGCGCTGGACAACAACACAATAAAAAACACCGTCATACGCCAACGGGTATGCAACGCCTTCAGCGCGTCCTGAATATCTAACCACATTTTATAGCATTCCTTCAGGCAATCGCACTGCGTGCAGTGCGATGAGTGTGGCTGCCGCCAACAATTTCACCATCGAGAAGACGGATCTGCCTCGCTGCCATGTCGGCATACCTGGGGTCATGCGTCACCATACAAATGGTCGTCCCTTGTTGATGCAGCTGCGCGATCAATTGCATCACCGCGTCACCACTTTTAGAGTCGAGGTTACCTGTGGGTTCATCCACCAGTAAAATGCTGGGGTGTGCCACCAAGGCCCGGGCAATGGCAACCCGTTGCTGCTGCCCACCAGAGAGCTGATCTGGCTTGTGCCCGGCACGATGCGACAACCCTACCTTGTCGAGACAGCTTTGTACGCGACTGTGCACCTCTGCACGTGATAATCGGGTCTCGCTATAACGCAGCGGCAATGCCACATTATTAAATACCGACAACTCATCAATCAGATTAAAAGACTGGAAAATAAACCCGATGTGGCGGTTTCTTAATTCTGCTCGCTGATCGGCGGTCAGGCTGCCAACTTCAATCCCCTGAATAAGGTATTGCCCACTGCTAGCTTCATCCAGCAAGCCCATAATAGACAACAAAGTGGATTTACCACATCCGGACGGGCCAGAGATGGAAACAAACTCGCCTTGCTCTATGGTCAGGCTCACCTGACGCAAAGCATGTGTTTGCAGTGCTTCGGTTTCGAATACCTTGCTGATGTCCTGCATTGTTATTATCTGTGTCATACTATCCCCGCTGACAAACCGACACCCCATTGTGCCATAGTTGTCCTTTAAACCTTTAATTCAGTGCAACCTGCACGCCCTGTTGTGCCAGGTTACTCAAATCAGAAATAATCCAGCGTTGGTTTTTTTCGGCGCCCTGCTCTATCACCACATAGCGACCAGCCAGCGCGCCAAATTGCACCGTCTTCAACTCAGTGGTGCCGTCTTCACGCAGACGATACAACTGCACTGTCTGCTGTTCACGCACATTGGCCGGACGACGAATATATAAAGCCTGATCCAGCTCAGCCACGGTGATACTGGCGTCAATACTGAGCATAGGTCGGGCCGCTTTGGGAAGCGTCTGAGGGAGCGCAACTTCCACTTTCACGCTGTTTTCTGCCACCACAGGATCAATCCGCCCCACGGTGCCTGTGACCTGTTGCTCACGGATCCGCACGGTCACCGTCTGCCCCGGCAGCACTTTTTGCACCTGCGACTGCGGCACGCGCAGCTCAGCCAACAGCTGCGTCTGGCTGCCGATCAATGCGGTTTCGTCGCCCACTGTCAGGCGTTGGCCCACCGCCAGTGGCATACGCTCCAAAATACCCGCAACGGGGGCCGTGATAGTCAATGCAGCTAACCTAGCACGGCTGCGCGCCAGCTCCTGGCGCCGGATAACAATACGCTGCGATGCCAGCTGCTGCGCACTGGCATGGAGCTTTTTTAGCTGTTCCAGACGCTGTCGTGCGCTCTGCATTTGACGGACCAGATTGGCAACACGGGACTGAGTCTGAGCAAATGCCAGGTGTGAAATGATCCCTTTTTCAGCCAGCCCCTGCTCAGCCTGCTGCCGTAATTGGGCAGTTGCCAGATCTCCGGTTAATTTATCCAGTGCCGTTTGCTCACTAAGAAACTCCCGCTGCTGATTCAGTGTAAGCTGTTGCAGTGCCATCTCACTGCTTTGCAAAGCCTGTTGTGCCTGCGCAACCGCCAGTGACAGGTCCGGATTATCGAGCGTCGCAATGACCTCTCCGACGGATACAGACGCGCCTGCTTTAAGGTGGATCTGTTTCACCACCGCATCACTGTCGGCAGTGATCAAGTGTTGCTCCGCACTGCGCAGCACGCCAAAGCTGTCCACACCAATCAATAGAGGCCCATTTTCGACAGTTGCAATCAGCACTTCATGCCGTCCCAGCCGGGTGATCTGATCGCTGGGGCCAGCCAGCCAGACACTCACACCAAAAGCACAGGCGACCAGCCCCCACATCCAGCGACGCCAGCGCTTGGTGGGTTCAGGCGGTTTAATTACATCCATTCTCAGCTCCGTAAACATTATCTCTGTCACCCTCAGAGCCAGTTTCGTGCCAAACTTTTATAACTTAAAAATCATACAGTTAGATAAATCACACTGCCAATTTCGGCGAAAGCGGACGCGTTGTCCGGAATTGGAACGGGGGTAAAGAGGGTCATGACAGACGGCAAAAGCGGTTGCTTCATTTCGCTGCCACAGTCGGGCAAGAAAAAGGGGGAAGTCGCAGACTTCCCCCTTACTCGGGACGGATCCTATTACGGACCTCAAGTAATTAATATGTGCTTTGTAAAAGCACTGTCAGTGTTATTGCAAGTCGTACACGCTCTTACTGCGGTTGTTCAGCCAGGCTTCAAAGGTGTCTTCGTCAACCAGATCAGCAATACGACCTTTAAACTCACTGTAGCCTTTCTCATTGTAGAACTGCTTCAGTCTCAGCACTTCTTCGTGACGTGATGACATGCCACTGCCCGCTTTACGGACTGCGCGATCAAAGTAGCCTGATCTATGCTTGGCACTGCTCACGTAGCCACTGATATCACGGTCATTCCACTCGTTATAGATTAAGTCGTTACCACTGCCACCGGTACCTGACGGGATCTCATCACCGCGTACGAAGAGAATATCGCCGCCACCGCCGCCATACAGACCAATATCTGAGTGAGTCGAAATTGCCGCTAAGAAGTCTTTGCTGCCGCCGCCGCTGAGTTCACAATGGCCGCGTTCACAGACCAGAATGTCCTGACCACTACCACCCCAGGATTTGGCACGATTGCCCCATGAGCCGCCACCGGAATCGACAATAATATCAGCGCCTGAGTTGCCAGACAGGCGGTCTCTGTTACCATCATTACCAAAGATGATGTCTTCACCGTCACCACCTGAGATGTCATCGCCATCCCGGTTGCCGAACAGCACATCGTTACCGTTCTCGCCTTTGATGTCGTCTGCGCCGTCATTATTGTAGCCACTGATGCGCACGCGATGTACCACACCGTCGTGATCAGTCTCTATCTCAGAGCCACCGGCCACCCAGTCGTTACCATCGCCTGCGCGGATCTTGTCTTTACCGTCACCGCCAAAGATCAGGTCATTACCCCGACCCGTCTGGATGGTGTCATTACCATTGAGGCCATACACTGTCATATCACGACCCACACCGCTTGCCGCCAGGACATCGTTGCCATTCGATAGCTGCACCTCAACTTCTTCTACGGCGTTGCTGAAGGCACAGTGTTGATAGCCAGCTGAGTAAGCAAACACATATTCATCGTGCTCTTCAACAAACAGAGTCAGATTGCTGTCCAGCGCACGCAGTTTCCACACCCCATTGCTCAGCTCGCTGTCAAAGCTACCAGTCTGAATATGACAACGCTCATAGGCTGTCGTCAGGCTGGCTGGTACATCGCCCACTGGCGTACAGGTGTATTGCTCAATACCACTGATATTGCTCTGGATACTGCCAGTTGACCCTTCGGTCAGACAGTCCATGCCCGTGCCACCATCTACTTTCTCATAATCGCCATAAGTGTAAATGATGTCGTCGCCTTTACCGGCATACACGTAATCCACTTTATTACCGGTTAGGATGGTGTCATTACCATCACCGCCGTACACCAGTTGATGCCAGTTCAGCGCCGTACCGTCGTATTCTTCACCGCTATCGGCCAGGTTTACCTGAAAGCCGTTGTGGTTGCTCACATCAAAGGTTTCACAGCTGCCTGCGTAATACACAGTGACCAAGGCATCGTCCCCTTCGGCCGTCAGCTTTTCACCACTCACACTCGGTGACACCGACAGGTAATTCATGTACGGGTTTAAAGAGTTATCATCGGCAACGGCAATCTTTGCACGGTCCAGGCCTTCACAACTGGCCGGCGCATAGTTAGCACAACTGGTTGATTCAACATTTTCGAATCGGCTCTGGATCGTGCCTTCATCCCCTTCTTCAACACAGTCCGCACCGGCACCACCGTCCACGCGCTCATAGTCTCTAAAAGTATAGATCTGGTCATTACCGCCGTTTCCGTACACATAATCGACTTTATTGCCGGTGAGAATGGTGTCGTTCCCTTCACCACCATAAACCTGCTGATGAAAGTCCAGATTCGCACCATTGTAATATTCACCGCTGTCCGGCAGGTTCACGTGCAGCCCGTTATAGCTACTGCCGTTAAGCACTTCACAGCGGCCACCGTACGAGACCACAATCGAATTCTGGGTTCCCCTCACGGTCAGCGCGGTGTCAGCCAGCTTAGGGCTCAATGCCAGATAAACCATATATTGATTTTCAACATGCTCACCGATGTCTATCTGGGTCCGATCCAGGCCATTACAGTAGGCGCCTGGTGCAGCCAGCCGCGTGGCAAGCGCGTTGTTGGGCAGCAAGGTCAGCGAAAGTGCCGCTGCCAGGAGTGCCTTTTGATAAACCACCATGTTAGTCTCCATGAGTTAAGTAAAGATTTGCGCAAAGAAATCTTGATCATGGAATTTATAAGCCACAATTGTGCAATTACTATGGACTCAGACTGGGTAAAAAGGATGAGTTTCTCGAACCACAAAACTGGTCAGAGCACTGAAACAGATGACTTTTTTATCTCAACCAGGCTGTACTGCTCTTCTCCGAGTTGAATATAGCGCTGGCCCGCATGCAAAAAATGCGTCATTTACTCCCCATTTTATCCGCAAAATACGCTGTTGAAAAAACGTCATAAAGTAAATCATAACGTCATGGGTAACACCCGTTTACATATTCACAGGTACTGGCCATGAATCCATTCATAAAGTGCATCAGAGCCGGAGAGTAGCAACATCAATTAAAAACCCCTTACAACTCATGATTTTTACCTAAATCAATGTAACTAAAACAAACTTTTAGAGCGGAACCTAATTAGTAATCAGGTACAAAGCAGTACATTGATACTTTACATTTTTTAAACAGCTGTTAAATTACCCCCCGTATAATAATAAGAAACAAAATGTAACTTCACTGTTTTAATATTCATATACGGATGTACAATGAATTCACGTCAACGATTGAACTGGCTAAACAGCGCCCGAAGGGACATTCAGGCGTCACTGCGTAGTTTGCGAATACAACAAAAAATGTCGCAAGCCGAGCTGGCCAAGAAAATGTCCGTCCCGGTTGATCAGTCCACCATCTCCAATTGGGAAAGTGGTAAAACCATCATGGATCTGGAGCAATTGCTGGATATCCTGATGATCTTTGGTAAAGACTGGAAAAGCTTTTTTGGCTTTTTGGCCGATAACGCAGAAAAAAGAACAATTAAAAAGCCTCAACAGAAAGAACCACCTATGGAACCAAACGCAGAAGACAAGGGAGAAGACTGATGCATGTTGTTGAATACCCAGTCGTTATAGCTATTGTAGTGGGGCTAGTTCTTACTTGGAAACTTCACAACGCTAGATGGTTTTTCATCCTGCTCGGAATACTAACAACAGTTGATATAGTTTCAGATCCAATAGTCAAGCAATGGACTCGACACTACTATTTGTGGTGTATATTTCTAAACTTTTTTTATCTAATGGCCATACTGTCGAGGGGTGTAATTGCCGAGAAGCTACACCGTGCGACAAAGCTTAGATTTTTTGAATTGGCTAGAGAAAAGTATAACTTAACAATCCCAGAATGTGTTCTTTGTGTGCTTTCATTTGTTTCAATCCTATTAAATGTCTCAATTTGGATAGAAATCCAGCTTTATTACTATGATATTTTAAGCTATCCGTTCATATATTATCATTTGTGGACACCAGTACAGTACACCTTACATACTCTGGCTGTCTTGGCTCTAATCTCATACATTGTAAGTGTAAAAAAATCATACGGAGTACCTGTAAATGAAGAAAGTAGAACATAACTTGTTAAATAAAATAATGGGGGGTGCTGTCGTCGGCGGGGGAAGTACACCGAACTTGCCAAAAAGTGCTCCAATAGACCCTGTAAAGGTTAAAAACAAAACAACAACGAGCGATGGTTAGATTAGTGGCAGATTTGTTGATTACTGTAACAACATCAACTCAGGCGTTAAAATAAGCCTGTGCGCTTTTTGCTGCCCTGAATTATGAATTGATTCATAACAGGGGAATGCATCTAAGACAGCCCGGCGTGGCTCTTAAGTCACGCCAGCATCAACGCTCTGTAGCAATTACAGAGTAGCTTTTTAAGGCTTGTCATCACGCTGCTCCTGTATTCATTACGGGCGACCATTTACGGTGCCCAAAGAGCTGCAACCTTTTCAAATACGGGATAGCGGCTTAAACGCTTGCATGCGTATATTATCCAGCCACCCAAACCACAAACTCGTTGGCAGATCATTAGGATAGGTGTAGAGTCAAAGCACAATAATAACAAAAACCGCGACCAAGCGGATACGCACAATGCATGTCTAAGGAGTATGACAATGCCTGCTCGCCTGTGGCTATTAAGCCTGTTCACTGTGCTGCTGAGCGCCTGTGCCAGCCCACAAAAACGTCCCACAACACCGCCACCACGGCCGGACATGCCATTTAACCATGCCCTGTTTAACCCGGTGGCGGTACTCGATGAGCAATCAATTTTTACCCTGCCGGAACAAGAGCAACAAGCCTTTCTGACCTACTATCAAAAACATATTTTAGCGGGAATGCGCGGCGACCGGATCATTTTTGAATACCTGCACGATCAGCTGGAAGAGTTCCACTATCGGGGCGAAACCTACAGCGCCACAGAATCGTTACAATACGGTGGTGGCAACTGTATTTCACTCGCCGTACTGACTCAGGCCTATGCCTTTGTAGCAGGTATAGACACCCGATATCACAAAGTGGCCTCGGCCCCGGTATATCAGCAAGTCGCCGATACCATACTGATCTCGTCACACTTTAAAACCAAGTTGCTGGCACCTGAGCAGCAGGAACAAGAAGACTGGATCACACTGATACGCCCAGGCACCGTCATTGACTACTTCCCGGCGCAGGATGCCATATTTGTGGCGTCAGCCCGGTACAAAGATCTGGTCGCCAAGTTTTACGCTAACCTGGCCGTGAAAGCCATGCTGGCAGATGAGTTTGACCTCAGTGCCGCCCGAATTCTGCGCGCCCGCAGTTATGCTCCTGACGACCCGGAGCTGATCAATATCGCTGCCGTACTGCACCGTCGGGCCGGCGATCTGAAAGGCGCTGAAACCATTTATCAATATGCCGACCAACATCGCCTGATCAGCCATAATCTGCTGTCAAATTACCTGGTCTTAGCGAAAGAGCAACAGGCAACAGCGCTGGCTGCACGCCTTGAGCAACAGCTCGAAGATGATGCCAAAACCCCGTTCGACTTTTTGATGAATGCACGCAGTGCCATTGCCAAAGGCCAGCTAAAAAAAGCCTCCCGCCTGCTGGTTAACGTGGTAAAGGAAACCCCTTACCTGCCTGAACCGTATTTTGAGCTGGCCAAGATCAGTTACCTGCAGGGCGACCATGATACAGCCCGTCAGCTGCTTGAGCAGGCAATAGAGAAAACCTCAGATCCAGAAAAAAGCCGGGTGTTCACCGCCAAACACAGCATGTTGCAGTCACTCACAGAGCAATGACAGTGCCGATGAGCTGGCTGCGTACGCAGCCAGTGCGACTCCTCAACGCACAACGTCATGCCCAACTCTGAGTAAGGGTTTGCCCGCGATCAATTATTACCTCACCATTACAGCTGCTTGGCCCTGCATTAACGAACATGTAAAGTCTCCGTTAACATTAATGTCAGGCGTTCTGATCCCCAAGACGATTTGACGTAATTTCTTCTAAAACAAAGAAAGATCTTTGATATTTGCTGATTTTCTCTGAAAAACACACCTTTAGCCCGCAAAGCAGGAATAAAATACAGAGAAAACACTGTAAAAATAAAAATTTTTTACCCAAAACACGCATGAATACAGTACTTAAATGAGGAGTGATGATTTACTTTATTAATTTTTTGTTATCACTTTCTTTACAACAACTGATTTTGTGATTACCTTTGTACCTGTGCGAAATTTATTCAATAACTTTTTATTCTAAAAAATCATTCAACAACAAGTGAAAAGGAACAGCAATGAAACTAACCTATCTTGTCTCTGCGCTCGGCTTACTCTCAACCGCAGCACTGGCTCAAAACACTGCGCCACTGACAGAAGCACAAATGATGCAATACACCAGTAAGGCCAGCAAAGCCATCATTGGTGCCCGTGCCGATGCCAACATTTCGCTCGGTCAGGAGTTTGCGACACTCAGCAGCACAGGCAGCACAGTGATCACACGCACCATCACCCACCCTGATGCCAGCTACATCAAACTACACTTTAAAAATGTGAACCTGGCCAATGGCGGCAAACTGGTTGTGCGCTCAGCAGATGGCAGCGAACGCTACGAGTACACTGAAGCGAATATGCATGCAGCAACCGTGAACAGCAAACTGGGAGACGACGGCGTAACGAGCTTCTCAGCCATGTCTATCTCTGCTGAAACGGCAATCGTTGAATATACACCGGGTAGCGCGTCTGATTCGGGACAAATTTCAACTCAGGCAATCACGCCAGCAGTGATTGATTTCTACGACCATGGCACAGAAAACACGCCGATGATGGAAACCATGAACGCGTCAACCGACGTGGGCATTGAGTCAACGTGTGGTGTTAATGAGCGTCGTGACGTACAGTGCTGGGCAGGTTCAAACCCCACTGAATTTGAACGTTCACGTCCGGTTGCTCGCCTGCTGATGAACGGTAGCGGCCTGTGTACTGGCTGGCGTGTTGGCCCGGACAACCGCATGTTCACCAACGAGCACTGTGTGGGTTCTGCGTCTGAGCTGGCCAACACGGAAGTATGGTTCAACTACCAGCACACCAGCTGTAATGGTTCAAACCTTGAAACTGTAGTGAAAGTCACAGGTAAAGACTTCCTGTCTTCAGACTACACACTGGACTACACCCTGTTCACCATCAACGAGTTCAACAAAGCGGCGCCATTTGGCTACTTTGGTCTGGATGTTCGCGATGCGACACAAGGCGAGCGCATCTATATTCCACAGCACGGTTCAGGTAACCCGAAAGAGCTGGCCATTGAGTCAGATCAGAACAGCAGCGGCAACTGTGAAGCTGACGTCGTAACAGCCAATGGCCGCGGCACTGGCACAGACATGGGCTACTACTGTGACACCATTGGCGGTTCTTCTGGCTCACCGGTTCTGGCTGCATCAAGCAACAAGGTTATTGCACTGCACCACTTCGGTGGCTGTACTAACCAGGGTGTTAAAATCAGCAAAATCTGGCCTGAAGTATCGAGCCACTTCAATGGTATTCCGGATGGCGACAACAACAGCGATCCAATGCCAGTAGCCGACTTTACAGCCAACTGTACAGAACTGGCATGTAGCTTTGACGGCAGCGCGTCTAGCTCACCGAATGGCGCTATCTCTCAGTACGAGTGGAACTATGGTGACAACGCAACAGGCTTTGGCGCTTCTGTAAGCCACACTTATGCCGCTGGCGGTAACTACACAGTGTCACTAACTGTAACAGACAGCACAGGTGCAACTGCGACAACCTCGAAGCAAGTGCCTGTCTATGGCCCAGGTGGTGAAGATCAGCTGCAAAAAGGCGTAGCAAGAACTGGCCTGTCAGCTGCACGTGGCGAGATGACTTACTTCTACTTCGACGTGCCAGCGGGCGCTACCAACATCACCTTTGATATCTCAGGTGGCAGCGGTGATGCTGACTTGTACGTACGTAAAGATGCACAACCCACTACCAGCACTTATGATTGTCGTCCGTACCGTTGGGGTAACACCGAAAACTGTACACGCAACGATGGTGCAGGTCGTTACTGGGTCGGTATTCGTGCCTACAACGCTTACTCAGGTCTGAGCCTGGTTGCGGATTACCAGTAATACTGAATTAAACTTTTCTCCCTAAAAAGGCAGCACAGGCTGCCTTTTTATTTATCTGACCCTCACAACGCGTACCACAGCCCTAACCAGGCACGCAGTGAGTCCTCTGCCAGATCGCTTTCCACCCGGGCAACACCTAAATCAAAATGCAGATCGGTCATCCCGGCAGGCGCAAACCAGTTTGCCCATCCGAGCACTTGCTGACTCAGGTCAACTTGCCACTTCACCCCATAGCTTTTCGCGATCCGCTGACCATCAAGGCGGTGGTGTTTAATAAAGAGTCTGGGCTGACCCAGTGACCAGCTGGATGCCAGTTCATAGCCGTAATAATGCCGGCCGGTGGCAAACTGAAAAGGCAGCTCGGGGCTGAGCACCAGATCGCTGCGGGTGCGACCACTGAGAATATTATTATCAAACCCGCCCAGACGCAGCAACTGAGCGTCACGATACTGAGACTGCACACCCGCAAACCAGGGCCAGTCCCACACCTTGCCATATCCCTGCCAGTCATAACCGTGTCCCTGGCTGTCACCACTCAATATGGCTGCTTTAAGACGATAGCCCAGGGCAGAATCCTGTTGGTAGTATTGCCAGCCATGCTCCAGCCCGGTCCACTGCGTCGTCACGGCCTCACCGCCTTCATCATCATAGTGAGTAACCGCAGCAAAAGGCGCAACAGACAAGGTATCAAAGCGCCACTCATAACTCATACTGGTGCTCAGTCCTGTGCCATGCAACTTGACCAGCTGTGCCTCACCATGCTGGTGACGGCTGTCTAAGCGGTAGTTGCTCAGGTGGGCATCAAAACGCCAGTCTCCCCAGCGGTAGCGCAGCGCGGCAAAACTGCCATCCAGTACATTGTCGCTGCTCTGTGTCAGTCCCAGTTGCCAAGATAATTGCTGTAGCAGATCGCTGCCTTTGACGCCCACGCTCAGCAATTCACTGGCAGCAGTGCTGGCCTGCGCCGATAATGCCACAGACGCATTTTGCTTCAGCCACTGATAATCACTGTGGGTAATAGCGTGCTCCTCAGCGTCATAAATCTGTGCTTCAGGCAGTACTACGGCATCGGTTTTACCCAGCGGCACAGCAAAATCCTCACTGAGGGCAGTGACCGGCTGTTCCGTGATCTCACTATCCAGCGCATGCAATCGCGTGCCCTGCGGCGTAGATTGAGTATATAACAGCGGCTGATCCGCCCGGGGTACCAGTTGTTCAAAAACCGCTTGTCCGGCGGTGATCAGATACAGGCTGTTTTGCTTTATATCGTAACGATACACACCTAGCTGGCCATTCAGGCCCGCAATAAAGTAAAGCCCTTGTCCGTCTGCTTGCCAGCTGGGTGCTGTCAGGTACTGATACCCCTGCGGCATAGGGACACCGCGCACTGTGCCGGATTGCAAGTCTTGTATATACAATTGCCAGTTGCCGTTCAGCGCGGTTTTCAGGTAGGCCAGCTGACGTTTGTCAGGGGCAAGCTGCGGATAATCGTACACAGTGCCGAGGTTGCGCGCCGACAGTGGTGTGACGGTGTTGCTGCTGATCTCGACCCGCACCAATTCAGAAAATCCACTACGTACCTGCTCAGCAAACAGCGTATCTGCGTCCAGCAAAGTAAAACGGCGGATCCCCAGCGACTTCGTTAGTCGCGTCACCTCACCGCTGGGAATATGCCAGCGATACAAATCGTTGACCCGGTTGCCCCGCGTCTCATCAACGCGCGCGCGAGCAATAAAATACAGCGTTTCCTGATCCAGCCACTGCGGATATTGTATGCCTGCAAAATCACGCGCCGCCAGCTCAGCCACCTGCTCACGCTTAAACACGGCCGGGGGCTTATCCGCAATGTCTGTGGGGTCCGCAGCCAAAATGGCCTGTTGTGCTTTGTCGAAGGCTTGTTTGGCTTCAATATTGTCTTCGGTTTTATACACCCGGAGCCAGCGCTCTCCATCTCGGCTGCGCTCTGTCAACGCAATTTGCGAGCCATCCGGGGACAACACGGGATCGTTCGCCGCATAGTCAAACTCTTGCCATAATGGGCTGTTCAGCGTATCCAGGTCGCGCTCTTGAGTCATAGCAAGGTAGGTGTATTCCGCGATAAAGCGACGATACAGCTGTGGCGCACTTTGTCCGAATGCCCCTTCAAAGGCGCTGGCAAAGCTGCGCTTGTGTACGCCATGAACACGCGTCCAGACAGCATCCAGCGTCTCTTTCCCATGCTTGTCCTCGAGCCAGGCCAAAAACCTCACTCCCAGCAAATAAGCCATCGCACTGGAGCGGTAACTGCCATCCCCATTGCTCAGCGCCCCGTAAGACAACAAGGCCCCCTGACGGGCAAACGCACGCAGCAAGGCCTCGCTGTAATTATCATAAAGGCGGCCACGACCCGTCAACCGAGATTCCAACAAGGTGGCATACCCTTCTGCAACCCAGCGGGGTAATACCGCACTGGAAAGATCATAAATATCAAACCAGTCGCGCAGGTGCTGACGCCACACACTGCGGCTGGGTTGAGATAAATGGACCAGGTGGATGTATTCATGCAGGATCAATAGTTGCTGCCAGCCCGGGCTATTGGCAATCACAGAGTCTGACTGTGGCGGCGTGGTAAACAACGCCATCAGCGGGGTGCCAGTACTGGGTAATGCAAAGCCATTTGCCCCATTGATGGGATCAAACACCACCACATCGGCAATACTATCCAGGGCCCGACCCTGTTGCTGTAACACCAAATCTCTGACCAACTCCAGCTCAACGGCTGCGGATCGCGCCCATGCCTGCTGGGTCGGTGTATAGTGTACTCTGAAGTGCTCGGTATAAAGGGTTTGCCAGTCATTGGCGCGAGCCTGAGTGCTCACAACAAGCAGCAAATATGCAGCGCACAACGCAGCAAAAGAAGTTCTCATCAATTGCACAACCATGCTCATCCTCGATGAAGTGATCCAAAGTTGCGCTTAGTATGGCAAAAAATGTGCTTAAGAATCAGTAGGTATTTATCTTTTGAAACACTTTAACCCAATGCAGCTCAAGCATCGCTGTGCTGATCAAGCGAACTGACCATATGTAAAATGCCACCGGCGACGATAAATACCGCAAAAGCTGCAGACAAGCTCAACCCGGCGTACACTTTTGCCAGTGCCAGAATGCCCGCACTACTCCAGGCAAGCAACCCTCTGAGCCTGGCCGTCATCAAACGCGCTAGCCTCAGTTGGCTGACGCACGCAGCCGCGACAATAAATACGATTAAAGGGATTAAAACCAACATAGACCACTCCCGGATCAGGGTTTGCTGGCATGATAATACGACGGCAGCATAGGTTAAGATCAGTATGAGGGTTATTATACGCAAATGATAATTATTATCAACTAGGGAGTGTCATCTTAATAACCGCACCCACTCGCTCACCTCGCTGTTCGTTGCCAACATCAAACTGGCCCTCATGACATTCAATCACATGCTGGCTGAAGGTCAGCCCAATGCCCTGTCCCTCGGTTTTGGTGGAATAAAACGGCGTCAGCACATTGTCGAGATTGGCAAATCCGCCCCCTTCATCCGCCACCTCTATCACCACCGCCGGGCTGAGGTAATAGCTACGTATCAGTACCTGGTGGCCTGCTGGTGTGGCAGTCTGATTGGCTTCGATGGCATTTTTAACCAGGTTGATCAGGACCTGCTCAAGCAACTGCGGATCGCAATGACACTGCTGCGCCTGGCAATCCAGTGCTACACACTGTGCCGGGTGCTGTGATGCAAATAAATCCTGCACTGACGTAAACAACGGGTGGAGCTGCACCTGCTGAACCTGAGGCTCAATGGCTTTACTTATCTCGCCATAACGGGCAACAAAGTGCTGCAAATGCTGACAACGCTGCTCAATGACCCCCAGTGCTTGTCGCTCTCTGGCTGAGTTTGCACGCTCCGCCAGGCTTTGCGCCAATGAACTCACCGGGGTCAGCGAGTTACGTATTTCATGACTGATCACTCGGATCAGTTGCTGCCAGGCTGCCAGCTCTTTTTGCCTCAGCGCTTTGGTAATATCCAGCGCGACCAGTAAACTGTGGCGCTTGCCTTGCTCATAAAAATAGCTGCTGTGCAGCTGCCAGCGGGCTCCCTGTGTGTGACTGACAAACTGCCACCCCTGCTGCGTTTCTTCCAGCCCCAGAGACAGGGCTGTTGCCCCTTTATAATGCTGCCAAGGTTGTCTATACAAGGATTCAAAAGCTTGATTTGCATAGCTTAATCGTGATTCTTCTGTAAAAACCAGGATCGGGGTATTGAGCTTGTCGATCAGCTGATAAATAACAAAGATCTGTGAATTATAACGCGACTTTTGATGATGTAACTGCTCGCCCAGCGCTATCAACTGCTGCTCAAATGCCGCCACCTGCCCGGAACGAAAATGGGGCCGGATCTGTTGACTGAAATCCGCCTGTTGCATGGCCTCAAGCTGCCAGTGTGCGCGCGAAAAAATGCTCTCCAACTTTGCCAGACGCTGTATTTGCAGACGCCACAATAGTCCGCTGACGCCCCCCGCTATGAGCGTACTCTGCCACCATGGCATCGCCTGCTGCCACAATAAATATGACAACAGGGCCACGACGACTAAGCCCAGCATAGCAAGATGCACATGTAGCCCGCGCTCAAAGTTAGCTTTCATTGCGCAGCCCGTATTTGTCCAGTCGGCGGTATAAAGAGGACTTAGTCAGCCCAAGTGCCCGGGCTGCTTCACTGACTTGGCCCTGATGCAGTGCCAGGGTCTGTTCTATCAGGGTTTTCTCGACCTCCGCCAGCGTCCGGCCCGACGGATGTGCCCCCTCATTATACGACAGCTCGGGTTCAGGGCTGGACAGACGCAGCTGACAGTCCACAACACCGATCTGTGCCCCTTCACTGAGCAATAAAGCTCGCTCCATCACATGGCTAAGTTCACGAATGTTACCGGGCCAGCGGTAGGCCAGCAATGCAGCCTGTGCCTCACTATCCAGTGCCTTAGTGTCGAGATTGTAACGTGCCGCGTGGCGCGCAAGCAGATAATTGGCCAGTGGCACTATGTCATCCAACCGTGCACGCAATGGCGGAAGCTCAAAGGTAAAGGTATTGATGCGATACAACAGATCGCTGCGAAACTGCCCTGCGGCCACCGCTTTTTCCAGATCACTATTGGTGGCGCAGATCAGACGAATGTCGGCACGCTCTGTGCGACTGCTACCGACCCGCTCATATTCACCACTTTCCAGCACCCGAAGTAACTTGGCTTGTTGCGTCAGCGGAATGGTCGCAACCTCATCAAGGAACAAAGTCCCGCCATCAGCCAGTTCAAAACGCCCGCTGCGCTGCGATTTAGCATCAGTGAACGCCCCTTTGGTGTGCCCGAACATTTCACTCTCAAACAAACTCTCGGGAATGGCGCCCATATTCACACTGATCAAAGGGCCATCTCGGCGTGCCGACTGACTGTGTAGCGCATCAACGAGGTAACTTTTGCCACATCCACTTTCACCACACAGTAAAACGCTGGCGTCAGTGACTGCGATCCGCTCCAGCTTCCTGAATAAGGTTTTCATGGCCTCTGAGCGCCACGTATAAGCCGGTAACGTGACCTCAGTATCTGCCATCACACTTTGTTGTGTTTGTAGCGCGCTAAGCTTACTTTGCTTTCGGATCGCATCCAGCAATTGCTGGTTTTGCCAGGGTTTTTCGATAAAGTCTGCGGCGCCCAGGCGCATCGCCTCCACGGCCAGTGTCACACTCCCCCAGCCGGTCAAACAGATCACCGCCGGTGCACCATCTAACGACTTCAACCAGCTCAAAAATGCCAGTCCCTCATTGCCGGATGTGGTGTCGCGGGTAAAATTCATATCGAGCAGGATCAGCTCTATTTGCTTACAACTCAAAAACTGCTTAGCCACGTCTGGATGCTCTGCTTCAAACACCTCAAAACCATGATCTTCAAGCAAAAATGCCGCGCTTAAGCGCACCTCCGGATTGTCATCCACAATGAGTACTGCCATCGTATTCCCTGTCCGATTATTACTGCGTTCAGAATACGGGAAATTGACCGAGACGAAAAGCGTCCGACAGACGCTTGTGTCCATGCCGCAGGCACAGCGCTATGAGAAGTGACCTACTCACTGGCTAAGTAGCTTAGTAGTGCCCGTGTCGAGCACGGGATGACGGGGTGTAAAACAGTGAACAGTGCAGCGCGCTAAAGTGGTACCCAGGCAAACATGGCTTGGTGTAAAGCTACGAGTGGGCACACTTCCATATGGAAGGCACCCAGTTACCAAAGTGAACAGTGCCAGGATCTTTAAAACGGCTCACTTCACCTTGCGCAAAGGCCGCGCTAAAGCACGACTTTGCACGATAGCTGCGAAGCCTCGCTTCGGTCTATATTGAGGTACGAGTAGGCACTTCCATGTGGAGGGCATCAGGTTACCAAAGTGAACAGTGCCAGGATCTTTAAAACGGCTCATTTCACCTTGCGCAAAGGCCGCGCTAAAGCACGACTTTGCACGATAGCTGCGAAGCCTTGCTTCGGTCTATATTGAGGTACGAGTGGGCACACTTCCATGTGGAGGGCATCAGGTTCGGGCGTCCATGCCCTCACTTCAGTAAGCTGCGAAGCCGTGCTTCGGTCTTACTGAATCCAACTGATTTTGGTGGTTAGGGTGTGGGATTCACCCGGGGCCAGTGTCACTGCATCATCCATCACATTGGCCGCTTCCAGACACAACATAGTGTGGTATTCATCGTCGCGGAAGTTGCTCAGACGTTTGGACTTTTCTATCCAGGGGTTCCATAACACACAAGAACTTGAGTGTTCGCGGCCCACTTCAATTTTGCCATCTGGCGTTTCAATGATTTGTACTTCGGATGCCTGGGTGTAAACCATGTCGGTTTCGCGGCCAAAGGTGACCACTTCGTTCTGAACAAATGGGCCTTCACCAAACTCAATATAGTTTGCCCCTTGCAACCCATCCACACGGGTTTGGGTTATTGCTGGCGTTGGAAAATAGGTGTGCAGCGCCTGTGTCAGGGTAAACGTTTCACTGCCAGTATTGGTGTTGCAGAGTTTAACTTCAAGCCGGTCACTAAGTACAAACTCGACAGTCAAACTGGACTCAAAAGGCCAGAAAGTACGGTCAATAGAGATCATAGGCAAAGACAACACAATGCGAATTGCAGCATCGTCTTCTTCAACACGCTCTGCACGCCAAACCTGCTTACGCGCAAACCCATGCGCAGGCCAGTCTGGATTAGCATGCACGCCAAACCAAGGCCAACAAATGGGAATGCCACCACGAATAGATTGGCCCTCCAGGTAGGTTTCATCCTGGGATACCCATAACAGGTTTTTCTGACCTGTTGGAATGAACTCGGTGATCTGTGCACCTTGAAGATAAATTTTAGCCTGACACTGAGGTCCGTTAACGTCAAAATACTCCAGGCCGGACTCGGTACGTGCCAATTTTACTGAGGCAGAAAGTTCCATATAACACCTATTTTTAAACTAAACTGGCACTACCTTACCTAAATTGCCCGGGCGGTGTAAGAGGTACCCATCGAATATGAGTGATCTTCATCACATCCCTCGCTTATTACACCTTAAACTGGCCCACCAGGCGGGTCAGTTGTTCAGATAATCGCTGCATTTTATCGCCATTTTCGCTGGTGTTATTGGCCACATCGCTGACACTGTCGGCCGCATTTTTTATTTCAATCACATTACGGTTAATGTCTTCTGCAACGTGCTGCTGCTCCTCAGCTGCGGTGGCGATTTGTGTATTTAGATCACTGATGGTTTGAATCGACTGGGTGATTTCGCTGAACTGGCTTTGCGCAGAGTCGGTCAGTTCAACCGTTTTATCTGTGCGGGTCAAACTGCTGCGCATATCCAGCGACACCCCTTCTGTCATTTTTCTCAACTTGTCGAGCTGTGAGGCAATTTCTTCGGTTGATTCTGAGGTGCGTTGAGACAAAGCCCGGACTTCGTCGGCAACCACCGCAAACCCCCGACCATGCTCGCCGGCCCGGGCAGCCTCAATGGCTGCATTCAATGCCAGTAGGTTAGTTTGTTCAGCAATCCCACGGATCACACTGAGAATTGACATGATATTTTCACTTTCACTATCCAGCTGATTAATATCTGACGTTGCCCGCTTAATCACATCTGACAGCGCAACCACACTGTCTACTGCCTCCGACATCACCGACTGACCCAGCTCTGAAGCCTGCTGAGTTTGGGTGGCCAGCTCTGCGGCATTCGCACAACTGGATGCCACTTCGTTGGCCGTTGCCGCCATCTGATTAATGGCCGTTGCAGCCATTTCAAGGGCTTGTTGTTGCTGCGCAGTTGAACTGGTTAGTTCCTCCGACTCTGAGGCCGTAGCGCCGGCCGTTTGATTGAGCTGCTGAGCGCACGTATTAATATCTGTCACCAGCTGGGCAATCAAATTAAGAAAGCTGTTGAAGCTATCCGCCAATTTGCCGGTTTCATCTTTGCTGTCGACCTCCAAACGTTGCGTCAGATCGCCACCTCCCTGGGAGATGACGGTCAAGCCATCACTGACTTCCACAATCGGGCCAGATAACACATTCGCGATATAGTTAGCCAGTACCACAAACAAAGCCACCAGCACCACACTCAGGATCACCAGCGTCCAGGTCATGGCATTGGCCGCTGCCATCACTTCACTTTGTTCCACAAATGCAATGAACTTCCAGCCCAGCTTCTTCGACGTGTAGATACTGGCGAAGTAATCAGTATCATCAATCTGAATTTCATACAGCCCGGACTGATTACTGGCAAGGGTTTTATACAGACCGTTTTCGACTTGTTTAACATCTTTGAACCGATAGTCACTATGTTTGGCATCGACCAGAATTTTATCTGTGTCTTCCACCAGCATCAGATAGCCCGTTTCACCCAGTTTGACCTCCCGAATGATCTTAGTCAGGCCCTGTAATGAGACATCCATGCCCGTGACACCAATCTCCCGACCATTGGATCTGACGGAGCGCACGGTTGAAACAATCGCCATATCATCCGGTGCCCAATAATAAGCATCGGTCATTGCAGTTTGGCCATTGGCCGCTTGCCCGCTGCGATACCAGGGTCTGGGACGAGGGTCATAGTTTGCACTCACTTCACCCTGAGGCCACTGAATATAACCACCTTCAGTATTACCAAAGTAGATATAAGCAATCCCCGGATGGGTATCTCCAAAGCGCTCAAACAAATCATAAACGGCCTGCTCTGTCTCGCTGCCAGCACGGGAGTTAAGCGCAGTCGCGGTACTATTACCGGTATAAACCTGCACGTCGCTTTGTGCCCGGGTGAGCTTGGGGTTGGTCGCCAGGAACTCGACATTCTTCGCAATTTCATCGAAGAACATACCTATTCCATTATCGACCTGAAGGGCTTCCCGACCACTCATCTCCACGAACTTATCGAGCGCCAGTTGCCGCGTCTGGGACACAATCAGCACAGCGATAATTAAAATAGGCGAGACGATGGCAACGATAAAAGCCAGTCTGAGCTTTTGCGAAATAGTCATAGAGTGGATTCCTCACTGGATGGGTTGGCTGTGCCAACACACTAAAACGCACATACCATAGCGTTGCTGATCAAATTCACGTTATTGCTCAAAAATATAGTTTATAGTTGCGCAACTATCCAAAGGATCAGGGAAAATTCCTGGTGTTCATAGCGGATTTCTTGGAACATAAGAGTGAATGGTCTAGGCTATTGAGAGATAATTTATTCTCACTAACTCAACCATACGGGTATTCTCCCATGCTAAAACGCTCTCGACTCATGACGGCTCTTTGCGGCGCTATGATGTTGTCTTCTGGTCCCGCCATTGCCAGCGAAGATGAACTGGCACAGTTAAAGAAGCAACTTGAACTGCTTCAGCAAAAAGTGCATAAAATGGAACGCGAACAGGCACGCGAAAAAGCACAGGCCAAAGCCGATAAAAAAGCGCGCCAGGCCGACCCTGCCAAGCCCAGTATCAAAGTGGGCGGTGCTGTGCGGACTAACCTCAGCCACACGTCGTATGATGACGACAACAAAAATCGCGGCGGCGATTTTGACTTCGATATTTTTCGGCTTAACTTTTCCGGCAATGTGGGCGGTTTTGGCCTCAATGCCGAGATCCGCTTTTTCGACTACATGACCGCCGTTAAGTATGCCTATTTACATTATGACTTTGCCAAAGACTGGCAGGCACAGCTGGGCATGACCAAAGTGCCCTTTGGTAACTGGCCTTATAATTCTCACAATTACTTTTTTAACACCACTTATTATATTGGGTTAGAAGACGACCACGATATGGGTGTGTTGTTTAAACGCAAAATTGCCGACAACTGGCAGCTGGATCTGGGCTTTTTCAAAAATGATGAACTGGGCGGTGTCGACGGTTATGTAGAAGACCGCAGCGATCGCTATTCCTACGACATTGTTGGCTTTCGCAAAACCGGCGATGGCATCTATGATGACCCAACCCAGCCACTGGGCGAATACAACACCTTTGCCGGCCGCTATGCCTATCACTTCAAGCATAAAGGCGGTACCACCGAGCTGGGCGTCTCTGGTTTAAGTGGTGGCCTGCACGACGGGACCGAAAGAGCCGGTGATTACATGGCCTGGGCTATCCACTTCAACGGCAACTATGGCCCCTGGAACCTGCAATTACAGCACGGTGAGTACGAATACGATGTCGATACACCTGCCACACGTATGGCCGTCGGCGCGTATGCATTTTTTGATTCCATTGCTGCCGAGGCAACGATGAGCAATGCCAATATCGCATACAGCTTACCGGTACAATTTGGCCCAATCACAGGGCTGCAATTCTACAATGACTACGGCATTATCTACGATAAATCGGACGACAGCGAAGACACCTGGATGAACGTCACCGGTGTTTCTCTCTCTGCGGGTGCGTTCTTTAGCTACATAGATTATGTGCTTGCCAAAAACCAACCCTTCGTAGGTGGTTCCATTGCGGGTAACAGCGATGAAACTGAGCGCCGCTTTAATATAAACATAGGCTACTACTTCTAAGTGCCACCAGCAGCGGCGTTTCGGCCGCTGCTTAACGCTTCATAGTGCATAGATATCACACACCACCTCATCACCAACTTGGGTAAATATTACACACAGCGCGAAAATATTACAGCGACTATTCGTCTGTTTGTTTTTAGCTATAATGAACAAAGCAATACCAATTTGCTTAATTAAGTGTTCTATTTTGAGGCGAGAAAATATAGTCGATAACAAGGCAAAAATTTTGCTATTTAGTTCTTCTAAATGAGAAATTTTTAACGCTGTTGGCGTCATATTTGCTCCTTCAAATAGACCAGGTATTAAGTGAAATTGGTATAGGTCACACCGATGATCAACACACGGGATAATACCGGGAAGGACTGCGATGAAAAAACACGCACAAAAACTATTTAACCGTTGCTTCTGGTTACACCTTGCCGGGATCTTATGTGTGGCGCTGGGTTTTATTGGCATGGCGCTGCCCGTGATGCCAACCACGATTTTTTTTATTCTGGCACTGGCTTGCTTTACCCGCTCTAACCCCAAATTAGCCAACTGGCTGCTGGCTCATCCCAAATTTGGTCCCACCCTGGCTGCCTGGCAATCCCATCAAGTTGTGCCAGTCAAAGGCAAATGGGGCGCGGGTTTAGGGATGCTATTTGGCTTTGTGATCTTATGCATGACCACCGCGCCCTGGTTTGTACTGGTCGGCGTCGCGTTAACCGAGCTGATGGTCATGGCCTATCTGCTCAGCAAACCATCCGAGTTGCCCGCCAGCTAACATTTACCACTTTGACGGTGTATGTTTGGCTTCAGGTTTTCTGCGCAGCAACGTTTTGATTGTGGGTCGTACAGAGTATCAACATCACGGCACCGCACATAATCGCTACGTCAGCAATATTAAACACCCCCGTTCGCAATTCACCGATCCCCAGATTGAGAAAGTCGATCACCGCACCATTGTTAAGCACCCGATCAATCAGGTTACTCACACCGCCAGACAACACCAAAGACAAGCCAGTGATCTGGTTACGATTCAAGTCCTCACTTTTCAATGTGTATAGTAAAATCGCCACCAACAGCAAACCAATCACACCAATAAACAACACACTGCGCAATGGCGCTGGTAATTCACTCCCTAAACTCAAAAACACACCGCTATTTTCCCGGTAGCCAAGGCGCACCAGGTCATGCCAGTAGCTGGCCATCTGCCAACCATTTAAGTAGTCACTTGCAAACCACTTACTGAGCTGATCCAGGCACATACCTGCACCCGCTATCACAGATATCCAGTATACACGTTGTTTAGTTGTCATACGTTGTTGTCTTTATTTGTTGGCAGTATGCCACTATAAAACGCGCATTGTGACACCGGCATGACAGGTTGGATGAAATATACATTGTTTAGCAGATACCATACAGAAGATTACAATTGCCCCATGACATTCGCTCCATGCTGCCAATTGAGGCGATTTCAACTACACTCAGAACAGTGAGAAAATAAGGGGGCTGGTGTGCGCAATTTCGTGTTCGTGGCGTTCGTCTGGTGCCTGACATGTGCTTCTCCATTGCTAGCAAAACCCATTCTGCTGGGCAGTCATAGCGTATGGCCACCTTATGTACAGGACGATGATCGTGGTCTCAGCTATGATATCGTTGCCGCAGCCTTTGCTCGCAGTGGCGAAACCTTTGCGCTTGAAGTCGCGCCATTTAGCCGGGCAATGCGCCTGGCACAGAGCGGGAAAGTCGATGTGATCCCGGCACTTTGGTATACTCAGGCACGTGCACAGCAATTTTTCTTTAGCACCGCGTATTTGCACAATGAACTCATTTTTATCTCACTCGCCGCGCACGCCCTGCCTTTTTCTGGATTAAGATCTCTCAATGGCAAACGCGTGTGTATGATCCGTGGCTTTGCTTATCAAAACTTGGTTCGTGGGTATCCCGCTATCGGCGTGATCAGCCAGCTACATTTAAGCGAATGTCTGCAACAGCTGGCCCGGGGCCGGGTCGATGGTGTAATTGCTGATCGGTTTGCCGCGGCCTATGCAATCACCCACCATTTTCAACAAGAGATATTCACCGTACACACTCAGGTCATCGCATCATGGCCACTTCATATTGGAATCCTCAAAACACATCCCCGATCCCGTAAGCTTATCGGCCTGTTCAATCAGGGCCTCAGCGCCATCATCCAGGATGGCACCTATCAACATCTGCTCTCGCAATATCCACAGATCGGCCAGGAGCAAGGTATTAATCCTATCTCACATTAATCACAAACATGTCTTGTACCCGTAACTTAGAGTGAATTATTGAAAGCACTGTCTATAATTTAATCACGCTCTCTTGGTCCGTTGACTTAAAACTGATAGAGATTAACCTGTTAGGTCGTTATCAGTGACACCCTGGCGTGTTAGCGGTGTACGTATCAGTTCGCCGTTTTAAACGCTCCGGCATGGCATGCCTGGGTATGAAATAATGCTTACAAACAAAGTTGACTGGCAGTACCAGAGAATAATCGAACCTTGGGTGATCTGTTATGCAGCTATTACTTCATCGCGCGTTTATTCCGGTCGTTTTGCTGGTTGGACTGCACACTAGTGCAGCGCTGGCCGCAACGACACCGCTCACACAACTCCAATCAGCACTCGAGCAGGGACAATTTGAACAGGCTTATGCATTAGCGCAAGCACAATTCGAGACTGCCGCTGGCGATCCTGCCTTTGATTTTATGTACGCCAGAGCCGCACTCGAAACGGGTCATTATAATGAGGCTGTGTTTGCCCTTGAGCGGGTGCTCGCCGCCAAACCTAATCATCAACCCAGCTTGTACCTGCTAGGCCTGACCTACAACAAGCAAAAGAATTACCCGCAAGCTGCCAGTACACTCAGCTCGCTACTGAATACGCCACTCAGTGATGAGTTTAGACAACAGGTAACGCGTGCGCTGGATGCCATTGAAGACAACCTTGCCAGCCTGAAACAGGAATTAAAGCACCGGATTTCATTGGCGCTGGGCCACGACAGCAACGTCAACAGTGGTACCACAGATGACCGCATAGTGATTGGCGGCCTGCCCATTTTGCTCGATGAAACTAGCCGCGAAGCGTCGGATTCCTTCGCCCGTGCCAGTTATCGTTTTGATGGCCGTTGGCAACAAACTCAACATCAGGCATGGCGAGCCAATCTTCAGGTATCAGATCAACGGCACCAGGACAGCGATGAATTCGACCGAACTCAGCTCAGCGCTAACCTCAGCTACATTCAGGATATTGCGGCCTTTCAGCTGCATCTTGGTACCCAGCTGGGTGTTATGTCACTGGACTCTGCGACTTATCAGCAAGATGCAGGCGTGTTTGGTGCGCTGAGATACGCCATCAATGAACACTGGGCAGCGACCGTCAATATAAGCGCGTTTAATTTGAACAATGTCCGAGACAGTGCTCTTGACAGTCGCTTATATACTTCCGGATTGGCCCTCAGCCGGGCAACCCGAAACTGGCTATTACGCCTGAGTGCGGGATATACCTGGCAACCAGCACGAAACCCTGAAGGCGAGCATTATGCCCGTGACTACAGCCATTTTAGTGCCTCGATGGTGTATCGGTTCAATGATGCACATCGCCTAAATGCCAAAGTGCAATACCGGGATATTGAACACAGAGCAGCGCACCCTTTCTTTTTACAAGTGCGAGACGAAACACTGCATATTGCACACCTGGTCTGGCAATACCAGATAACACCAGCCTGGAGTCTGGAAACTAAGCTGGCTTACTACGACAAAGACAGCTCACTGCAACTGTACAGTTATGATCGTACTGAATGGTCCTTAGGAGTACATTATGATTTCTAATTTTCGCACCCGCTGGCAGCCACTCAGACACAGCACCCACCTGACTCTACTGTTATCCGGCTTGTTCTTTGCAACCGTCAGTCAGGCTGCCCCGGCGGGCAAAACCCTGATGTCCCGTGGCCAAGTAGTGGCAACAGCCAGTGACAGCGCCGAACAGCGCGCACTAAAACGTCGCAGCCCGGTTTTTGATGTCGATGTGGTTAATACCGGACAACAAAGTAATGCCCAGCTGCGTATGCAAGATGGTGCTTTAATCGCCTTAAAGGAAAACACCCAACTGATCATCAATGAATATAGCGGTTCCTCTGAAGAGGATGGCTCTGTTGTGATGGAATTAGTGACGGGCGGACTGCGCACCATTACAGGCAAAATAAAGGGCAACAAAGACAATTATCAGCTCCGCACCCCAGTCGGCAGTATCGGGATCCGAGGCACGCATTATGAAGTTGAATGGCAAGGAGATGCTCTACTGCTGGCCGTATGGGATGGCACCATTGAAGTCAGCGTCAACGAGGAGCCGTTGCTGCTCGGGCAAGAAGGTAACTTTTCCTTTGCCAGTGTCAGCCAAAGCGGTGAAGTAACGCCCCTACTTGCACCACCATCGCAACTGACCCGGCTCACGCCAACCAGCCAGGACGCTGCCAGCGGTAACGATCCAGATGAGCAAAACGATGACAGTAACACTGAGGATACCAGCGCTGAGCTAGCTGACTCTCCTGCTGAGGCAACAACACTGACTATTGCGCAAACCCCGGTAGCCACCCCTCCTACGGCCCAAGAGGCCTTTGAAGCCGCCTTGCCCGATGTCGGTCGGGATATCTCTGATAACGGCTTTATTACGGAAGAGAGCCTCGACACCGTCGGGATCGAGCCCCTTGAAGATCTACTTGCCGAGCGCACCGGGACGGCCCTATACACCACGCTTGAACGCACCGAGTTTAACTCTACTGCTGGCGCAGTCAGCAACATCCAAATGCAGATCAATGTCGACTTCGACAATGGCACAGTGCCGCAAGGCGTGCTGTCGTTTAACGACCAACAAGGCGAATGGTTTGCCGCCTTTAATGGCCTGATCGACGCCAATGGCATGACGCTGGGCGTCAACTTTGCCTCGCATGGGCAAAATCTGGCTGAAGGCACTATCGAAACCCAGTTCAGCGACGAGCTAAATAAGCTGCGTGGCAATTTTAATTTGAATGAAATTGATGAGCCTAGTGTTACCGCTTCTGGCTTGTTTATTTTGAGTCAACCTTAAGGGGGATGGGGGATGAAGCGCTCGCAATTACACCAACTGGGCATTCTGACACTGTTTTGTACCGGGCTTTTAACGGGTTGCTCAGGCGATGGTGACGACACAACAAACACAACACCCAACCAAAATACGACCACTGAACCACCTGCCCAGGATAACGGCGCCGATCAGCCAGATACACCATCAGGCCAGGTCAGTTTGATCCCTTTTGACTATCAGCCCAAGTTCGCAAACCGTACCCTAGCCGCGCGCCAGGTGGTCAACACACAGTTTGTAAACGGAACGGGCAACGTCCTGTTCCCCGATACACAGCGTACCTACCGGGGTAACCTAACCGTCTCGCTGGATGCTATCACCGATCCGGAAGGCGTAAGCCGGGTATTGCTCGGCTTTGACAATGCAGAACGGGCACAGGTTTTATGCGATGGCAATTGCAGCGATCCATTCGCGTTTACCGAAACGGGTATTAACCCGGCTAATTTTGCGCAGCAACCAGGTAGCCTGCAATTACAGGTCTGGGTAGAAGACAACGGCGGCAATCTGACCACAATAGCCACCCAACAAATTACCTGGTTACCACGTAGTATCGCGTTTAACAGCGCGCCACGTAGTGACGGGAGCGCGGCACTGGACTGGCAGCCACTGCCCAGTTTTTTGCGCTATAACGCCTATCTGGCCGAATCACCCATTGATGATGTGCGCAACATCACCACCTTGCCAGGTGGCCAGCGAGTCATCGCTTTAACCGACTCTACGCACACCTTCAGTGGATTAGATCCACAAAAACACTATTACACCCGCATCACTGGCATTGACGGCAGCGGTGAAAGTGCCTTCAGCGAGTCACGCATGCTAGCAGCCTCCAACCTGATCACCCCTGTCGCCGTTGCGGACAGCTTTAGTGGTGTTCAGTTTGAGTCACTCTCGGGTAACTTGCTTAACAACGACAATGCCAATGGCCTCGAACCACTGACCTTGGTCACCACAGCAGTGCGCGATCCACAAAACGGTACGCTGACTCTATTTGCCGACGGCCGTTTTACTTATGAACCCCGAGAGAGCTTCTTTGGCAGCGATGGATTTCGCTATCGTATCGTCAATAGCCAGGGCGTCACTGCTGAGGCCGAAGTCACCTTATTAATTGAGCGCGTTAATCAGGATCCGATCGCCTTTGACAATCACTATGCGCTGACACAAAACAGCGAGCTCACTGTCAGTGGCGCCGGGCTGCTGGTAAATGACATAGACTTCGATGGCGATGCACTCACGGTGAACACCACGCCCGTCACCGATGTACAAAATGGCACCCTGACACTCAATGCTGATGGAAGCTTTAACTATCAACCCAACTCTGATTTTATCGGCACAGACAGCTTTGAATACCAGGTGGAAGATGGCAATGGTGGCTCAAACACAGCCACTATCACACTGCTTATAGAAACCGAAGTCAGTAATTTTCCGCCCGTCGCAGTCAATGACAGTTATCAGACTAACGAGGATGAACAGCTGTTTGTTGACCTCCCTGGTGTACTGGAAAATGACAGTGATGCCGATGAAGATACGCTGACCTTATCGATAATAGAGCAACCCTTAATGGGCACACTGGAACTCAGTGACACAGGGAGTTTCCGCTATACCCCACAACAAAATAGCTATGGCCAAGACTATTTCGTCTATCAAATTGATGATGGCGCAGCCAGTGTGCAGGCTTTTGTGGTGATTGAAGTCAGCGAAGTCAATGACGCGCCTTTGGCCAACGATGACAGTGTTGAAGTCGCACAAGGGCAGCCAGTCAGCATTGCGGTGGCAGCCAATGACCAGGATATTGATGGCAGTCTGAACCCAACCAGCCTGATGCTGATCGAAGGGCCCAGTCATGGTGATGTGAGCCTGAATGCAAACCGCACCCAGTTCATTTATCAGAGTGAACCGAGCTACCGGGGTAGCGACAGTTTTACCTACCAAATTCAAGATGACAGAGGGGCAACGTCCAATGTGGCTCATGTCTTTATCGAAGTCACAGGCAACAACCAGCCACCGATTGCTGTGAATGACAGCGCCACTACGACCCAAGATGTAGCGGTTGCCATAGACGTACTGGCCAACGACAGCGACAGTGACGGCAGCCTGAATTACAACAGCCTCACAGTGGTCAGCGCCCCGGCTAACGGCAGC
>NZ_JAKRFU010000004.1:0-217750 GCF_022347845.1 Pseudoalteromonas sp. McH1-42 | reverse complement strand
CAAGTTTTATTTGACTCCCAACTCGTTGGCTCGTTGCTTTTCAGCGTTGTGCCCCGTGTCGGTGGATGCGCATTATAGGGAAATCGAAACCCAGCGCAAGCGCTTTTTAGCACTTTTTTGGATTAATTTTTTACCCCAAAAAACCGCACAAACACCACACAAGTTACCCACAAAAACCTGTGGATAAGACAATAATATTTAGAGTTGAACGCGGTCCTGTGGTAAATTACGCCACCTTATTTACCCGTTCTGCTATATCTATAATAAGGGTCGTAATCCAATGGCTGACTTTTTTAATACAATAAGCGGCTTGCTGTGGGGTCATATACTTATATACCTATTAATTGCAGCAGGTGTTTTCTTTACCCTCCGACTGGGTTTCATTCAATTCACCCAATTCCCATACATGATTAAAGTGATGGCAAACAGCCGAAGCGGCGCCAAAGACGGTATCTCTTCTTTCCAGGCTTTTTGTACCTCCCTTGCCGCCCGGGTAGGAACCGGTAATATGGCCGGTGTTGCTGTTGCACTCTATTTAGGTGGGCCAGGTGCTATTTTTTGGATGTGGCTAATCGCGCTTATCGGCATGGCGACAAGCTTTGCAGAAAGTGCACTGGCTCAGCTATACAAAACCAAAGACGATGAAGGCAACTTCCGTGGTGGTCCTGCTTATTATATGGAGTATGGCCTGAACAAGCGTTGGATGGGTGTGCTCTTCTCTTTATGTCTTATCCTGGCGTTTGGCTTAGTGTTTAATGCCGTACAAGCGAATTCGATTGCCGCAGCATTTGAAGTTGCCTTTGACGTGCCTAAATACGTAATGGGTCTTTTGCTAGTCTGTGGTTCGGCCTTTATTATCTTTGGTGGCCTTAAGACCATAGCAAGATTTGCCGAGCTGGCCGTGCCATTTATGGCTATCGCCTATTTATTGCTGGCCATCGTTGTATGTGTCATGAACGCCAGCCAATTACCTGACGTCTTTATGCTGATCATTAACAGTGCGCTTGGTTTTGAACAAGCCGCAGGCGGTGCCGTAGGTTATGCTGTGATGCAGGCCATGATCCAGGGGATTAAACGCGGCCTGTTCTCTAACGAAGCCGGTATGGGTAGCGCTGCAAACGCCGCAGCAAGCGCAACACCGAATCCAAACCACCCAGCTTCACAGGGCTATGTTCAGATGCTTGGCGTATTTGTTGATACCATTGTTATCTGTAGTGCCACAGCGGCACTTATTCTGTTGTCAAACCAGCTTGTACCCGAGTCTGGTGTAACAGGAATTCAATTAACACAGGCTGCACTGGTTGAGCATGTCGGTGACTGGGGCGCGATTTTTGTTGCCATCGCTATCCTGTTCTTTGCCTTTACATCCATTGTTGCTAACTATAGTTATGCAGAAACCAACTTGCTGTTCCTTGAGCACAACCATCCTAAAGGCCTTTTTATCTTCCGAGCCTGTGTACTTGCTATGGTGATGTTTGGTGCGGTCGGCGAGCTTGGTTTGATTTGGACACTTGCCGACATCTCAATGGGCCTGATGGCCATCGTCAACGTAGTCGCGTTGTTCATGCTATCCGGCATTGTTATCTGGTTGGCTAAAGACTATCGTGCCCAGCTTAAACAAGGCAAAACCCCTGTTTTTGACCCTTCGCAAAAACCTGAAGTGTTAAAGACTCTGCCTAAAGGCATCTGGCACAAGTAATCCATTACCGAGGTAGCAGCTTATGCTACCTCCCCTCTTTTTCTATCCTCTGCAAATAAACTGTGCAACAAATCCGCAGCCAAACCAATTAAGTACAAATAACATTCAATTGAAACAATTACTTATTGCCTTTCATCAAAAAATCATTATAGTGAACCCCAAGTCGGCATATAGCGCAGCTTGGTAGCGCACTGTCATGGGGTGTCAGGGGTCGCAGGTTCAAATCCTGCTATGCCGACCATTTAACCCCCTCATAACATTAAAGTTTTATCCTATTCTAAAGTCCTAGACACACACCTGTGCAAAATAAGTGCAAAACTCAATTCAAAACTCGTACTCATTCATAGCAATCTTATTATATTCACTGGTTGAATTAACAGGCCGATGCATGCGTGCAGATAAGCGGGTTTATATCAACGATAATTAGCCACTGTTGAAGAGGTTGCAAATAGACCCTGTGGTGTCACTTATAAGCTACTTTCATTTAAAAGCTACTTAAGCTCTTAGACCGTCAGTATCCCGTGTTAAATCACACTAGTACAAATTAACACGGGTATTCTCAACATAAACCACACTCAAGTGCCTCACTCGAATGATTCAATTGAGCCGTCGGCGTATTTCACACTTCTTACATCGAATTTAAAAGTCATATCTTCAAGGCTGGTTACTTTCATCCAGTGATGTGATTGATTATATTTATTGTAGTCAAAACCTACTCCCTTTTGATATGCAGGTTCGTTTGGAGACATGGGCAAATTAATTGTTGTCTTCAGCTTAAAGCGAGGTTCACCAAATAGGTCAGCGAAAATCAAAACCCCTTTGATTGCTCTGGTGGGCTTACTAAGTTCTGATGTATTCCAGTCTACGTCAAACCAAATATTGGAGTCGTATTCGTAATCGTGATACGTTTTATTTAGGACTCTTGGTGAAATAATCTCAGGCTTTTCTGAATCCTCTTTATCACTTTCTTTTTTTCAGCCCCTGAGAACCAGCCGCTTTTTATGGAAGAGAAAGCTCCCAGCATTGATGAGCGGATTTCGTACTTTAAATACTCTCGGCCACTAAAGAAACCTATACAAAGGCACACAAAACTGATGATCAGAACCTCATTTCTGGCCAAATCTCTCGGCTTTTTGAGAGCTACTTGAGTGTTGTTGGTGGAGTCCGCTGGCGGCATTGGTACAACTTTAACATACGCAACACCACATTGAGGGCACTCCCAGTCGGGGTTCAGATCAGTTTCCTTTCGCTCGTACTTACATCTTGGGCAAATCATTGGTCTATATCCTTATACACAGTAAACACAAATACCCGCATAAAATTATCACTTGCGAAACTGGACCGCAAGAATACTCCGGGCTTGGAGGGAGTGTACAAATGGAAATAGCACCTTATCATGAAAACGTTAATACCAGGCACTAAGAAAGTACCCGATGCTAACAGGGATTTACCGGTGGGTGTCACTTAAAAGCTGTGAAGCGATGATCAAAGTGAAAATACGCAATAGAATGACTGGGCTAGGTATGCCTGAATATCAGGCAAACAGTTGAAATCTCGGTATTACCTAAGCTATCTAGATTTGATCAACAAGGCCTCATTTACTTGAAATATCAATTTTGCTGTATTAATTTCGTTCGTAGGCGAAGCAGTATTGCAAAACTCTTTTATAGCTGATGACCGACTAAATATCGATAGGTTGAGAGCTTACTCAAAAGATAATTTTACAGCCTTTCAAAAGGGCTAAAAATACAGATTAACTTGGTAAAAATATGGAAATAACTAACGTCATAAGCATCAATGGTGGATGGGTTCGCTTACAAGAAAACGAGCGCGTTTTTTCAGACATCAATACGGCTGTATCGGCCTTGAATCAAACTTTCATCTCTAACCCCAAACACAATCGACTTCGAACTACAGCTATAACATACCCGCTCCCCCACTACATTACGAATTTAGATGTGAGAACTTGTCTAAATAACTATATGAAAAGACTACGGTGGAAGTTAGAGAGTAATGACCATATGAGCGCCGAAAAAAAATACGAAGCGACATTCAAAAAAGCTTCGTTGAGTTTCATCACTCTTAGTAGTAGCGAATTACTAGATTGGCTTTTCGTAAAAAGTAAAATGGGTGTAAGCAGTGGCACAGTTGATCTTCCAATACTAGTCTCATGTAACAAGTCAACTAAAGCATCCAAGAAGATAGTTAATATTAACAATGAGTTACATGGAAACGTAAGGAGAAACATTCGCACCGACCAATTCTTCTTCGAAGATTGCCTCAATGACCTAGATAGTTACATAGATCTCGCCGACTTTCCTCCAATGGTTATTTTAGGGATTGCATTTGAAGAAGGCCCTTTAGAAATCTTTGAATATAATCAGGCTTCTTATACTAATGAGGACAAAATTGAACGCGTCATAGAATTCCCGGAAGAATATACGCAATCTTGTATAAGCATACTGTCTTACTTTGGCGAGGTAGTAAAACAAAAATATCCAGACATCGCCGTCAAGGTCAGAATTGAGCAAGACAACAACATTGTTAGAATGCTAATTACAGCACCGGACGGAACCAAAGAAATTATAGAAAGAACACTGGAAAACTACGCTCTGGTAGTAACCAATGACTCCCCACCAGAATCACTACTAGAAGATAAAGTACACATACTGGCGCTTAGCAATAAACTGGAAATGGCCAAGCTAGAAGTAAAACAAACACGGGAGTTACTTGCACTAACTAAAGAAAACTACGAAGGCCGAATCGGCACCCTTGAGGACGACGTAGCATTTTTAAGGCAGAAACTGGGCCAGCAGATGCACCACATGGACCAATCCCAGATCATTATTGGTGAACTATCTACAGGCAAAAGCGATTTGCTGGATTCATGTCACCAGATCATTTCAAAAATGATAGAGGCGCATCAACACAAACCCGAACTTCAAAGCGCGCTCAATATCATCAGCGAAGCTATTAACAACAAATCCAACGAAGAAGAAACCATACAGGCACTACAAACGATTCAGTCGGCTTCCCCCTCAATGTTCGAAACCATCAAAAAGGCCGCCGAAAACTCGCTGTATGGAGTGACAGGTAATTACTTGTTTCAATGGTGTAAGGCTGTAGAAACCGCCACAACGGTTCTACCATAAGCTGATAGTAATATTAATACTACCCAGCTTAAAAACTGGGTAACAGTCAAAGAAAGCAACCAGCGGCACACTACTTCATTTTAGCAGCAGCATAACCATTGGTTTTGACGGGCTTTTTCTCTTTAACAAACTTACTTCCTTTTAGCTCGCCATAATGTCCGTACACAGGTTCCTCGCCAATTGGATATGATTCGCACTTCACATTCTCCATTCGCTTTATTCGCTGAGTAACTTTTCGCTCATACAGATCAAAAGCATCCGAATCTTCGGCGTGAGGATTGTCGCTGTATGTGGGCGCTCTAGGTCCTAAGTTTGCCGCATCCCTTAATTTTTTAGATTTTTCATCATTCATTTAATTTCCTTGAAATAACCCCATGTAACCAGTTTTTAACGGCTGAAGGTCATTCTGCAATATATGCTTGAGCTACCTTCAAACTTGCCAAAAACGCCACTTTAACATTAACATACTAGCAAACCTTCAGTAGCATTTAAAAGGATCAACTATGCAGCTACCAAAAACAGGAAAGTACGTCAGAAAATCCGGTAAATATTATTACCTAGAAGCAGTGCATGAGCTAGATGATGCGTTTTACAGCGTTAAGCTGGCAAAAGAGAAAGCTTAGTTCCATTAGATTATTAGCTTTATATAGGAGCATATTGATGGACAAATACTCTGAGGGTTGTCATTTTATAAGACACTACTCAACCTGCAGTTTAAATGTCAGAATCTTGACCTTGGTTCAAGGTTTAGTTGTATTGTCAGCTTGGGGTTACCTGTTTTGCCAATCGAAATTTCCCCCATCGATCTTAGTTGCAGTCGCATCTTTTGGGGTGCTGCTCACCACCTTTTTGTTTAGACTAAACGCAGGCTACCTCAGTGCAGCCGATGAGTTTGCAAAGGCAGTGGTGATACTGGAAGGAGCGGAAGGCGGGCCTGCAACACATTACGAAAAGGCAAGAGAAAGCCTATATAAAAATAAATGGGCTCTATTCTTCACCTTAAATGCCACGTTCATCTTCATAGGATTCACGTTCTTTGTCTGCTTGGTAATAAGCGTATTAATGGAAATGCATACCTAAAGATAAGGATCGTTCCCCGCGCACGCGGGGAACACTCTAAAAAATTTTTACGACATCAGCCTTGTCGTTTTTAGTCTGCCCTGAGCGAAAACGGCTCTTAAGCTCAACAACATTACCGCTATGTTGCGCATCCTCAAAATAGCCCATGGGTAAGCTCAGCAGCTTCTCCGCCATATGTGGCGAAAGCCCAAGTTCACTTGCAAGCTCCGACTTACTCATCAAATTATCAGTGATCAGCTTAACCGTTCTTGGAAGCACTCTGGGCGTTTCAAACTGAATTTTCTCATGGCAGGTTCAAATTGGTCTGTGAATTTACCGGTGGGTGTCACTTGAACTACTTGCTGGCTTAAAAAGCTGTTCTCTTATGCGGTCGATGAAAGCCTTATGCCAACCAACCCTGCTGAGCTCAAAAAGATGCGCCGCATTAGCACAAAACAGCGTAACCGGTTGAAAAAGGAATGGTACGACGCAATCCACGAAGCCGCCCCGCTCTGGCTGCAAACCGCAATGGAACTGTCACTGCAGACAACCCATGCGCGCCTGGAAATTTCACGCATAAAATACAAAATTAAAAAGCCCAACAGCAAAGCCTGTGGCTGCGTCTGGTTCCAGGTTCTGGAGGAAACGCCCCAGGGCAAAGTTTACGGCATACTGTACATTCACCGTCAAAAGACAGAGAAAAAAGAAGCTGCGCATGTGGCCATTCCTATTGGTGATGAGATAAAGAACATCATCGACCGCAGCCGTGACAACCTGCTTAGTGATTACGTGGTCCACCGACTGCCGGCAAAGAGTAAACGTAAGATCAGCAAAGAAGTAAATCACGTCACCCAGCTAACCCCCGATTACATCAGCCGCACGTTTTCAAAAATCCGTGACGAACTGGGCTGCTGTGACCACTTAGAAAAAGACCAGCGCCCCACCTTCCACGAAATCCGCGCCCTATCCGCCCACCTGTTTGACACCCAGGGCGTAGACCCCCAATCCAGGATGGCGCACACCGACGCAAAAAGCACCAAGATTTACACTAAGAACCATATTGAATGGGTGGAAGTACCATTTGCGGAGATTAAATAGGGATTTATATAATTCGAGATTTCAACAAAAGTATAATTCATCACTGAATATTTTATTAGTTCCATACATTTCTTTCTTATCATTTTTCTGCTAAACAATTGGTTGGTAGGTCAAAGCTACCGTTCACCCTATGGTAAAAATGTTTAAGGAATAATCATGAATAGTACAGTGCTGAAACATCAACACAACCACGCTGACGATAAAAACCAGAAACCGATCAAGAAAGGGAAGGTAGAGCTTGTCGTAGATAACGACACATGCTGTGGTTATGGATGCAGTATATGTGATTGTCCTAGTTTTGAGTACACTGATGATGCTCAATTCTGTGACTTTTGCGGCCACAATAGAGATTTACATATAAATTGACGGCCTTCTAGATAGCTTTAAGTATCTACACTTCTTTGCTCTTGGCCCTAGAACATAATCAATAAGCTTTCTCGGGCCATCTTCATACTCTTCAATAAAAACAGTTAGGGTAAACTTCAATTACACTTTTAAGTTTCATGCCCAAGCTTATACAACTCACCTTTGACAATAGGAACAAACTGTTTTTATGGACAAAGGCCGTGCAAAACTCCCTCTGTAGCCCGCGACTTTAAAGGCATAAATAGCGAAAATTTGATGATTTAACACCCCACCCAAAACCATAAAAACCACATCTAAAACATAGTAATAGCACCGACATCTACGCAGTCATGGGGTGTCAGGGGTCGCAGGTTCAAATCCTGCTATGCCGACCATTCTTTCTCACACCACCAGCAATCTGCGCTTTAATCTCCCTTATTGCTCCTAAAACACATTTTCTATTTATTCGGTTTTCCGCCTTCTTTGGTCGATGTAATGTTCATACCCACAATCACAAACTCTGCTTCAACTGGCGCGACGGCTCTGTGCTCTGCGCCTTTTGGTACGATAAACATATCTTGTGGCTTCAGTTCGATGGTTTTGTCTCTGAGTTCAATGTTCAACTGGCCCTGATACAGGATGAACAATTCGTCCTGGTCGTCATGTTTGTGCCAGTTTGTTGCGCCCAGCCCTTTGGCCACCTTATATAACTGGCCATTTGCCTCACCAAGCACGCGTTGTGACCAATGTTCCGTTACCGATGCTAACGCCTCGCTTATATTTATTTTGTTATCCATACTCACCACCATTAAAAGGTGAAGGGGGCTATGCCCCTTCAGGTTTGTGTTATTTGCTTTTAGGTTTATCGTCAAAGGCCGGGAAAGCCGGGAATGAATCAAGTTGTGTTTCGGCCGGGAAAGAAATCACAGTACGGCCGTTCACTTTGATTGTTTCATCGGCGCCGTCTCTGGTTAAGATGGTGCCCAGTACCAAACCTTCACCAAACTCTTCACTCGACAGGAAGCTTTGCAACCTGAAACCGTCTTCATCTGAAACCGCAGGAACGCGCGAGCGATAGTCAATAACCAGTTCTTTTTTCGGTTTTCCCTTTTTATTCGTTACCAGAATGTTGTAACTGCCGAACAGGAACTGATCACCCGGCTTGGCTAAACGGCCCGTCATTTCACCGGCCATGGGTACTCCCTGAGGGTCGGTGATCGTAAGGTTAAAACCGCCATCGCGAATGATCCAGCCTTCGCCTTTTGCTTTCATGCCCGTGGCAATTTGCAGTCGATACTCAAAATCCGGATTCAAAGTAAAGCTGTTGAACGTGGCGCGATTATTTGCGACCAGATCATCGGCAACCAGTCCAAACCGTTCGAGGTAAAACGTTTTTGCCTGCTGCGCAACTTCAGCAATTTCAGCATCTGTACGGCCCATGATCTCCTTCTGGAAAAACTCACCGTCACAGATCAGGCCATCACAGTTAATAACCCCCGGATGAGGCTCCGGGTTATGCTTATCAATGGTGCCTGTTCCCATCAGAACGAGTACAGATTCAAACCCGTCTGGCGTTGTCACCCCTTTCTTTGCCATCGCGGCCCCACTGGTGAGCAGCAAACCTGTGGCCAGTGCGACGGTCCATTTTTTTATTGAGCTTACGTAATTATGTTTCATGACTTTTCCTTAATAAATTTATGAGTAATTAAAATTCTGTTTATTACGCCACCGCCCTGCCCGGGCCTGACGTAGCAAAGTAATTGACTTGTTTTAAGATGCGATACAGCTCGCCCGGTTTTGGCTCACCCACTTTAATGTGTTTGGGGAACAGTAAAGCGCCCGACTGAGCAGCCTGTACCGCAATCCCTAATTGCGTGTGACCCAGTAATTGCCCGGCTTCAACTTCAGTAAAGTTCTGCAGCCCGGTATGTAACTGCACATATTCTTGCGGATATGTCTCAATATGTGACCAGGTCCACATTGGGTTTACTTGTTTCGGGGCCTGTGATTTAACTTCTGTCCAATTTTCAACAGCAGCCACTGCGCGCTTAGCAGCCAATACCCCTAGCTTAATGCCTTGTTGGTCGAATCCTTTTTGGCTTAGTTCCAGCGCAATCGACACACACCCACAGTGGGTACCAAATTCATCACACCGCATGCCCCCGAGCTTACTTGCTGTTGACTGTTTGTGGGTGATCACCGGTAGCGCGTTGTCTACTGCATGCGCAAACAGTGCAGCGAGTCGATTATATTGATACACAAAAAACGGCGTATTGGTCGGCTCTATTGTCTGGTGAAAATCCAGGATAAACCGGGAGTTTCTGACAATGGGCTCCAGTTGTTTTGCTCTTTGTGATTCAAGGCTGTCGTGTGCCTGAGTGTTAAAAGTGCGATTAATATCCTGTTCCAGATAACGTTTACCTGCTTTAGCTGCGGCAACGTTACCCAATAAAAATGTGATCCGTAAATCCGGGGTTAACTGACCATTGTCAATCTCCTGGCATAAGGCATTTAGTACTGCCAGTCCGCCCACTTCATTGCCGTGGTTCAGTGCGATAAGGGTCAGTTCGCTATGGGAACTGCCGTCTTCCGATTCACGTCCTTTCGGCACCAGAGTAAATCCCCATTCATCAATTTGTTCTACTGAAAAATTGCCCAGCGTCTTTGCGCTTCGAAACGCACTAAACCTTGCCAGCGCCTGATCTACCTGTTTGTCCATGGTTTTCTCCTCATTCCCTGGGCGCAGCAAGCGCAACCTGGTGCTCAAACGCGCTGCGCGTCATCTCATATAAATGGGCTTCAATCGGTCGGCCGAATATGGGGAGTTCATAAGTGCATTCACCAACCTGTTTAATCTTGAGCGTTTGCTTTAGTTTGTTCGCTGCTCGGTTATTTTTCGGCGTTTTAAAGAGGATCCGCTGCAATGGCAAGTGCTCGAAGTACCACTGCATGGCCTTTACGTAAGACACTTTGCCGATGCCCAGACCACGAAATTCCGAAGTCCAGATACTGGCATGCATTACCCCACTCTCCTGTTCAACTATATCCGTTAATTCATGTACGCCGATGGCCTGTCCCTGATACTCAATAGTCAACAAACTACATGCCTGGGGCATCTTGTTGAGTACATATTGCAGTTGTTCACGCATTTTGTGCGCAGGTATCAACCGCTGCCGGTCAACCCCCAAATCTTCAAGAAAGGTGTTCTCGGGGTTGTGCCAGTACGCAATATGCTGGTCTATATCCGACTCCTGAAATGCTCTGACCCGGACACTTTTCCATAAATCTTGCACGACGCGCTCCTTATCCGCTTGGTTCCTTAACTATTCAGCGATGAACTCATTAATTGTTTCGATAAACTCAGCTGGTGAATTTAAATATGCCAGGTGTGCGCCTGGTAACGTCACCTGACGACACAACTGGGGCACTTCACTGCGTACAACCCAACTGTGCACCTGCGATGGGTCAACCAGGGCATCCTCGTCCCATGCCACCGTATGGATCGGCACTGCCAACTTGATAGTGTTATCAATTTCCCACTCTTCTTTGCAGCAAATATCTGCCAGCAAGTATGGGAGTACCAAAGACATGAGCTTTTTATTTTGTGCGTACTGCTCACTGATGTACTGACGCTCGATAAACACCGACAATACGGCATCCATATCCGCAATATTGACGCCTTGCAGAATACGGCGTTTTTCCAAAGCGCTGGCTGACAAAATCACTCGTTGCAGTTCAGGTAAAAGTCCATGTATAGTGCAAAATGCAGCAGTTTCATAAGCGAGCACGGCACCAAAGCTATGACCATAAAAACTGGTTGGCATCGTCGGCAACTCTGCAACTGCCGCGGCAATCTCACGTACCAATACCTGAATGTCGTTTACTGGTGTTTCCTTCACCCGCTCACACCGTCCTGGTAATGCAATGGCAATGATCTCTATGTTTGAAGGCAGAAGATCTCGCCATTTAACAAAATCAACGTGGCTGGCACCAGCGTGCCCAAAACAGATCACCCTTGCAGACGAAGTGCCCCCAGAGCTAATGTGTTTCAACCACATTACGCAGCCTCCTCAACAAACTGAACCAGATCCTGTATACACTCACGTACATAGAACTCTTGCATTGGTAAAGCAATGTTGAAAGTAGATTCAATCTCACTCACCATCATCACTGCCTGCATGGAACTGATATTTAAATCATTAATCTGCGTATCCAGAGCAAGTGCCGGTACATCCTTTACCAGCGAAGCGACTATGCTTAAAACCTTTTCTTGTGTTTGCATTTCAACTCTCCTTTACGAGCGAATTAAGCTTCTTACTTGCCTGTGAACTCATCAGGCCAATGCTACGAAGTAAGAAGCTTCACGACGCGATACAATGACTTAGCGCTCAAAGCTAAACCCATTCAGGCTCTCATCCAGAACTCGGTTATGGCTATCATTACGCTCACCGGATACTGAAACCACGCCATACCTTTCAAGTGACAGTTCACTGCCGTACTCTGTGACTGAATCAGTGTCAGGGTAAATATCGACCGCAGCAGGCACATAGCGCGCAGCAAAGCCCAGTCGAGTTTGGTCTTTTGTGATATTTGGTAATGATGAGTGCATCAGGGTTGACCAGAAAATCACGAACTGACCGGCTTTCATTTTGATTGGTACGGCCTGAGACTCATCCGGCTTCCAGCTTGGGTCCTTTTGCAGGTTGCGATAGTCATAGCCAAAGAATCCGCGTTTTACACCGTCTTTTTCAAGCGCGTTCACTTCATCAGGTGTATATTCCATGTCTTTTGATTCGTCGTAGTACATTTCTTCATGTGTACCCGGAATGAAGCACAAGCAGCCTACTTCTTCAGACACATCTGTCAGTGCAGTCCATACGGTGATTGCACCACCAAAGTCGCTTTCACCTGGCCATCTGATTTGAGGCGCGCCAGATGCGTGAGAAAAGGTATCTGCCTGGTGCCAATCTGTGCCTTCATCACCCGGATATTTAGGGAACATCTCTGAACGCCAGCAGATTAAATCCGGGCCCAGAATTGAATTTACCTTGTTAACAATAATCGGATTCATAACGTGTTCGCTGAGCGCGTCAATATCCAGGTGACGGTCATAGCCAGATACTACGCTGGTGTGATCCAGGTCATAGGCGGCATTTTTACGGTCAAACATTTTGGCACGGATATTCTTGTACTTCTCAAGAATTTCGTCTCGCTCATATAGGTCAAATGGACCGATATAACCGTTTGTACGCATTTGTTGGATTTCTTCTTCAGTTAGATAAAAGCTCATTGTATTTTCCTTAATAAAAATTTGATTAAATTGGTTTATTTAAATAAGTTTGGTTTTAGTTGATGTTAATTAAATCAGTTTGTTTGCGCTGCAGACTGGTAAAGGTTGACCCAGTCACCTAAAGTCGAATTAGCCATTAACTCGGATGTTTCGACCGTGCAGTTCAGCGCTTGCTCAACTTCCATCTGAAAGTTAACCACTGCCAGAGAGCTTATCCCAACTGAGAAAAAGTCTGTCTTTTCGTCAATCTCGATACCACTAAATGTGGTCTGTGCTTTTTCCAGCACAATGTCTTTAACTAGATTACTGTTTTGCATATTACACCTCGATAAGTTGATTTTTGGCGATTTTGCCATTTTTGTTTAAGCTAAACTTTTCTTTTACTTCAATAATATCTGGCACCATATAAGGTGAAATCATAGTTGCCAGTTCTTGTTTTATTAATTTCGAAGACACAGGCTTTTTAGTCGTTACCTTTGCACTCAAAGCATTATTTCCTGCATGATCTTTAATTAAGTGAACAAACGCATTTTCTATATAGTCGAGCTGATACAGTTTCTCTGTAACAAACTCCATAGATACCCGGTATCCGCGTACTTTAACCAGATTATCTTCTCTCCCCAGGAAATGAATTCTTCCGTTTAAGCGTTTCACTTTATCGCCAGTGCGATAAATCAGCCCTGAGGAGATTTTTTCGTTATAGAAAAATGCATTGTCTTTATCTCTGTCACCAACATACCCCAGTGCAACACCGTCACCGTAGGCATACAAAATCCCTGACTCACCATCACTCACATGCTCCAGCTCGTCGTCCAAAATTGCGATATGAGTGCCTCTAATTGGATATCCTATCGGGACATTGTCTTGTGGTAAGGTCACGTCATCCATGACATAACAACATGTAAACGTTGTATTCTCTGTCGGGCCGTAGCCATTGATTACAGTCAGATCCGGACAAGTATTCAGCACGGAGCGGATCACCGCGCTACTGAGTACATCTCCACCAGCAAGGATGGCCCGCAATGGCCGAAACACCTCAGGGCGGTTCGCACCCAACATGTGAAATAACCCAGATGTAAGCCAGGCAATAGTCGCCTTCTTAGCTGCGACGTTACGCATAAACCTGGTAGGACTAAACTCAGCACCATCAATAATGAGTCTTGCGCCATTTAATAACGCGCCCCATATTTCAAAGGTCGCAGCGTCGAATGAAATATCAGCCGTCATGTAAATCGCATCCTCTGGCGTGATTTGGATATAATCACTATCTACGACCAGACGCTGGATGGCTCTGTCAGGTACTCTGACGCCTTTGGGTCTGCCTGTTGAACCCGATGTATACATAATGTAGGCACACGCTTCACGACTGCGGGTAACTCCGGGCGCAGATTGCGTGGGTTGCTGAGCCAGCATGTCCACAATATCAAGCACCTCAATGCCCATTCCTGGAAGTGATGTAACATCTGTACAAATCACAAAACGTGCCTGAGTTTCTTGCAACATAAAACTGAGGTCCGACTCATTGAGCTTGTTCGACACCGGCAGATAAGTCGCACCGACTCGCAACAATGCCAATACAGCCGTGATAAATTCAATGGAGCGCTCAAGTTTTACCAATACGACATCCTGCTGCGTAACTCCCTGCTCTGATAAAATCGCTGCGAGCTGCTCCACCGATTGATATAAAGTGCGATAACTAAGCTGTTGTTTGTCACTGTCCAGCGCAATGCGGTCTGGATGTTTTGCGACGCTTAACTCAAACTGCGCGTAAACATTCTCTGCTGCTGATTTCATGAGAAATATCCTTTTTTAATTGCTGTAAAATGCCTGTTTCAGGGCGACAAAATGCGTAGTGGTCACCAAACTTCCCTTTGACCAGCGTGCTGTTTCTCAGCGCATTGCTTATCACCACTGACGTGTCCGTGCCGACGTGCTTGTCTTCATCGGAGCAATACACATAAACGTGTTTCTCAAGCTGCTTCGCATCACCCAGATAATCGTGACTCACAAAGTCCAGATAATTCAAAGCATAACGATGCAAATACAATTCATTGAAGTAAGGTTTATTGAAAAATCTCGCTTCATCCGCAACCTGACTGGCAAAACCCGCATCCGACATTTTGTCGCTTAACATAGTGCTAAACGCTCGGCTTTTGGCAGCCATTCTCAACAAAGTATCCACTTCAAAGTAATGTGCTGGTATCTCGTACTCTTTACTTCTTTCAGCCAAAGCGTATTCGCCAAAAACCAAAAACAGGGCCTGATAATTGTCACTTCGCGCTGCAAAGTGCAGTGCCACGGCAGCGCCGGAGCAGTAACCCACAATCACAGGTTCGTGCAACGCGTATTCTTCAATCAGTTGCTCTAAGTCCGCAGCATGTGACGCCATGGTCAGTGCCTGAACTTGCAATTCATCGTTGTCGTCCAAAATATGACGGCTTTGCCACGTATACAGGTTGCATGTCTGATCCAGGCTCGCAATGAAGCTGTTAGCCGCCTCCAGTTCAGTGCCAAAGGGCAAAACCAGAATCACATCAGGCCTGTTTTCGACCCGCTCGGTGTGCATACTGAGTATTGGCACGCCCCCATTTATGAATTTTTTCATTAATGTTTTCATAATTTACTCAGTCGAATATGCGCCAGCCGTCTTGCTTGATAAAGAACGAGCCGATTGTTTTACGTAACGTGTCACACGTCTGAATACCATGCATTTTGCGACAATTAAAAATACACAGTTCACCTACTTCCGGGTTAATCTCCATACTTTCGAACTGCGCCAGGAATTCCATCCCCTGTGCTTCATCCTTGCCATACAGCGCAATAAACTCATCCAACTCACTGCGGCTACTTGGCAAATAATCCCACATTACAAAACCAGCTTCGTTTGCAGCATTTTGTACCGTGATAAAGGCAGCCGTTTGCGGGTAACAGGTTTTAATTGGCCAGCTATCATTTGCCCGTGCATAAGAAATAGAGTCCGCATGGGGTGCAAAGCTAAAGTTCTTTTCAGTTGAAGGTGGATACTCACGTTGCGATGCAATCAGCATTTCACGTCCGGGTTCCACCTCCAGTGTTTTTGCGCTCAAACCCTGTTCAAAAAACTCAAAGTAAGGCGTTTGCTTAAGCGCTGCGTTAACCACATTTGCCGAGTTAAAATAAAGCTCAGACGTCGCCTGATATTCCTCATTGGTAGCCCGTTGCAACTTGCCCAGTGTCATACCGCTTGTCATGATACCGGTGTGATAGCGGTGGCCATTCATTGCCAGATCGGCATGCTTTCCCCACCATAATTCAACACCTTGCTGCGACTCTACCTGTAATAAAATGACATCGTATTCACCGCCATGTACAAGATTAAACGCGTGCTCAAGTGATAAAGAGTCCGTTTTCGCAGTGCCGTCAAAATCGTAAATTCTTGCCTTAAATTCTTTCATGCTTCCCTCAACCCTAGTGACTATGTGTTATTCCACTACTTGCTCTATCACCTGCAAGCGTTTTTTTATTCTAAAACTTAACCAGATGTGTGTTGCTCTGGATTGGTATTTAAGTTGCCATAAAGTATCTTAGATCGTCAAGTCTTTACGTAAATTATTTTTATGTAAAGTTACTTTGATTTAAGTTAACTCGAAGAGAAAGTTAAAATGACAGCAACAATGCACTCATTGAGTTAGCCAATATCATAGCAAATTTAAAATTTAAGCTATTGAATAGTAATAATTAATTAAATTAAAGTCAGAACTAAGGCAGCAGTATTGATGCAGTTTTCAACGTAATGTAGCCAGGGAGTTTTTTTATGATTTCTTTGGAGGGTATGTGTATCAGGATGGAATTCCGCGGTATTTATCAACTACTCGGCTGCAGCTTCTGCGACTGAGTGTAGACAACAATGATAAAGGATCTGCGCAAAATTGGCGTTCAAAGCCTGTATGCTGGCCTTGTTTGATCCGTAAATGATTGGAATTCTGTCATGCATGCAACACCTTTCAAAATGACAGGGCTGACTTCCTCAATCGGCTCGACTCCGAGTATCGACATGTATTCACGCATTGGCCTGAGCAAGCCAACACTCTCTCGCCATAATTTATTGAGATAATGATAACCATCCTGATCTGTATTGCTTTTCAAATAAAACGAGATCTCACCCGTGAGATCTCCTACATAACTGTTAAATGCTCGCTTGCATGCCTGCTATTTATGAATCTTTATCAATTCAATCATTCAATGTTCGGCTAACCCTGCTGGGCCTATATCTTTTGAGGCACTCGGGTCAGGCTTAGTCAATCACCTCGGTTTCTGCTGCATTGTTATTACTCAAAACAATCTTATCGATTGAGCAAACCCGGTCCTGAGACAACGCAAATTTAATACACTCAAACACGTTTCGGGCACTCAGGTATCTTAATTGCGTATGTGATCTGCGCTCATTCCATTGAACGTCATCTAACGGCGATGGATTATCAAAGTTAGGCGGATACACCGAAATTACGCGCACCCCTTGCCCTTTCATACGTTGGCGAAGCCTGTCCGCAAAAGTAGATTGAGCTGACTTAGCCGCACTAAATGCTTCGTTGGCGATCGAGTGTATATTGTTGTTTAAGCTGGCTGTACTATTAACAAAAATGATGTCGGGTGATTTCGAGTTTTTGAGCAATGGCAGGAAATGTTTAGTCATCAGGACACTGCCTGTAGCGGTTGAATTTATCGTTTCAACTATGTCTTCGTCATCAACATCAGTAAGATGGCCCTCGAGCCAGTAAGATGCATTGTTAATGAGAATGTCAATGTCATCTGATATTTCCCGAACGTCATGTGCAAACTTTTCGATCTCGGCAGGATTGCTAACATTCACCTGAAATGTCGATATTTTTGCACCGGGGACCACTTCCCTGACCAGCTTAGCTGTCGCGTTCACTTTCTCGAGCGTCCTGGCAGACAAAAAAAGTTCAGCCCCCATCTGCGCAAACAGTATAGACAGAGTTTGTCCAAAGTCCGGGCTTGCACCCGTAATCACAACCTTTTTATTCTCAAAATTCATTCGTTCTTTCCTGGTTAAATGAAATAAAGCAAGCTCACCCCAGCGCGCGGAGCAAGACATATTCGGTTCTTGTTATCGTTCCATAGAGGTGACAAACACCTGATTTGTATCATAAAAGATATCCGCATAAAACAGCTCAGCGTTAAACCGATACACTTAAGTAATATATTAATAAAATACGGGTTTTCCTGGGTTCCTGGCGAATTAAGTACATCAGATACACTTTTGATCGTCATGCAAAGACCAACAATAAAATACTGTTCAGGGTCTTTCTGAATCTATTCGGCTAAACATGACGGGCTGCAAAGGAACACTGACTACCAACCTACACAAATAACAGGGCCAGAATCATTACTCACACCTTTGTAGTAACAATAAAACGGCCAGCTCAGATTAACACATCTGACTTGTACCTTTTTCAGACCTTTCACAAACTTGGTTCGGGTGCTTAAAAACGTTGATTGAATTCCTGTGTTTGTCAATGAAGATGCCATCCAGGCAGGTATGACTTTACGCTGTATTTTTGTTGATAATAAGAGACTTTGAAATTAAGTACTCATAAATCACTTTAAAGTATCTGAATACCATGTTACTTTTTCATGGATTATTCGTAATACTTTTTTCACAATGCGTATTTCGTACTGCAGGTATTCTGTGTATTTTACAGTGTCGTTACCCTGTGTTTCCTAACAAATAGACAGAGGCATGGACTATGAGAACAAACGATGAACTGGTTAAGTTAGCCTTTAAAAGCGGATATTTACAAGGCGCATCTAACACCCGGCAAGGTATTCACATCAAGCTGGAAGAAGTACAAAATCAATTTCTTAAAAAACTCAAGGAGGAGCATACAGCCACAAAAAGCGCTTAATTTAATACAGCAACAACGGGCAAAGCCAGTCGCCTTATCCTGAGCTTTTAAGAATGTAACACTGTGCGCTTTTCAGTACCAGATATATAAAACAGCTCAATGGCACCTTTAAGTGCTAACAGCACCAAAGTTTAACAATACAGCGTCGGGCTTTTCTCGTTATATTTGCTATTGCCAAAACAATATTTTATGACCATCTAAGCGCTTTTTCACCCGATACCCAGATTCTATCTCAGCTTAGGTGGTTACTTTTTGCGCTAGATCAATAAATGTGCACTTACTGCATCGGCACATTAAAAATTATGACTGCATCAGGCGAGACTTAAGTCCGCGCCCACCATCTCAATGACGTGACTCATCACGGTGTATTTCTGTCACGAAACGCAGCTATGTCCAATCATCTATTGATACGCTGGATGCATGCTGCTTGCTAACATATGGTCTGTATAAAAACGAAGGCGAGTTTGCTCATTGCCAGAGAACAGTGTGGGCTAACATGTTGTAAAATCTCTTATTTACCAGAGTTAAAGTGGGTTATGTACCAATCTCGCCTTGCCTGTCGTTGACACTGCAAGCACCACTAGTGCTTTTTCTAATCCAACTCAGCCGAACATACGCCAGCCATCTTCTTTAATGAAGAATGAGCCTATGGTTTTTCTCAATGTGTTACATGTTTTAATACCGTGCATTTTTCGGCAGTTAAAAACACAGAGGTCGCCCTCACTGGGATTGATTTCTATGCTGCTGTATTGACCCAAAAAAGCCAAAGCCTTGTCTTTGTCTTTGTCGTACAGCGCTGAAAACTCATCCACTTCACCGAGACTTGCCGGCAAATAATCCCACATCGTAAACCCTGCGCAATTCGTTGCATTTTGTACGGTAAGAAAAGCGGCCGTTTGCGGGTAACTTTCTTTTACAGGCCAGAACTTACTGGCACGAGCATAGGAAATAGAATTCGCATACGGTGCAGAACTGAAATGTTTTTCAGTCGACGGTGGATACTCATATCGAGAGGCTATAAGCATTTCCAGATCCTGCTCTACCTCCAGTGCTCTGGCATTTAACTCTCGTTCAAAAAATGTAAAGTAAGGAGTTTGCCTGAGTGTGGAGTTGACAGCTTTAGCAGAATCAAAATACAACTGCGACCTTGCCTCATATTCATCATCTGACGCCTTTTGTAATTTGCCAAGCCTCATCCCTATAGTATTAACGTCAGCTGGATACGTGTTGTCTCCTATACCTTGTGCAGCGTGCTTTTCCCACCAAAAATCAACACTGTCCTGTGCTTCAACGCGTAGTAATACTACGTCAAACTCACCATCATGAACGTCATTAAAAGCATCCTCTAAAGTTAAAATATCAACTCTTTCCGCCCCTGCAATATCAAACATTCTTGCTAAATATTTTCTCTTCATTCCCTCAACCCCTTTTTAATCAAACGGCTATCATTTTTACATACTGGGCGTCTAGCAAGCTTAGAGTATACGTTTGCCTATACATCCAGCAGTCCCTTTTGACGGCGCATATCTCCAGATCTCACGGGTGAGATCTGGAGATATGCAACAATTTTCCCACATCCACTGCATAAACTACGTAAATAGGATTAATATAAACTGTACATAACTTTTCACACCCCCAAGTTCCAGCGAAACAAGATAACGCATCGAGACGGCAACATTTGGTACCTGATCGCTTAAAGCAGCCCGGATCTGTGTTCAAGTTATGACGTAGTATTTATCTAAATTAAAGCTTCAAGCAAATATGCTTGGTAGAGATATAAGAAGTAAAAAAACCAAATTGCTGCCCAAAATGAGCTGTGCATTTTTCGAACAGAAACGGTTTAATACAGTAATACTTGGGGAGCTAGTCTTTATCAAGTTAGACATTTGTCTTATTGCAATGGTTATGTTCTAAACGCGGTGATTTACAAAATGCACTCAACACCCCAAAAACGGCAACGGCCTCATTAAGGATAAAGGCTAGTTTTAGAATAAACCCAGATGAATTCAACGCTGAGGCTGATCTTGATTTAGATACTTGCTTAATTGGATCAATGCGGAAGAAATACTCGCGTGATCTTCCCAGTCCAACTCTTGCCAGTTAACACCACAATCAATTTTTGTAACATCATTTGTAAGCAAAGTCTTCAGGGCCGAAGCTGAACGAATTGGCTCGAGCTTATAAATATCACTCGCGAGTTTACGAATCTGATGCTTGCCTGTTACCCGGGCATAAATTGATTCCGAAATGGTTTGCTTATCCAGCGCATTAAGCGCTTTCTTACCATGTGTTTGTTTATATTCAGACTCAACAGAAGTGACTATTTTTTTTGCTTTTCGAAAAGATAACGAGCAGCCTTCTTCGTAAGCTCTGAGCACGCTCGGATAGCGAGTCAACACATTGTAATTATCATAGGCCCCCATAGAGATACCCAGATTTGCAGCCACTTCCTTAATGGTGAGTGCTTTATGCCCGGCGGATTTACGTGCTTTGTTCAGTGCGTTAATCTCGCTCAATGCATTTTGAAACGCCTGTAACTTACCATATTGCGGTAAGTCTTCACGACTCGCGTTTTCCTGGAATTGCTTAACCTTAGTAAACAGTGGTCTGCGATCATATACCTTGAACTGCTCATAAGAGTCATACCCTTTTGCATACACCAATGCAAAAAATCGCCTGTGCCCGGTCAATATTTGAAAGTCCCCATTTTCAATAGGGTAGATCGTTGGCACCTGAATCATTTCACATACTGCAATGTTGTCACCCAACTCAACTATTGTGTCTATGCTTTTTTGCGCTTTGCTCCATTCAAAGGAGCCATATTTCATACAGTTTATAATGCAATTTTTACCAACAATGACACGTTCTTCAGCTTCATACTTTTCCACGAGTTGTCGCTTGGAGAGTCGCTTTTCGATGAACAACTTAGCATCTTCATCTGATATTAATGCGCAAGGCAAAAAGCGGCCGTTAGTTGGATCTGGTTTTACTTTACTGAGAAATACAGTTTGGTACTCAAAAGATTCTCGATGCAGCGGGTCTTGGCTGTTTACTACACTTACAAATATTTTTTCCATTTTATTCATTGCTGTCCATACCTGTAAAAAGCACGTTTTTCGTTTAACAAAGAAACGCAAGCAAGAACGACTCTAAGGAGACCATGTTCAATGGCGGTGCGCCGTTCGTTTAGTTTATTATTATTATTTAACTTAGACACTGGGTAGAAAAATTCGCTTAAACTTACACACATACATAAGCATGCGATGTGCATTACTGTAAAACATTGATGCGTTCCTATCAACCTGAGTCAGTTTGCTCTGTTCATTACTAAAACAAATTCATAACATTTGAGGCAAAGGTATAGTCGTTGTCGCGGATTACTGCAAGCATGCTGATGCTTAGTACACACAACACTCCGCATCACATATGTATAAGTGTCTTAATAACCTGACAGGTGACTTAGCCTTGGCTTTGACAAAGTGACGGCGTGTCTAATTAATACCCAAACGCACGAGTGGGTGTTGCCTTTCTGATAAAAATCATTATAGTGGCAACCAAGTCGGCATATAGCGCAGCTTGGTAGCGCACTGTCATGGGGTGTCAGGGGTCGCAGGTTCAAATCCTGCTATGCCGACCATTCTTCTCCCCCTAAAAGTTTTCTTTGTTCTTAGAAGTCATCCGAATCCAGTGTTATAATTTCTCATTTTTTAATGCCCAATATGACTAGGTCATTGATAACCATTACTTGTTTCTAATAAAAGCCAAAGAGAAGCAAATAAAATTACTTAATGTCAAAAAACAAAACTCAAACACTGGTCACGCAACAAAAAAACTCAGCCTAATGATGCACCACCCTACGCTGAGGGAGACATAAGACCCGTTGCAATTCCCTCTATTTCTATCTATATTCAGCTATGCGGCGAACATGATTGATATCGAGTCAGCCTTATCTGAGGCCTACCCTCCCCACCCATCATCTATCAAAGGTATTACTACCATTAAAAGAACGGTCGTGCTATAAATAGACTTAATGTAGTAGTGAGTAATATATGAGTAAAGGTAAACAGACCCGCGATAATATTTTAAGCGTCGCTTTTAAGTTAGCCAGTGAGAATGGCCTGGAAAGCCTGACGATAGGCGAGCTGGCTAAACAATGCGGTATGTCGAAAAGCGGCTTGTTTGCGCATTTCAATGCAAAAGAAAACTTGCAGGCAGCAGTTGTTGAATATGCCAACGAAATATTTATACAGCGAGTTATTGTGCCTGCCCGTGCTGACAAATGCACTTGTTATAAAGAAAAAATTACAGCGCTACTAAATCACTGGCTCAACTGGAATCAATCATTTCAGGGCAGTTGCATGTTCTTAGATGCCTGGCGCGAGAAATGCGTTAACCAAACACCTGCGCAACAAGTGCTCAAGCAGGCCATAGAAAGCTGGTTAAGTTATCTGCAAATTCAGATAGGAAAAGGCATAGAGAACAAGGAGTTTAGATCTGACTTAGATCCAATACAAGCCACTTTTGAGCTCTATGGGCTGTATTTGAGTGCACACTTGTATCACTCCATGTATGGACAGGATGAGAGTACAAAACGATTCTGGCTCGGTGTAGAGCGTTTAATACTAGACTGGTATGGAAGTGACTAACTCTAACACCTGCAGAGTAGAGTAAAACAGGATAAAACACTGGCTGATCACCTTCAGCCTTTTTTTGAACACATTAAAAGCACGACCGTTCGTTTTAAAAGTTAACAAATTATGGTTGTCAGGTAGAGGAATAAATATGAGTGACAAAATTTACTTTAAATCAGACAGTAGATTTAATTTCAAAAAGCACATGCTCAATGTGATGACACGCGCGCATCACAGAGTCGCTCCAAGACACGCAGAGAAAACCGCAACTAAATTGCTGCTCACACCGGTGCGGGCAAAACCGAAAAATACAGTACCAAGTGATATGATTGAGGCGAGTATCCCCTCCCGAGAAGGCTTTCTTAAAACCTATCAGGTCGGCAGCGGGCCTGTTTGGGTATTAACTCATGGCTGGTCTGGCAGTGCCAATCAATTCTTCCCGTTAATGCAATACATCGCACAACAAGGTTATACCGCTTTGGCCTTTGATCACCCAGCGCACGGCAACAGCGAAGGCTCTATGGGCCACCTGCCCGCTTTTGTATCCGGGCTTGATACGGTGCTAAGTAGCACAAATGAAATTGAAGGTGTTATTGCGCACAGTATGGGCTGCGCTGCTGCAATTGAATGTAAACACCCTAAACTTAATAACAAGCCACTGCTGTTAATTGCACCTGTATTAGATTATGTCAGTAACCTGTTTGGCAGTATTGAACGTTCCGGCTATTCAATGCGCCTGTTTCGTTCTGTGGTCAGTAAAGTTGAAAGTGAGTACAACTATCCAATGGCAGCAGTGGATCCATTTGAGAAATTAAAAAACAGAACATCTCCGTGTATTATCGTGCATGATAAATATGACAGGTTTGCACAGTTCACCGTATCTAAACGCGCAGCCACTGAAATGTCTGAGGTCAAACTGATAGAAACGCAGGGGCTGGGTCATGGCCGGATATTGCAAAGCGATCAAGCACGAGAAGCGTTTGACGAATTGATATCGGCATAGACAATAAAACTTGCCCTGCCAGATGCTGCCTGTTTATGTGCGCAGGGCTATTAGGGTAATGCTCTATTCTGATCCAGAGCACCTGACACAGCATCAACAAGCGCCCCTAATTGGCTTTGTCTAGTTGTTTTTGCTTACTGTCATAAGGCACTGGCTCACTATGATACTGCAATGCCTTTCCAGCTAAAACTGTGAGCAACGTCAATGACAATTGGCTTTAACGTCCAAAGCCGATGCCTGGTTATTTTCCCGGCAATTAACTTCAGACAACCCCTCACAAGCTTATTGCAAAGGGAAGGCTGATACTATTACCGTTTTATTTCCAACCCAGTAACCACTTTATCCATGACCAAAACGGTGAAGGCGGTGAAGGATCCCACTCTTCTACTTTTTGAGGTACTCCCCAATCCTTCACAAAACCGACTGAATGCTCAATAATAAAATTGACCGTTTGTTCCTTTACTTCTTCATGGTACGCCGCCACTTCTTTAAAAATAGCCGCATCCGGGTTACTGATCGGGTTAAATGGACCAGTCCCTTTTATCTCCTTACCAGTGAAATTATCCACGTATCTGTAAAAGGCCGACGCATTATTTGGATTTTGGGTCATGTCCTTTAATTCAATTTGCCCAAGACGCCACTGTAACGACTGCCAGGCAGACAGGGTAATAAAGGCCACAAACTCATTCTTACGATCTTCATGATGTTTTTTATGAACATTGCGATTCAACAAGTCATGCCACCAACTTGCACGGATCACCATATTTCTATTCGCCAGCTCCAGCGCGCAAAATGGCACGATGTAGGGCAGCGCATAAAAAATCGCTTCTCCATCAACTTCGTCTGAGTCCCCTTTTTTAAGGCTTGACTGGATACTCTCGAACTTCTCAACAAACGTATCCGACAGGTTATTTAACTTGTTAAAGCGTTGCCCACCACGAAAATCATTGGCCTGCCTAAAGACTTCCGTCACCCCGTTGTAGTGACCTTTTATTTCATTCAATTTTGTTTCAAGGATACTTCTGTGAATGGCTTCATAAACACGCTCTTTTATTTCAGCCCAGATATCCAGTTTGCGTTCGGTCAGAACACCGATGATTGCCGAAAGCGCGCTACCAACATAGGGAATTGCAGAGATCCCGGCAAGGGCCAGGCCCCGTGCCATATCCTCAAACTTCTGCTCCACTTCGCCTTCTGGTGCCGCGCCCAGCAACATTACCTCACCGTCTACCTGGAGTTCAAATTCAGGCCCTTGCCCATCAAAGTCCGGCTCCGGGCCCTCTGGTTTTTCATTGTCGTCTTGCATCAACATAACACTCTCCATATATTATCGTTTGAAATACAACCTGTAACATTCCACTGTTGAGTGTATATCGTGTCCATAGGTACAGCCACCTGACACAACCGGTGTACATTAAGTTTGTTTACTCATCATCTTTTTCATCCGTTAATACAGGACAATTCCTGGACTCTGAATAAATGTGAAAGCACGAATAAACACAATAATGACTGATGTTGTTTAGAAGGCCATGATGCTCAATATACAGTTAGGCTTACATAAAGGTGAGGTTGATATAGGACGCTGTACTGTACAGAGACAGTCCAACTTGTTTGCGAATAATGGGCTAACACAAGGAATGAATAAAGGTTTACTTTGAAACCATAAAGCCCGGACTGATCCGGGCTAAGCTGCCTTATCAACAGATGTATGCTGTCGGACAAAACACGGGAGCAGTGTGACACGCACCATAGTCTTTACTGTAAGCACTGGCACCACCTGCAATTTGATTGGTTTGCTGTGCATTGATGTTTTTGCCGGGACTGAGCGTTTTTAGTTTAACCTTTTTAAGTTTCATGTTGTTTCCTGTTGTAATGCTTTAATTGTTTAATCGACTGATGATGAAGTCACAATGATCTGACTGTGCTCATCAGTTAAACAATGTGTTTAAATTAGCAACAAATATCAAGCACTTTTACCCGCTTTATCTGTGTATTATTTTAGGTAACTGTTTTTTAAGTTGTTTGTTATATTGAACTTTTTTCACACAAACAATAATGACAGCGTTAGACTTTTGGACTAAGGGCGCCATTTAAGCACCATTAAAACAACGAAATCGTCGTTCGGCGTTCACAATCAAAACCTTATTCAAAAAGCGCCTTAAAGTAGTCCCACAGCCCCAAAGATTCGCCTGCAAAAATATCGATGCCCAGCCAGGATTTAAGCAGATAAAGCGCAACAAAAACGAGACCGATTAAAACCAGCCCAACAATCAACAAACTAGCCAGGAAAACAATGGCCGCAGTAAAGCGTTCGGTGTTAGTCAGGCTGCGTCGGTTGACGCCACCCAGGAAAACAATATAAAAACTCCAGGGTAAAAACGGTAATGCCAGTGTCGGCCTGAAATCAATGGCATGACCCCGCCAGTCCCTGGTATCAATGACCTTTTGCAGTGCTTTACGCTGTTTATAGCTAAAACTTGCCGCTACTTCGGGATCCATTTTATTAAGCAACTGCTTAACATGGGTATGCTGTTGATCAGAACGGTTACGCGTCATCAAGCCTCCAGAGCTACCGGTTCACAAGGAACTGAAACGGTCACTGATTCAAAGTAAGCAATAAGAACACATGACCTCAACAGCCCTGCCATATGCTTTGCCATAGCTTCCTTAAGTTTAGACACACCAAGGTTAACGTTCAAAACCTGCTGCTTAGATAGGTTATTGCGTTTGTAACTCCCCCATTTACTGACTCTGCCTTTTCCTGCTGTTTTCCAGGTTTTGAACAAATACTTTGCAGTTTATGGGGGAGAAAAGAACTAACCTATTGTTTTTAATTTCTTTATTAAAAGAATCACTTAAATTCTTTTAGCAAGAAGTTAAGCGTACTTTCATGCCTTAACTTACAGACAACATTTTGATTAGCAAATATGCCGGAAAAAGTCTTTGCCTCTGACACTGAAAAAGTCTTTATCCAATCAATTTTTATAGCGTATTCAGATAACAATTCATTATTGCTGTTTTCGTCGGGGCTCTCCGACTTAAGGTCACACTCTAGAAGTGGTTTACTATTTTCGACAATGAAGTCTTTAATCATCATTGATTCACTTTGAACCTCGCCAAAACCTACGTAGCCAACCCCCTTCATATACGCAAAAATTTTATCTCCGACGCTTAACCTCTTTAGTGCTTTTGAATAAATAAGCCCCTGCCCTGCACTTATATAACCAAATCTAAGGTTATCTTCCCACGTTCTATGCTTACCCTCACCGACATTTACAAACCAGTACCCAGTCCAACCTTTTGATATCGCCGTTTTTCTATTCTTCACCTCTTTCTTTTCAATGTAATCCTTTGCTTCAGGGAGAGGTATTATTGTCTCTGGTTTAATAAAAAGCTCATTGTCTTTGTCTAGGTATGGCGCCAATCTTGTACATTGAATATCCAAGCCAAACTCACGAAGCCATAAGACAGCAGATATTACTTCGGAGTTAAACTCTTTAGAAGCTAATATTATACGTTGTGATTTATTAAGTGCTTCGATGTCAGAATCTATGAACTCTTCAACACTTTTTGCAGCTTCATCAGGTGTTTTACCTGTATAAGATGCATATTGGTTAAAAATTTCTTCTGGCAGAAAGTTAGAACAATATGACGCATACTTGATTGCCTGCCACTCAACCGAGCTACCAGAGTCATCCCTCTTTAACTCTATAATTACCAGAGCAGCACCTTTATCTATGCACAATAGATCAAGCCTTTTACCAGAGGGTAAGATTACTTCTTTACCAATCACCAATAGTTCTTCACCAAGAATCCATGGGGTTTTTACTACCCACTCTTGAATGTTAAAACGCTCTTTAAGTCCAATCGCTGAATAATCAGTTGGCTCAAGTGCCACTAGTTCATTGCGCTCTAAATCAACTTTAAACATCACAACTCACCTTCTTACACTCAATCATACCTAACAGACCCATGATTCACTCCCTATCCTATACCGTTATAATTATAAAAATAGACAATTTATCAATAACTTACTCTATCCACAATGATGCCTCTATTCATTAAGGACACAATCTAGGATAAAATGCACCATGCTCCTTGCAGAAAATAAAAATGGCAGTAATTGACCTAGAATGTCACTCCCTTGCCACCACTACAAATCGCGAAGTACGACCAAGTTCCTTTCAGATCAAGGCATACAGCCAGATCCCTTTGTCAGCTAAGCTTTAAAAAATAAGGTTTTTTGTGCAAACTCGGAAGGCGAGGATGAGTGCTTTTCCCGGTTAGATGGCTATTCTCAGGAGTCTGTGAGGTTATTTGCCAGGTATGGTGGCACTGTATATACTCAGTGCTACGCTACGTTCGTAGCGACACTTTCGTTTAAGCATTACCTAAACCCTCCGTGGGCAGATACAGCGAGAATGGCCGTATCATTTTGACTCACTTACCAAAAGAAAAGCAATTAGAGTTACTGGATATTTGAGCCTAACTCGCTTGAATTTGCTCTTTCAATAAAGTCCCAAATACCTTTGCAAAGAGCACTAAGCTCTTCTGTTAACTTAAACCCCTCATCCTTTTGCATAAATACGATTGCCTCCTTACAAAAATCCACTTTGTTTTTTATTGTTCCGGACTCGGTAGCGAATAACGGAAAGTCTGCGGGAGTCAAATGTTTATCTAGTATAGCTCCAATACCAAGCGTTTCATCGTCAAAAGATTCGTCATTAATGTATTCAAAGCCGTCTATTGATATTCCAGCTTTAGTTTTATCACGCATATCGTTAAACCGGCGTTTTGCAACTGATGTAGTGACTTTGCTTGGTAAGTAGTTTTCAACTTCCTTACGTTCGAGCAAACAGAAGTTTTCTTGCAAGCTCTCTTTCAGTTTTTCGACCCGATTCCCAGTATCTCTAATATCACCATCTGCAATCAGGTATATATTGCCAGAGAGACTCTCAGCCTCAATACCTTCCCCCTCTTCCGTTTCAGCAAATGACCAATGAGTTATGTTGCTACCTTGATACTCAACAAAGATGAAATGTAGGTTTTCCTTAAAGCTCTTTAGATGTTTCTTATCATCATTCTCTTCAATATACTTTTTCATAAAGAACGTCAGATACATCCGGTCTGTAATACCCTCAACCCATATTGAGCAATTGGCTAAAAGAACAGACGAAGCCCTTACACCTAAAGAGGTAAGAGCCTCTTGGTAATCGGTCATTGGTTTTACTACTGTCCTACTATCTTCTCTATGACAATGCTGAACAGAGACGCAATCACTTTCCTGGGCAAAATCTAAAAAGTGGTTTGAGTGAGTGGAAATAAAATAGATATGCTCTGGATGCTTAGCAAATGTTTCCAGCAAACGCCTTTGCATACCTGCATGCAAAAAATGCTCTGGCTCTTCTATAAAGAACATTGTTGGGCCATCGGCCATAAAAATCTTGAATGTTAAAATTATAATCGATTGTATCCCATCACCTAGGTCATATATTGGTCGCTCTTCTAAGTTTCCTTCCTTAAAGTAGACAACATCTTCGTTGACTCGAGGCACAAGTGACACTTCCACTCCAAAGAAAAACTCCTTTGATAGATACTGCTCATATTTTTTGATTGTCTTTCGTTTTTTATGATCACCTAAAAGGTGTTCAATTAGTTCTTAATAAATCGAATGGCCAGTGAACACTTGTTCTTTGATTTCACCTTTGTAACTGCCGTCTGAATTCGTAAAGTAGTCTTTTATTGTTCGCGATAAGTTATGATCTTCATTGCCGAATGAACGGAGCGACCTTAGCGTTGGAATGTAGATTGTCTCCCAATTCAGAGCTTCGAACTTATCTACCACCTCCTTATAAGTCCAGTCCTTTCTGGCTTCAAACCCTACCTTGTAGAAAGGTTCTGCAAAATGTGATTTTAAATTTATATCTTGATTAGCATACCCAATTAAAGGCCCCCAATGCTTAATTGGGTCCAGACCTGAGCCACCCCCAATCAGATTTTGTATACTTGTAGCTAAATTAGCTTCTTGAGTGCCGCTGCCATTCAGTTTGACCATGCGATCCATTTTATCATATATAGGACGCACGTATTCACTGATTACTTCAGCGGAAAAACCGAGTTCCATCTTGTTTTTATCGGCCTGAAAGACCTCTCTGATCATCCTACTCTTCCCTGAATTGTTTGGCCCAATAAACAAATTTATCTGTTTTAGCTCTTCCAAGTCCCAGTGAATTTTAAAATCATCAATGCCGTTGAAAGAAATTCGACCTATTAAACTTCCAAACTCTTCATGTTCAGTCATCTGCTGCTACCCTTTATTGATATCCCTGTCTTCAATCACTTCACTGATCATGCTTTCTGCCCTTGCAATGATATGCAGACAATTTTACGGTTCAAGATTCTCATCGAGCCGCTCGGCTTAAAGTGTTGATGGTGATAAACGGAATATTCGATTTTCCAATTTAGCGAAGTACAAGGCTGGTTCACAGTTCCTTAGCTTTTGCTAATGTGCTTAATTGTACATTCAACGCCGTTACCCGCTCCTTGCCGTTTAACTCTATACGTTTTAAAGAATTAATCTTGTTGTTAACAATATAATATACTCGTCGCATCGCTACAATAACACTAGCCCCTATGAGCTTATAAAGTCATAAAGTAGTTCTATATGAACAGGGCCAGTTAGTTTAAGACAATAATAAGCAAATTCACCAGTAACAAGGCTGGCATGAAACTTTGGATATCTCAGCATTAAAGAGCGCACTCGGCCTCTTCCGTTTACTCCCATCACTATGAGACAATGACGCAACGACTTAGATTTCCAGACTTTTGAGTTTGTATTGGGCCCTGGCGGAATACGCAGTTGTATACACACTTGGGTTTAAAAACAGCAAACTCTGAATAGCAGCCTGCTGCCCTTAATAAGAATAACAGGTTGATAGAAATAGGATTTATAGCCTGATGGCGACACAAGAATTGACTGATAATATCCCAACAATTTACTGGCACGATTATGAAACTTGGGGTGCCAGCCCGCAAAAAGACCGGCCGAGTCAGTTTGCCGGGATCCGCACTGACCTGGACTTAAATATCATTGGTGAGCCACTGATTGAATATTGTCGCCCGGCGGCGGATTATTTGCCTCAGCCGGAGGCGTGTCTGGTGACCGGGATCACGCCGCAACATGCGCTTAAGCATGGTTTACCGGAAAGTGAGTTCATGGCGAAAATTCACATAGAATTCAGTAAGCCCAATACCTGTGTCGCTGGGTATAACAGCATCCGGTTCGATGATGAAGTAACCCGTTACAGCCTGTATCGTAACTTTTATGACCCGTATGAGCGCGAGTGGCAAAATGGAAACAGCCGCTGGGATATCATAGATTTGGTGCGTGCCTGTTATGCCCTGCGCCCTGAAGGCATTGTGTGGCCAGAAAAAGAAGATGGCACGCCCAGCTTTCGTCTGGAAGATCTCACCAAAGCCAATGGCATTGAACACGCTGATGCGCACGATGCACTGAGCGATGTCACCGCAACCATCGCGCTGGCAAAATTAATCAAAGAAAAACAGCCAAAGCTGTATCAGTTTTTCTTCTCACTGCGCGGCAAAAAAGCACTGGCCGATCTGATTGATGTGTTTAATATGCAGCCGCTGGTTCATACATCTTCGCGTATTCCGGCCACTCAGGGTTGCACCAGCTGGATTGCACCGATGAGCTTTCACCCGGTCAATAAAAATGCCGTGGTGTGCTTTAACCTGACTAACGATCCACAGGTCCTGCTGGACCTGTCGGTAGAAGAATTACGGGCGCGCTTATATACCAAGCACAGTGACTTAGGCGAAGATGAGCTGCCGGTTGGTCTGAAACTGGTTCACCTGAACAAATGTCCGATATTAGCTCCGGCTAAAACGCTGTTGCCGGAGAACGCAGCACGCCTGGGCATTGACCGCGAACAGTGCCTGGAAAATCTAAAAGTACTGAAATCAAACCCTGAGCTGCGCAACAAGGTGGCTGAAGTGTTTAATGATCAGGGCGACTTTAGCGACACCACCAACCCCGACTATCAGCTATATAACGGCTTTATCAGTAAAGCTGACAAAGCCAAACTGGCCATTGTACGCAGTGCACCGCCTCATGAATTAGGGTCGCTGGCGCTGGAATTTGAAGACCCTAAGTTCCACACCCTGCTGTTTCGTTATCGCGCCAGAAACTGGCCGGAGAGTCTCTCTGAAAACGAATTAGACCAGTGGCGTAAATACTGTCAGAACAAACTGATGCACGGCGAAGATAATCCGTCTATTAATGCTCAGGACTTTATGATCACGCTGGAAAACCTGGTGTACGAACATGAAGGGAATGAGAAGAATTTGGCAGTACTCAAAGCGCTCTACCACTACGCTCAGAGCCTCTAAGCTAACCGGTTAAAAAGGCGGTGATTTATCACCGCCCTCTTCCGTTACAAACTTTCCTGATAAACCTTTAGGGCTTGCTCCAGATCGGCAATCAGGTCTTCCACATCTTCCAGACCGATATGTAAACGGATCACCGGGCCATGCTGCCAGCCGGTAGTGCTTCGCAATGGCGCCATGCTGGCGTTAGCCGTAACCAGGCTCTCAAAGCCGCCCCAGGAAAAGCCCATCTTAAAGTGATGCAGACTGTCGAGGAAACGGTTAATGGCTTTACGATGTCCCTGTTTCATGACGACAGAGAACAAGCCATTGCTGCCGCTAAAGTCACGTTTAAAGAACTCATGCCCGGGACAACTTTTTAAGGCTGGGTGGCGTACATGATCAACCAGCGGGTGGCCCGCCAGCCAGTTGGCAACCTGCAATGCCGATTTCTCATGCTGCTGTAAACGCACCGGCATAGTTCGCAAGCCGCGCAATGCCAGATAAGCATCGTCCGCCGAGGTACACTGGCCCAGCAGATAGGAATTTTCGCGCAGTGTTGGCCACAGGGTTTCGTTGGCAACAGCTACACCCATCATGACATCTGAATGACCAACAATATATTTGGTGGCAGCCTGAATACTGATATCTACCCCATGCTCAAGCGGGCGATAATGCCAGCCATTACCATAGGTGTTATCCAGCATAGTAATCAGGCCCTTTGCCTTGGCCACTTTAACCAGGCTGGGCACGTCTTGCACTTCCATCGTGATAGAGCCCGGAGATTCCAGGAACAGGACTTTGGTGTTGTCCTGGATCAGAGACTCTATATCTGCGCCAACCAGAGGATCATAGTAAGTTGTTGTGATGCCAAGTCCGGAAAGGATCTTGTCACAAAAATCACGCGTTGGTTCGTACGCAGTGTCCACCATTAACAGATGATCACCGGTTTTCAAAAATGACAACAAAGCTTGTGAAATTGCAGCTGCCCCTGAGGGATACAGCGCACAACCCGCGCCATTTTCCAGCTCCATAATGGCGTCTTGCAATGCAAAATGGGTATTGGTGCCACGACGCCCGTAAAATAAGGTTCGCTTGCCGCGCTCGGAAATGGCTTCCTGCATATCAGCAACGGAATCAAAAACAACTGTCGACGCGCGTTGTACAACCGGGTTAACAACGCCTTTGGTATACTGGGATTTGCGGCCTACAGCCACCAGTTTGGTATTCTTCTTCATAAAGTGCTCAATTTTGGACTAGATGCATCATTGCTGACGCCAGTATTCAATCAGATATCGGGAGATAGAGTCTTTTCGGGTAAGTTTATATCCCGGCGCATCGTCTCCCCACTCGGCAAAACCGTCGAGATCTTCCCGGGAAAACCAGTGTGCCTGCTCCAGTTCATCCTGCTCAACAAAGATTTCGGTACTTTTTGCTGTTGCAATAAAGCCTAGCATAATAGATGACGGAAATGGCCAGGGCTGTGAAGCAAGGTAGCGCACCTCATCAACGTCAACCCCCGCTTCTTCTTTCACTTCACGGATCACCGCTCGCTCAAGCGTTTCACCCGGATCAACAAACCCGGCCAAGGTCGAGTACACGCCGTCAGGCCACTGAGCCTGACGACCGAGTAAACAACGCTCAACCCCATCAGGAAAGGTATAAGTAACCAGCATAATCACAGCAGGGTCGGTACGCGGAAACGTCATATGACGGCATTCCGGGTCGTTACACAAACGCGCATGCCCGGCTTCAACAGAACGATTTGGGCTACCGCAGCGGCCACAAAAGCGATGCGTTTTATGCCAGTAGCATAACCCTCGCGCTAACACGCCCACAGAGGCCAGTTCAACATCCAGCTTGGGACCAATAGTCCGCATGTCTTCAAAATGAAAAGCCTGTTGATCGGCGTGTTCTTCAAAACTCACATCAATGCAGCCCTGCAGCAGCTCTTGCTCCACCTCGCTTACATCAAGTGCAAAATAGCTATGTGTATCGTCGATACCTAAAAAAACAGCTTCTGCACGGTCTAGTGTGGCAATCTGCGACTGAGATAACAGTGCCAATTCACGCTTTTCACTCACAATCAGATTTTTATTATTCCACACCAATAACCAGCGGCTTTTTTCGCCATATTGGCCCAACAGCCAGTTAGGGTCTTTACGTTCAGCCGAGGCCCGATCCAGGTTCATTTGCGTGTAGTGCAGCACGACGTTCATCCTTTTCTTGTTCTTTGAGGACACGCTAACATAGCTGGGCCGAATGCCAATAGCTTTGCGGCAAAAAAAAAGCCCTTACGGGCTTGAACTACAGTGTGATATCACACTACAGAGAGGCAAGATATTCCTGAAGCTTTTGGTTTTCAGCTTCAATATGCTTATAGAATTCGATGTCTTTTAGTTTACTGGCCGCACCTTCATCTAACACAATAACGGCGTGACGGTGCATTTGCAGTGCCGACGCAGGACATGCGGCAGTTAACGGCCCTTCTATCATGGCGTGCACGGCGTCCGCTTTATTTTCGCCAGTCGCAAGCAACACGACTTTACGTGCGTCCAGGATAGTCCCGATCCCCATAGTGATTGATAAATGAGGCTGGTACTCGTCGGCCGCAAAGAAGCGTGCATTATCGTCAATGGTTGCCTTAGTCAGAGTTTTGACCCGAGTGCGTGATGTCAGGCCTGAAGAAGGCTCATTGAAACCAATGTGGCCATTACGACCAATACCCAAGAGCTGAACGTCAATACCGCCCGCCGCGCTGATCTGTGCTTCATATTCTTTGCAGGCTTCAATTGGGTTTTTAGCATCACCCGGCGGAACATGCGTATTATCTTTGTTAATGTCTACATGATTGAACAGCTGTTCATTCATAAAATAGCGATAGCTTTGCGGGTGCTCGCCATCCAACCCAAGGTATTCATCCAGATTAAACGTTTTTGCTTTGCTGAAGCTCACCGAACCCGCTTCGTTACGACGGATAAGTTCCTGATACAAAGCAACGGGCGTTGACCCTGTGGCAAGTCCCAATACAGAGCCTGCGTTACGTGCTAACTGTTGAGTGAAAATATCGGCACCATATGCCGCAACTTCTGCTGCGTTTTTTAGAATTACTATTTGCATAATGTAAGGCTCAAGGTTGTGAACAAACAGGAAAAATGGGATCTGAACCTTGCTTTGCGTGCAATCAAAACAAGGTCAGATCAAAACCTAACTGGGATACACTGTTTAGGTTATTACCATTATGACAACGCTGTCATTATTAGAGAAAAAAGCGCGCTTGTAAAGTAAAAGTGATAAAAAAATGTACTTTTTTTATAGCCAAATAAAAATGGCCCTTACAACGGGCCATTTTGAGTTTGCTAACTAAATATTGGAGTTAGTATGTTTTGCGTTATTACACACTAACAATGATCTTACGCTTATACATCCAGTGTAATACCAGAAGCTGAACCGCCAGCAGAGCACATACACTGACCAATGCCTGCCAGTGCGCAGGCACAGCATTAATGATACCGCCAAATACACTACGGCTAATAAAGGCCCAGTCAACCAGACTCGAGGCCAGATAAATAATGATAGAATTGGCGCCAATAATCACGAATGGATAAGCCAGTTTTTGACCATTGAGTATATCTACCAGGGTAAAGAAAACGGCAAGAAAAATCGCGCTCCAGCCCACGGTGACCAGCACAAAAGAACTCGTCCATAACTCTTTGTTAACCGGGAATTGTAAATCCCATAGCCAGCCTAACGCCAGGCTGACGATACCAGCGACAAACAAACGCCCTGCTACCTGCCACTGTCCGAGTTTATCCGATTGAGCTATCAGCTGGCCTGCAAACACGCCCGCTATCGCATTAACGATGGCAGGAAAGCTGGACAAAATCCCCTCCGGATCAACCGGACGGTTTTGATAGGTAATCCCGGGTAACAGTGCCTGATCGACCCAAGCATTCCAGCTGCCTGCCGGTGTGAGTTCACCAGCACTGCCACCAGGGACCGGAATAAAGCAAAGTAGCAACCAGTAGGCCAGCAAAATACCCACGCCTGTAAAAGCTGTGGTCTTCAAACTACAATGCCATACCAGCATGGCACAGAAAAACCACGCAATAGCAATCCGCCCAAGCACACTGGCATACCGGATCTCACCGAGATCAGCAGGTATACCTGTTCCCCAGCCATGATTATATAGCACCCCAAATAGGCACAGTAAGCCAAGTCGCTTAATCGCTTTTATGTAAATGGGTTTACGCTCTGCCATTGGCAGGTGGTCAATGCGCTTGGGTCTGAGTCCCATTGCCACACCTGACAAAAAGATGAACAAGGGAAATATCAGGTCGTAAAAAGTGAAACCATGCCAGGCACTGTGGAGCGTTTGAGCTTCAAATATCTTCCACCCCTGCCAGCCGGTTAAAACAAACAATGCGGCAAATATGGACTGACCACCGAGGATCCAGAACATATCCATACCGCGTAAAGCATCGAGTGATGCCAGTCTTTTCTTATTATTTGACATAGTTACAGCCTACACAAACAAAAAATCCCCGCTAAACTGCAGCGGGGTTTTTTACCCAGGGAAAATTATACGCGTTGCCCGTTAATAAAAGTCTGCAACACATGAAGATCGTCATCGAGCACAACAAAGTCGGCATCGGCGTCGTCGATAAGGCGCCCTTTAGTTGCCAATCCCAAATATTGTGCTGGGTATAAAGAAGCCATCCGCAGCGCTTCTGACAAGGTAACGTCTAGCGTATTGACACTATTGCGCACCGCACTGGCCATGTCCAAAACACTGCCGGCTAACTCACCTGTGGTCGAATTTAATCTGTCACCCGTGCGGATCACCTTACGGCCATCGAAGAAGTCGAATTCCTGATCATCGGTGCCCACAGGAGGCATAGCATCAGTTACCAGCATGATCTTACCGCGCTGTTTACTACGAATAGCCAGTTTTGCCGACGCAGGATGGACATGGTGACCGTCAACGATCAGACCACACCAGGCATTGTCTTCCCACAATGCAGCACCTACGACACCGGGTTCACGTGAGGTATACGCCGACATAGCATTGAACAAATGAGTGAAGCCATCAGCCCCTGCTTCCAATGCAGCCATGGTGGTTTCAAAGTCAGCATTAGAATGACCAATCGACACTTTCACGCCCAGTTCAACCAGACGTTTTATGTCACTCAGAGGCACAGTTTCCGGTGCCAGAGTCACCATCTTGATCCCTAAATCTGTACGGGCATAAATAGCAAATTCACGCTCTGAGATAGGACGAATAAATTGCTCACTGTGTGTTCCCTTCTTTGGGTGGGACAGGTGTGGACCTTCAAAATGGATCCCGGCAACACCAGGTTCTTTACGGGCAATGGCCTCTGCAACAGCATCTGCGGCTTGCTCCATAACGGCAATCTGATCGGTGATCAGCGTTGGCATCAGAGCGGTTGAACCAAACTGCGCATGTGCTGTGACAATGGTTGTCAGGCACGATAAGGTCGGATCAGCATTTAAAAAGCCACCGCCGCCGCCATTAACCTGAACGTCAATGAAACCTGGTACGGTAAGCCCTTCCAATCGCGTTACGTCACTGCTCGACGGGTGCGATTCAAATCTAAGTCTGCCATTGTCGACAACAAACTCAACATCGTTTTTAAATTGTGTGCCGTCAAACAAACGGCTGGCCAAAAATCTGTTCATGTTTTATACCAAGTGCTCCGATTGACGTTGAATGCTTTGCATGGCGAAGTAAATAGCGCCCATTTCAGGCGGCTGCTTTGGCAGCTCTACTTGATTTGCCACTTCCGGATCTAACCACTGGCTAAGTGGCTCAGATAAACCACCAATCATTGAAAGCCTGGGCGGGTTGTTCTCCAGAAGTTTGCGCGCAAGGCGACTTACATAGTCAGCACCGGTTTTAACAATCTCCAAGGCAAGCGAGTCTCCGCTTTTCGCTGCATCCAATACATAGCGCGCCAGTTTGGCGTAACTGCTAGATGGTTGCCCTGCCATTTGCTCAGCAATGCCCATCGCAGTATTGGTGTTGAAATGCTGTAAGAAAACCTGCGATAGTACTGTGTTTGGCCCTAACCCGTCCAAGTCCAACAATACGGCTTTTACAGCTTCCAGACCCATCCAGGAGCCACTGCCAATATCTCCCTGAGCAAAGCCATGTCCACCATAATTAGCACTTTTACCATCCACCAGCACAAAGCCACAAGAGCCAGTTCCGGTGATAATCACTGCGCCATCTTCACCTTCATGTGCACCGATACACGCTGTATGCAAGTCGGTGGTCAAAAACATCTGTTTAAACGGGTGATCCCAGCGCATAATTTTGTCATATAAGCTAGGTAGATTAACGCCTGCAAGGCCTAAACCCGCATTGAGTTCATGTACCTGCTCTACTCTGAGTCCTGCGTCCTGCAATGCCAGTTGAGTAGAAACCATGATTGACTCTAAGGTTCTTTCAAATCCGTGCAGCGGATTCGCAGGACCGCCAAGACCAGTGCCTAGTACGCCATGTATTGCAGAGTATATGGTGGCACGGCATTTCGTCCCTCCACCATCGATACCTATATATAACTGGTCATGTTCAACCTGTTTAGCCATCATGTAGCGACCCCTAAAAGTGTGATTGGTGCCTCCTCATCCAAAGGCAACCAGTATTCAGTCATGTTGATTTGATGTTACACAACAAATGACAGCGTTGTCATTAAGTTTTTTATTATTTTTTCGCAGTGTGAAAAATTTTAATATTGCATACTTTTGCTTAATTGTCAGAAAAATTTTTGCAAGGAACTGAATATTGTCCTTTTTCTTCGACAAAATCCGGCATATTCAGGAACAGGACACCAGCTTGATTTAATACCCATTTGATAAATGGCGTCGCCAATCTAGAGATGGTGACATCACAACGAGCGCTATGAGAAATTTTAACACTGTTTGCTACACGCCGACTCTCTACAACTGAAGACCGATTAATACAGAGTGCTACGCAAGTATATTTCGAAACGCAAAACGGCGCTTTCGCGCCGTTTAATATGCCTGTCAGGCTCAACTCATCCTTATTGGTGATACACCCATTCGGATAAGCTAATCAGGGTTATTTAACGCCCAGCTCCTGAAGACGTTCTTGCAGATAACTATCAGCTGTATAGCGCTCAGACAGTACTACGTCAGGACGAGGATGCAAGAAAAGCGGCAGCGAGATGCGCGACTTATCACTGGCTTTACCCGTTGGGTTGATCACTCGGTGAATAGTAGACGGGAAATAACCACCAGACGCTTCTTGCAACATATCACCAATGTTAATGATCAAGTTGCCAAAGTCACACGGCACGTCTAACCAGCTGCCGTCTTGTCTTTGTACTTGCAGACCTGGCTCATTTGCTGCGGGTAGCACCGTCAAAAGGTTGATATCGCCATGTGCTGCTGCACGGATAGCACCTGGTTCTTCGTCACCTGTCATCGGCGGATAGTGTAAAACACGCAGTAGCGTTTGCTCAGAATCTTTGATCATGTCTTTTAGATCAATCGAGAACTTGGCACGCACATCTTCAGGCGCTTCGGCCTGTACCCAGCTTAATAGCTGCGCCGCAAATTCATTTGCCAGACGGTAGTACTCACGAATTTCCGCATCCAGCTGCGCCGGTACGCGACCTTTTGGATAAACGTGGAAGTACTCTTTAATATCTTTAATTGTGAAGCCCTTTGCAACTTCAGATACATCAGGCGGAAAATAACCGTCTTGCGTTTCTTTATTAAATAAAAACGCGTGCTTTTCTTCTGAGTTAAAGAATTCTTGCCAGTTTTTATAGATAGACTCAACCAGTTCCTGAGGAATTGGGTGATTCTTTAGTACACCAAAGCCCGTAGAGCGCAGAGATTCAACAAATTGTTTCGCCGCGTCAGGCGCTTGATAGTCAACTGTAGGTAGCTGTTGCATAATGGTTCCACCGATATATTAACGTGACTTAAATTCAAAAAATTAACTGCAACTCGAACATTGAAAATTAACTTTTTGAATTAAGATAAAATCTTGCTCGCGAGCTTAGAGAAATACACCGCCGCAGATAAGGACTTATGTCCGCCCACTCCCTCAATAATCCCCCTGATTGACTCAGATCAAACTGCATCCACGGGCAAAGATATTTGCCACTCCAGACCATGCTGGTGATTGCGCACACTGTACGTGCCGTCCAAAGCATTAACAATCAAATTAGCCGCCACCGAAGCGCTCAGTCCCACATGGCCAGTGTTGCCTCGTTTTGTCGTCACAAACGGTTTGAGCATGTCTTCTTCCGAAATCCCATCTAGCCCTAAGCCATTATCCGCACAGCTGATACTCAGCACCCCATCCTCTATTGAGATCACGATATTCACCTGAAGCGCCCCCTCCTGGCGGCCATGAGATAGAGAATTGGCAATCAAAGTGTCTAATACCGATGCCACTAACCCACCATCAAACACTGCTACCTGGTTCTGATTGACAGCGACATGGACATCAACGGGTTTGTCCGACCAAGCACTGTGGACTTTGTCAGCAAGGTCGCTCAGGTTCACTCGAGTCGGTGACACTGGACACTCTACCCGGGCAATCTGCTTCACCATAGAGACAAATTTTGCCACCCGAGTCAGGTTTTTCTGGCTTAACGCCAGACTGGTGTCACATTGTGCCAGCTTATCTGCAAATACCTCCGGGTCGGCGCTATTGGTTTGCAAAGCTGATATGAGTTTATGCACCGTATCAGAACAATGGCTCACCGCAGTGATGGCCGTTCCCAGTGGCGTATTTATTTCATGGGCAACCCCTATAACCATTTCGTTCATGACCTGAGAAAGCTGCTGCTTAACCGCACTTTTTTGTGCATCCAGTAATTTTATTTGGGTATCAACTCTGGCGAGGATTTCGGCTGGAATAAAAGGCTTGGTGATATAATCGTTGCCGCCTGCGTGGAGTGCTTCGACTATCCAGTCGGTGTCGCTGTGGACGCTGACAAAAACCACCGGGATATGACTGGTATGTTTTTCCGTTTTCAGTATCTTACACAGTTCAATGCCTGACGTCCCAGGCATTTTTATATCCGTGATCACCAGTTCAGGTGGTTTACGCTTAATAATGTTTAAGGCTATTTCAGCATTTATCGCCGCCAGTACCGTATGTCCTTGCTGGCGCAGGATCAATTGCAGCATGTGCAGGTTTTCAGCAACATCATCAACCACCAAAATGTCTGCCATTCCTTTATCCTCCTCATTGCTTTGCACACTTTCAGTAAGCATAGCTTGAGAAATGGCCGCACGCGACTATGGTTACTATGTTAGTAAACTCAACGGTGTGGCGTATATATGGGTGTAAGATTTAGAGTAAATATCGTTTATTCGGTGATACTGTCGTTGTTGATTATTGCAGCCTTATTACTCCTTCTTAATTTTGCCAAAATAGCGCCCATTAATGAAAAGCTCGACAACCTTACTACCCTCAGCACTGTCTCATCCAGCCTCACAGCGCATGCGCAAAGCCACACTGTTCAGCTTGCTCTATACCTGAATAAGTCGCAGCCCGATCAACTCAAAAAACTGGCCATATTCAGTACGTCCGAGTTATCGCTCGTCACGGGTACACCGATCTCGCCAGATATCGCGCAGGCAAACCAGAAACCAGTCAGCCTGCTCGAGGCCATTGCCGCTCTGCCAGTTGAATCTTCGGCTGCTCAGCTTGCAACGCTGCATAGTGACCTGAGACAGCTTTTTATCCAGACCTATGCTGAGCTCAATCAACCAAATTTAGTCGCTTCACCATTTAATTTGGCACATTATTACACAGAACTAAAGCACATAACGGCTGAGTTAGAGCAATTGAATGGGCTCTTCATGCAACAAAGTCGACAATTGCGTGCTGATAAAGACTATATTTTTGTGCAGCTCAAGACACTCATTATCTGGGGCGTTGTACTGCTTAGCGCAGCCACGCTATTGGCGGCCTGGTGGAGCAACTTCGGACTGTTCGAGCCGCTGCAAAGGCTATATCTGGCTTTACACAATGCCAACCAGACGGGCAATACAAAATTACAACTCCCCGAACAACTTGGCACTGAGCTCAGTGGGCTGGCAAATGTTGTTGGAAAGATGCATGACAAACTTCACAATCGAATAGAAATCGCTAAATTACGAGAAATGTTTAATCAGGGGATCAGACATAGCCGTGATCCGGATGAGCTACGGCGTTTTGCTCTGGAATTTTTCGCCACCCATTATGCCGCTCCCAGCGTGGCTATTTGTAACACAGATGAAAATACACTGATACCAATTCAAACCATTGGCTGCCCACCCTGCTTAGATGACCTGAGTATCCAATACGCTCAATTATGTCGTACATTAACACGCCAGAGTCTGGACGCTGGCAGCAGCGCCTTTGAAGTAAAAGCAGGTGCCGTAGTTATTTCAATAAAAAGCGCAGCACTGTATCCCTTGCTGGTCAACAACCAGCTCAGAGGTGCATTGTATATTGCCAGTGTTGAGCACTTCGATTGTGAGCAACAAAGCAGTATCCAGCAGCTGTGCGAAGACCTCGCTATCCAGATACAGCTTTGTGAAAATGCCCAACAACAGCTTGCAGCTGAAACAGCCCTGTCACAGCATCTTGAAATGATGCTGCACATTCTGAATGCCATTCCCAACCCCACTTATTATCGGGATATTCATGGCACCTTTTTAGGTGTTAACCGAGCATTTCTGGATTTTCTGGATCTATTTGAAGCCGAAGTAACCGGTATGCGCATACAGGACGTGTTCGACGTTTACACCACAGGTTATCTGGAGCAAAAGTCTCGTTATACGATAGAGCAGCAGGCACAACATCAGTTTGAGCTGAAGCTGGAAAACGGTCAGCAGGAATCACGAGAGCTAATCGTTCATGAAGCCCCCTTCTTTGATGGGTTTAAAGAGGTTGGCGGTGTAGTGGGCACCTTTTTAGACATGACTGAACGTAATGAGCTGGAACGCAACATGCTCGCAGCCAAAGAGCTCGCTGACAAAAATGCCAAAGTAAAAAGTGAGTTTCTTGCCAATATGAGTCACGAGATTCGCTCCCCTATGAATGCCATTATAGGTATGGCGCACCTGGCGCTGAATACACAGCTTGATATCAAACAGCGCAGTTATGTTGAGAAAATTGACAATGCTGCTAAGCAGTTGCTTAAACTCCTGAATGACATTCTGGACTTCTCGAAAATCGAAGCGGGTAAAGTCGAAATTGAATCAACCCATTTTCAACTTGATAAAGTGCTGGATAATGTGGCAACTATCGTGGGCTTCAAGGCAGATGAAAAGCAACTGGAATTAGTGTTTGATGTTCATCCGGATGTGGCCAATGACTATATCGGCGACCCTCTGCGTATCAGTCAGGTGCTAATCAATCTGGCTGGTAATGCTGTGAAGTTCACGGAGCAAGGCCATGTCACCGTCAACATTAGCTATCAGAGTGAGGATGAACAAAGTGCCCGGCTGCTTTTCAGTGTCATTGATACCGGAATAGGGTTAAGCCAGGAGCAACAAACCCGGTTATTCCAATCATTTGCGCAGGCAGATACCTCCATTACCCGCAAATACGGCGGCACGGGTCTGGGGCTGACGATTTCACAACATCTGGTGAAACTAATGGGTGGCGAAATTTTTGTCGAGAGCGAACTGGGTAAAGGGTCTACGTTCTACTTTACCTTGCCGTTGCCCTTTGCAACCCCTACCCGTCTTTTGAGTCAGCCTGCTGAACACTTCAAAGATAAAATGGCGCTGGTAGTAGACGATAATGCCCTGGCACGCGAAGTGATGGCTGCAATGCTGAAAAAGTTTGGTATCGCTTCTAAGCTGTTCTCTTCCGGTGACGCCTGTATCGAGTACGTACGGAATCAACAGCCGCACTTTGATATTGCGTTTATTGACTGGCACATGCCGCAAAAAGACGGCATTGATACCATTATGGAGTTACATGCCCAGTCTCCGGCAAGCCAATACGCCCTGGTCACCGCCTATGGACGAGAGCTGGGGCTGAAAGACGAACAAAAGCACATTATCTCCAGCATTCTGTTGAAACCTATTAACCCATCCAGCGTATTCGATTGCTTACAAGCCTGTCTGGCGCCTCAACCACAGCAGCTCAATACGAGTTGTCCAGCCCAGGATAGCAGGCTATCCGGATTAACCATCTTGGTAGCCGAAGATCAGCCGGTAAATCAGGAAATTGCGGTTGAGATCTTATCTTTCCATGGTGCAACGGTGGAGGTTGCTAACAATGGTCAGGAGGCGTTTAATGCGGTACAAAGTGCCACATTTGATATTGTGCTGATGGACATGCAAATGCCGGTTATGGATGGACTACAAGCAACACGTGCAATCGGTCAACTTACCAACACAGCCCAACCTCCCATTTTGGCCATGACGGCCAACGCCATGCAAGATGACATTCAGACCTGTCTGGATGCGGGGATGGTGGGTCACATTGCAAAACCTATCGATGTGGAGAATATGGTTGCGACAATCCTGGCCCATACTCGGAAACAGGAACGAGATGACGTTAACCCGATACCAGTCTCCGCAGAACGTCAAGATGCCACAGTACAGAACACAGAAACCGAGGCAAGTACGTTTGACGGGATAGATATTGAAGCCGGTATTAACCGGGCAGCTGGCAACCGGAAGGTGTATTTTTCACTGCTTGAGAAGTTTGTTAAACAGCAGATAGAAGAGCTTATCAACCTCAAACAGGCCATCACGATAGGCAACACAGAGCTTGCAGAACACATACTCCACGCACTGAAAGGCGCAAGTGCAAACTTATCTATGACCTTTCTGACTGGTCAATGCGCTGAATTGGAATCTCAGCTTAAGGACGCTCGTTTCGACGGGACACAGATAGACAATTTGCTGGATTACATCAGAGACTGTCATGCCCAGATTACACATCATATTGAATCTGGTATTACACACGCTCAAAACGCAGCGACGCAAAGCGCTGCGAACAGTACCTCAGACACTCACTCAGAGCCGACTGAAGCACCTTTGATAGCGCTAGCTAAGGCGCTGAGAGAGTACGACTCATCTGCCACTGAATTAGTCACATCACTGCACGACGACGCACCACTGCCTGGCGCTGTGTTAGATGAGTTAAAAGCGCTGATTACTCAGTATGAGTTTGAAAAAGCCCACTCTTTACTTGAGCCTTATGTGCCGCAGCAGGCCTTGTCAGGCAGCGCTGCGGTAGATTAGACAAGGCCTGTTGCCCAGAGAAGGTAAGATGTTACTCGTTATAATCCAAGGTCTGCCATAAAGTCGTCGTCTGCCACATCTTCTGCTGGCGACTCAGCTTTTTTAGCAGGTTCTGCCTTTTTCGATCTCTGACTAGCGATGATATCATCCGGGTCTACAGCTTCTGTGATATCGTAATCGTGTAGCTTGATAAACTCAGTCTTGTCCATTGCCAGCTCCAGATAGAAAATATTCTGGCCCTGTGTGGTGAAGGTCACGCGGCGTGCCTGTGGCCTGTCCATGGTCGTATCGACCGATATCTGAACCTGCTTATTGATCGCCATCATTTTAGGCTGGTTCTGTGTGATAGAGGTATGCAGTTGCTCACGCACTTTGCTGGTGAAGTCACCCACGATCTGGTTCATCAGCTCCCCCATCACGTTGGATACGTCGTCTGACAAATGACTTTGTGCGATTTCACTCTCCGGCATACCCATTGAACGCATATAGTCCTGATACACTTCCATTGCAGCCTGGGCAGTAAAGTTGGTCACAACCAGACCGGTAAAACCGCCATCAAACAGGACAAAACAACCAATATCTGGACGCATACAGGTACGGGTGATCTTCTGTACCATTGCCGAATAGGCAATCTGATTGCCACTGGCCGAGGACAAAACCTCAGTCACTGAGTGACAAAGTGTGGATAGGATATCTTCTGTGCTGATCACTTTATTTTTCGCCATGTTGGTTCTCTAACTTACTTCTTATTGTTAATACTAGCCAAGCTACTCAATTTATCACTGACTATCTAGTATAAAATGCTAAAATAGCATGATTATTTTTTTCTAAGACAAATTGGACTAGCAGTGTGACGGGCAAAGACAGTATATATGCCACAGAGCAAGAAGTCAGAGACTTCACCTTCGACGCAAACGTAGTAGAAGTATTTCCGGACATGATCCAGCGCTCAGTGCCGGGTTATGCCACCATAGTCAGTACCATGGGCAAGCTGGCAGGACAGTATGCTCAGAGTAACTCTAACCTGTATGATTTGGGCTGCTCACTGGGCGCAGTAACCCTAAGTATGCGCCGTAATATCGATAAAGAAAACTGCCGCATTATCGCAGTAGACAACTCTTTGCCTATGGTTGAGCGCTGTCAGATGCATCTTAAGGGCTTTAAGTCCGATGTCCCGGTAGATGTGCAGCTGGGCGACATCAACGAATTAGCGATCGACAACGCCAGCGTCGTTGCTATGAACTTTACTTTACAGTTCATTCCTCAGGACCAAAGAGCCACGGTACTGAAAAAGATATACCAGGGACTTAAGCCTGGCGGTGTACTGTTGCTCTCTGAGAAAATCAAAGGCGAAAATGATATCAAAGACAATCTGTTAATTGATCTTCACCATGACTTCAAGCGACACAATGGCTATTCAGAACTCGAGATCAGCCAAAAACGTACTGCCATTGAAAACGTGATGCGTACTGACAGCCTGAGCGCCCATAGAAATCGCCTCGAGGAGATTGGGTTTACTCACACCCAGGTGTGGTATCAGTGCTTTAACTTCTGCTCCATGATTGCGATTAAATAAGAGAAAGACTATGAATTCCTGGTTTACCGATTTTTACGCCGCCATTGCAAAAAGCCCACTCAGTCACTGGCTGGAAACACTGCCAGCGCAACTGTCTCATTGGCAAAAAGAAGCGCAGCATGGCGACTGGCCACAATGGGAAAAAGTATTAAAAAACCTGCCTGATTTACCTGCTGACCAGGTTGATATTCAGAGCAAAGTCTCTTTTACTCGCCAAACCCCCATTTCTGACGGGCATCAAAAGCAGCTGACACATCTGTTCAAACGCATGATGCCATGGCGCAAAGGTCCTTTTCATGTTCATGGTATCGACATAAACACTGAATGGCGCAGCGACTGGAAATGGGATCGCTTATTGCCTCATATCAGCGATTTACATGGCCGCAATGTGTTAGATATCGGCTGTGGCTCTGGTTATCACCTGTGGCGAATGCGCGGTGCGGGGGCTGAGTTTGTGGTGGGCATTGATCCTTCAGATCTGTTTTTGAGTCAGTTTCAGGCGATCAAACACTTTAATCCAGATCCCAACGTCCATCTGTTGCCGTTGGGCGTGGAGCAGCTCCCCGAGTTGAAAGCCTTTGACACGGTCTTCTCAATGGGTGTTCTGTATCATCGCCGCTCCCCCATTGACTTCCTGGCTCAGCTAAAAGCTCAGTTGCGCCCGGGTGGTGAACTGGTATTGGAAACTCTGGTCATCGAAGGTGATGTTAACACCGTCCTGGTACCCACAGATCGCTACGCAAAAATGCGTAACGTATGGTTCATTCCAAGCTGTGATGCGCTTGCTTTGTGGCTGCAACGCGTTGGCTTTAAAGACATACAGGTGGTCGACAAAGACGTGACCTCGCTGGATGAACAAAGACGTACCGAGTGGATGCAAACCGAATCGCTGGCCGACTTCCTGGATCCAAACGACCCCAGTAAGACCATTGAGGGTTACCCGGCTCCGCTCAGGGCAATTATTGTCGCAAAAGCCTGATAGTCAAACACAAAAAAGCCAGCGTATAGGCTGGCTTTTTCTGTTTATGTGGGCAGTAAATTAGCCTAGCAGCTCAGCAAGTTGCTGGCTTACCGCTTCAACAGCCTGAGTACCATCCAGTTTGTGGTACTGAGTATTGCCTGCATCCGCTTCAGACTGGTAGTAGCTTACCAGTGGTTTGGTCTGGTCGTGGTAGATACCAAGACGCTTACGCACTGTTTCTTCTGTGTCATCAGCACGAATGATCAGATCTTCACCTGTCTGATCGTCTTTGCCTTCCACTTTTGGTGGATTGTACACAACGTGGTATACACGGCCAGAAGCTGGGTGCACGCGGCGACCGCTCATACGCTCTACGATGATTTCATCAGCAACGTCGAACTCGATAACGTGATCAACAGCAATGCCATTTTCTTTCATTGCATCTGCCTGAGGGATAGTACGCGGGAAGCCATCTAGCAGGAAACCATTCGCACAATCTTCTTTTGCAACGCGCTCTTTTACCAGACCAATGATGATGTCATCAGATACAAGCTGACCTGCATCCATCACTTTTTTGGCTTCCAGACCCAGCGGTGTACCTTCGCTGATCGCAGCGCGTAGCATATCGCCTGTTGAAATTTGTGGAATACCGTACTTTTCCATTAGAAATTGAGCTTGAGTGCCTTTACCTGCACCCGGCGCGCCTAGCAAAATAATGCGCATAGTGTGTTCCTCGTATGTGAGTTAACTGGATTTTAATTGTGTCGAATTTTTTCACATTGAGCTGGGATACTCAAGGGACTTAGACCAATTGTCTAGCGCTGATTGCTACAGGACGAACAAAATTCGTCCACCAGGTCGCAATATTCGGATTAGCAAAGGCAACTGGTCAATTTAACTGCACCCGCTCTGGTAAATTTGTCAGCTGACTTTTCGTTTTACTGGTGCTGTGTTTGAAAAGAATTGAAATAGCCGCTCGCCTAATACGGAAAATGTCAGACCACAGAGGATCACAGCCCCACCAATCAACTCAAATGTGTCGACCTGCTCGTTCAGGATCACACTGGCACTCACGATGCCAACCAAAGGAATGAGTAACGCAAACGGGGTAACTGCGGCAGCGCGATGCCTACCAAGCAGCCAGCCCCGTAGTGCAAATGCTAACAAAGTTGAAACAGGCCCCACATAAAGTAACGCCAGCCAGGTCTGTCCACTGCTGCTTAAAACAAGGTTTATCGGCGTATCGTTTTCAAGATAATAGGACAAGGCAAACAGAGGTAAAGGGACCACCACACTAACCCAGACCATGAAATGTAATAAGTTAACCTGCTGTAACTGCTTCATAATCAGATTCGACACCGCCCAGCTTAAGGCCGCGCACAGGATTAATGCTATCCCCAGCAAAGTCACACTACCGGTCTGACTCATAAAGAACATGCCAAACCCACCGCACGCAATGACGGCGCCGACAATCTGAAACCGACTAGCTTGCTCTTTCAGTACCAGTGCGCTCAGTACAATCGTAAACACCACCTGTGCCTGAAGCAATAAGGAGGCAATGCCTGCTGAGGCATCACTTTCCATTGCAACAAATAACAAGCCAAACTTGATGACACCGAGAAACAAGCCAACCCCAAACACATGCCACACAGAGGTCTTTGGAAAGGGAATAAAAAACACGGCTGGAATTGCCACAATCAAAAAGCGCAAACCGGAGAATAAAATAGGTGGCAACTCTTCCAGTCCCAGTTTGATCACTGAAAAGTTAACCCCCCACACTGTCACCACCAATAGTGCACACATGATACTTTTAAAATCCATACTTCCTTCCTGCACCTGAGACGCCCCCTCCCCTATTTCGGGTCCAAACTACAACGCTAGCACAGCTTCTAAAACAAAATCAAAATGGGTTGGCGCAAATAATTGCAATTAACAGAACAATAAACCTAACTGTCGCGAGTTTTTACTAAAAAGGTACATTCATGTAAAATTACCGAATACAACGACAATGCTATGCAAAAATCAAGCAAAATAAAAATTTTTAACCAAGTTTTATTGCAAAATTATTTCATTACATTGTAGAATGCACGCCCAACCGAATAGCAGCTTTTGCTGGCCTTTCATTTTTAAAATTCTTGTTAATAAAAGTCATGCAGTCCCCTTATGGTGATTGCTTTTTTGTGCGCGTCAATTTTATAAATGTCAAAAGCCAGCTCAGTGATAGCCATTCAACCCGGTTGGCGACTTCCCTCGCAGAAACCAACACACACGAGATTTAAAATTAACCGTTTCTAACTTGAGGAACATACATGAGCACCACAGCACGCAATCTTACTCCGATCGCAACCGCCATGGCACTGGCAATGGCCGGCTTATCTTCTGCCCCAGTTTTTGCAGAAGAAGCACAAGCTGAGAAATCAAAAATCGAAGCCATCACAGTAACCGCGACCAAACGTTCACAGGTTATCTATGAAGTACCGATCGCTATGAGTGCATTCTCAGGAGATGATCTGGATGCGCAAGGTATCTCTGACATCACTGATGTGGGCAAATTTGTTCCAAACCTGAATATTACAGGGTTTTCTGCAGGTCATAACTCATCTGCAAACCCATTTATTCGTGGTATCGGCTTGCAAGACCACCTGATCACCACAGATCCAGGCGTCAGCGTCTATGTAGATGGTGTTTACTTGGGTCGCCAGGTAGGTCAAAACTGGAACCTGGCTAACATCGAGCGCATTGAAGTACTGCGTGGTCCTCAGGGCACTCTGTATGGTCGTAACTCAATCGGTGGCGCCATTAACATCATCACCAAGCAACCAGATCAAGAAGCTGTGACTAAGGTGAGCGCAGAAACAGGCACACGTGGCCGTATTAAAGCAAGCATGTTCACTAACCAGGCTGTGACTGATGAACTGGCGTTCAACTTTAATATGGGCTTTAACCGCCGCGGTGGACTGGGTGAATTTACTAACCTGCCAAATGCTGAATACGATGTGGGTGAGAATCAGGAGTTCCATGGTCGTGTATCCGTTAAATACACACCTACCGATGATCTGCGTTTAGTTCTTACTGCTGACGCCAATGACGGTGAAGGTGGTACACGTCCATTTACTGTTTTAATTGATGAAATGCCGGAAGGCCGTTTATATAAAGCAGGCCTGCGCAACTCTATGGTCGCTGCCGACCCGTATGACAATGCAACCAGCAGCATAGAGACAGCGACCGTTTCAAACAAAGCAAACGGTATCTCATTGACTGCCGAATACGACATCAATGCCGATTTTGGCACTAAGTTCATCTTCAGTAAGCGCTCTTCTGAGTATAAAGCGGGCCTGGATGACGATGGTACAGCTATCGCGCTCGATCACTATCCAGAACGTGGTGAAGCAGATCAGACTTCTGTGGAACTTCAACTAACTGGCTACCTGGGCCGCGCGGATTTCGTCACTGGTCTGTACTGGTTTAACGAAGAGGGCAGCAACCGCCAGAGTTCAGACGAAGCAAGCTTTGACGGTGGCCCAACTAAACTTGAGTTGGATCAGGAAACCACCAGCCGCGCCGTATTTTTCAACCTGGGATATGACCTGACAGATGATCTGCGTCTGACCGGTGGTGTACGTTATACAGAAGATGAGAAAGAAGCATCAACTAACGTATTTGACCCTGTCGGCACCATTTCTTCAAGCAAAGACTGGGATGAGATTTCATGGGAAGCCGCTGCCAACTATACCTTTGAAAATGGTCTGAACTGGTACGGTACGGTTCAAACGGGTTATCAGTCTGGTCAGTACCCTGCTCGTCCGTATTTCCTGATCGGTCAATTCTTCGGCGAAGGCGGTTTTGACAACCCAAATGCCGCGGCCGCTGTACGTGCTAATAATGCTTTCATGGCAAGTGAAAACATCAGTGCTATCAACTATGAAACCGGCTTTAAAGGTCAATTGACTGACGACTTCAGCATGAGTGTGGCGTTTTTCAATACAGAATATGAAGACCTGCCATACCAGGTGAATGTAGTAACGGACTCAGGATTCGACACAAACAACCTGATTGTTGAGCAAACTTCACGCGGTATCGAATTTGAAAGCACCTACTATGTCACAGACCGCTTTACCTTGCATTCAAGCTTCGGCTTCATGGATGTAGATGTAGAAGAACAAAATGGCATTAAGCCGGTTGCCCCGCTCACGCCTGAGTGGACTGCTTCTATCAGCCCATCTTATGAATTTGAACTGAGCAACAATGCAACCGTCAACACGCGTTTTGATATCTCATACCGCGACAGCATGTATGGTGAGCCAAGCTCAGATCCGCGTCGCATGACACAAATCGATGACCGTACCACAGTCAACTTTGATATCTCTTACGCACCAGCCAACACCAACTGGGATATTTCTTTGTATGGTCGTAACATCTTTGATGAGCGTTATGATGATGCACGCCTGAATACCGGTGACTATATCCTGGTGATCAAGAGCAATGATGCCAGCGAGTTTGGTGTTCGCTACCGCGCGACATTCTAACCAAAATAACCTCATACAGGCTGCCAGTTACTGACTGGTAGCCTGCCTTCCTTCCGTTGTTTACAATCATTCATCAATCACTGTTGTTTTCATAGCTAATAAGCACTAACATGCCGGCTTTTTGAACGAATGTGAGTAAACTTCAATATGAGATTCTTCCCCAATAAAAAGCTCTTCCTATGTGTCACTATGGCCCTGTCCCTTGCTGCATGCGGCGGCGGTTCCGACGCTGGCGATACTCCAAGCACTTCACTCAATGAAAACAGAGTGACTTATACAGAGCTTCCTTCTTTTATCGATGTGAACGAAGGTGAGGAAGTCACCCTCTCATTAAATACCACGGGCAACAATGCTAAAAACCTCACTTTTACCTGGACAGTACGTGGCGTAAATGGCGATGTGCCATTCACAGGCCAAGGCAGTGATACCATTAAATTCACCGCCCCGGAAGTCAGCCAACAATCCTCTTTGAGTATCTCCGTAAAACTGGAAGATTCCTCTAACGTGATAGGGTTTGTGAATCAATTTAGCTCTGTGTCAGTTGCTGATACAGATACTAACATCATTGCACCTCAACCAAATACTAGCAACGTTGTAGAGACGCTTGATTTAAGCGTGCTCACTTTTGGTAGTACCTGGACAGAAACAGCACACCAATATATCAAAACGCAGCGTGATGACGGTGGGTTTAACAATGTGGTGGTTAAGCTCACTCGCCCTATGGATATTATCAATGTAGACCAAAATGATCCGGCATTTACTGCGCGTGTATGTGGTGAGCAGCAAAACAGCAGCGTCAAGATTGCCGAGTTCTACACGGATATTGACTGTACAGAAGGGACAGGCTCAACAGTACTCACTCAGAATGAGAACAGCTTTACCATTACCAGAATGTGTGGCGAAAACGTTGCGGCTACCAGCACATTCAAACACGTCAGCGACACCCAAAAAGACAGTTTTGGTCAGTTATCTGTCAACTTCACTAACTACCCTGAGTTGAGTGAAACAGCTCAAGTCTGCGGTATCATTGCGACGACGACTGTCGAAGCACTTGAAATCGGCGGTACTAACGTAGTGGACAGTGCCACAGCGACGACTTTGCGACTCGCCAGCGAGTACGAAGGCAGCCCATTATTATTGAAATTTGTAATGGATGACGCACCAGATTCTCCATTCGCTTCAATTAGCAATGTACACGGTTTAGATCAAAAATATGCGCAGCTAAGTACCCCTGTATTCCCAGAGATCAGTGGCCTTAAGAACAGCTGGGGAACCATTGATTTGTCACGCGACAACACGGACACGCACATCAAAGCGGATTTTGACTTTACGCTACCATTAGGCACGTTCAAAGACGAAGAGGTGACAGGTAGTTTTGAGCTTAAATTAGACTAGCCGTTGTATCACGACTCATCTCAAAACGCCGTATTTCAATGAGACACGGCGTTTTGGTTTATTGGTTGCCATTGCAACCACTTCAAGGGTTTACAGCGTTTTTTTCTTCGTTACTTTCACTTTATGACCCAGAATACGGATAGACCAGCCCTGTAACACACCAGCCTCAGGATTGTTCTCTACCTCACGAAGTTGACCCCCATTGACGAAATCGAAGAGCCCAAAAGTCCGGGTTTCATCACTCATATCTGTGATGTGTAATGTCCACTGGCCATTGCCTGCATTGGCTTTCTCATCCCAAAACTTGTAACTGAGCATCAGGTGATCTGTATAGCCATCCTGACTACCGGGTGACTGTTCTGGCAAGCCTAAATGCTGCCCTATCAAGTTATTAAAGGGTGACATCAGGATACTGCGGGTACCACTCGGTGATTCCAGCTCTACTTTCAAATCTGAAATACGTGCATGTCGTGCATTGAGTCGGATCTGAACGCCTTCAATAAACAAGTCATCGGTTATATTAATGCTTGCTGTTGTCGTCTGGCTGGCATCATCCGCAATGGTTGCGTTCACAACGTCATTCAGCCCATACCAGGGCGTCTTAACCAACTCAGATGGGAGTTGTTCGATTGCATAACGGCGCACCAGCTCAGTCGCTTTGTCTACATCGATCAAGCCAAAACCATAGTAAGGCGAAAATAGATGCCCTGCTGCGTTAGTGCTCCACCCTTCAAATGCTGTAATGCCATTCACATCGATGTCGGCGCGTGTCGGATCCACTTTTGTCGCTGTGCGTGCCAGGAGATGACGAATGTCGCGCGGTGTCAGGTCGTGGCTCTGTTGCTGCGCAGCAGAAAGTAGTAACGCAATAGCGCCCGACGTATTCGGTGCCGCTGACGACGTACCATTCATTCGTACAGTAAAATCATCCTCGCCATTACAAGCGAAGTTTGCATCAATGTTTTCCAGATACCAGGCACATGAAATACGCGTTGTCGCATGACCTGGGGTGCCTCTGTCCAGTCCACCAGGGGCGGTCAGAAACACATTACTTCCAACCGTCGAATAGTCTGACAGCACACCATCAGCACTCAACGCACTAACGGTCAGGTTCCAGAAGTTCGCTGGAGTATAAAGTGAGTTGCCGTTTGTCCAGGGCAAACCATAATTGCCACCAACCGGAAAACTATAACCTAAAAAGCCTAGTCCAGTGTCTGTAAAATAGTGAACGCGAGAATCGCGATATGAATTTCCGGCTGCCTGTACATAGACTGCGGTGCGAGGATCCTGTTCAGTAGACAGAGAAACCGCTTCATAAATCTTTTCCTGCTCGGGTTGGCTGAACATCAGGATATCTTTACCCTGGCTATCCTGAATGGTTTTTGAAAAGGTATAAGGCAGGCTCACTGACGGGCTCATACCATAACTTTTATTAAAAATGCGGATCTGATCTGAAGTTGAATTATCCGTAAGGTCACCATCATAGCCATGGCTTATTTTCCACTGCTCATGACTTTCAAAGGTTCCGCCATAATTGGTAAATGCCGTGACCTTCGCCATTGGCGCGACCCCACGCACACCGATGTTGTTTTGAACCGCTGCAATTATTCCGGCCACCATAGTGCCGTGATCGGCGCCCAAATTGGGCTGTGGATCAATTAAAGGATCGTCAATCGTATTGGCATCTAAGTCTGCGTGTTCCATGTCCACGCCAGAGTCCACGACTGCAACGAGAATATCCTGTCCTTTATGACCCCAGATGTGTGTCTGCCATAAGTTCAGATCAATTCCTGATTGAGTATTTGCCAATACGCCCGAATTCAATAAGTTCCACTGTAATGCGAGCATAGGATCACCATTTGGATCAAGCCAACGGTGTTGATAGTCACGATCGGTTGTTGCGAAAGCACTTACACTGAGCAGTGAAGCTATAAGACAAGCAAGAGGCTGTTTCTTTATGTTCATTGTACAGTTCCTTTTATGGGTTCAAATCTATTACTAGCACCTCAACTTTCAAACTGTCAAGCACAAAAAAAACAGAACTCATTTACAATCAAATAAAAAAGGTAACAAAATTACCCAGAACCCCAATTTGTGAACTGCGTCGTAAAAACAATAAGCTTTGGCATGCAACAAGGTGAAAACCCGGATTGACAACGATCTATGTCACGAGCATAACGAGAGGAAGATAAGGCTGAGCGTCGACGCTGAAATTGCTCGCAGAGCACTTACTCTGCGAGCGGATATATTACGAGTGAACCTGTGTCGTTGCATTCACTTTTGGCTGTACATCTTCACCATAACCAAAAGTAACCGCAAGCACCAATACCACCGACGCAGCCAGCATCAACTTGCCGAATAACGGCAGACAGAATCGGAACCATAAATGATAAGGTACACCGGCCATTCCGATGATACCCATCAGTACTGCGTTGGTCGGAATGATCATATTAGAGAAACCATCACCAAACTGGTATGCAAGCACCGCAACCTGACGATACACACCAATGATGTCACCAACCGGTGCCATAAGCGGCATAGTTACATACGCCTGACCACTGCCCGAAGGAATAAACAAGTTCAACAAGGTTTGCATAATAAACATACCAACTGCAGCCAGCTCAGCACCTAAATGTGAAAGCGGCGATGACATCGCATAAACCAAAGTGTGCAAGATCTGGCCATCTTCCATAATTAACGCAATGCCCCTTGCAACACCAATCAGAATAGCTGTGGTTGCCAGGTCTTTCACCCCTTCGATAAACTCATTTGCAGCACGATCAGCACCGATCTGGCCCACTAACGTAGTGAAAATACCCCAGGAGATAAACACCGCGCCGAGTTCATACAAATACCAGCCCTTTTGGGAAATACCCCAGACTGCCGTGATGATGGTGGCAACGAGGCCGAACAGGATCATTTGATGGCGCTTATTAAGCACCGGGTAATTTGCTTCCGCTGAGCCTGCTAGCGGGCAAGGCAAGCCTTTCGTCAGGGATAGCTCAGGATTTGCCTGTACTTTTTTGGCGTAGCTCCATACATGATGAAAGCCAATTAAAACAAACGGCAGGAAAATCGCCAGACGTAGCTCAATACCTGAATAAACCGGAATGTCAGCAACCTTTTGTGCCACCATCACAGTAAAGGGGTTAAAGGCTGATACACCATAGCCAATCCCGTACCCTGCCACAACCATACCCACGGCGGTCATCGCATCCAGCCGCATAGCTTTACACAGTCCCACCAGAATTAGAACAAAGGGAATATATTCGCCCGCAGTACCAATCACACCGGATGCCAGTGCAAAACAAAACACCACCATAAAAATCAGAATATTTGGCTTATGACCAAATCGCTCAAGTAAGCGGCCAATCAAAGCATCAATGGTGCCCGTTGCACGTGCAATTGACAGAACACCACCAACAATGAAAACAAAGAAAATAACGTCTTGTGCAGCCGCAAATGCACGCGGAATAGCAACCAGGAAATCCATCGGTGTTAAATGAGTTTGTGCTTCAGCCAGTGCATAAGTGCCGGGCACGACAGCCTGACGGCCATTATCGAGCGTGACGGTGTCGAAGAAACCTTGCGGAACCAGCCAGGTCGCAATATATGCCACCAGCATCATAGACAACAGCAGGATGAGCGTATGAGGTACTTTAAACCCTTCTTTCATGTTATTTCTTTGTCGTTAATTAAAATTGTGCGCAGTGTAATAAAAATCAACCCTAAGGTGCAAACACCACGCGCCTAATAAACCAACTTTGGCGTTAAAAAAGGTAAACACACGGTTTGGATTAAAAAAGCACGTACAAAAAAGCCCCACATGGTGTGGGGCTAAAATGACGAAAGAATTTAAACTTCTGCTAAGCGTGCTACTTATAGGAACGCAGCCAATGCTTTTGCCTGGTCCAGCATACGATTTGAGAAGCCCCACTCGTTGTCATACCAGGCCATGACTTTCACCAATTTACCATCTACTTTAGTCTGAGTCGCATCAAAGACAGAAGAGGCCGGGTTATGATTGAAGTCCACAGATACCAGCGGCAAAGTGTTATATTCAAGGATACCTGCCATTGCACCTTCTGCGGCCCCCTGAAGGATCTCATTAACTTCCGCAGCAGATGTTTCTCGTTTAGCGATAAAGGTCAGGTCAACCACAGAGACATTTACGGTAGGCACACGTACCGCCATGCCATCTAATTTGCCTGCCAGTTCTGGCAGTACCAGACCAACCGCTTTAGCGGCACCGGTTTTCGTCGGGATCATCGACTGTGTTGCGCTACGCGCACGGTACAGGTCTTTGTGATATACATCACACAGGTTTTGGTCATTGGTATAAGCATGAATCGTGGTCATGCTGCCTTGCTCAATACCTATGGTATCGTTCAACGCTTTGGCCACTGGCGCCAGGCAGTTAGTTGTACATGACGCGTTTGAAATTATAGTGCTATCTGCGTTTAGTACATCGCTGTTCACACCGTGCACCACTGTGGCATCCATATCCGTGCCAGGCGCAGACACAATAACTTTCTTTGCACCCGCAGTGATGTGCTTACCTGCTGTTTCACGCGAAGTAAACAAACCAGTACATTCAAGGACGATGTCAACATTCAGATCGCGCCACGGTAATTGCTCAGGGTCGCGCTCCTGAGTCAGTGTGATCTCATCTTCACCTACAATCAGCGTGTTGTCTTTTAATTCAACAGGGAAGTTAAAGCGTCCATGTACAGAGTCAAACTGAGTCAGGTGTGCGTTAGTTTGTGCTGGTGCCAGATCATTGATCGCGACAATCTTGATCTGGTCATTTTGACCTGATTCGTAAAGTGCTCTCAGTACATTTCTACCGATACGGCCATAGCCATTAATTGCAATATTAATCATAACCCTATTCCCCTAAATTAGTTTACTTCACTTGCTTGTCGAGCAAGCGCTTCGATGGCTTGCCAGTCTTTGTTTGCGATAAGTGTTTTATCGAGCATCCAGGTCCCACCTACACATATCACATTATTCAGTGCCAGGTAGCTGGGTGCTGTTGCTAAGCTGATCCCACCTGTTGGGCAAAACGTCACCTGAGGTAAAGGACCACCGATTGATTTCAGCATCGCCGTACCACCTGCGGCTTCTGCCGGAAAAAACTTAAGAAACTTAAAGCCCTGCGCAGCCAGTTCCATCGCTTCGCTCGGTGTCGCCGCACCAGGCAGAAACGGAATATCAGATTCTTTTGCCAGCGCCAGCAATTCTGAGCTGACACCCGGGCTCACCATGAAGTCGGCGCCAGCCTCAACAGAAGCGTCGAATGACGCTTTGTCAACCACAGTACCTGTGCCTACATAAGCCTCAGGTACCGCTTCTTTCATCGCCTTTACTGCTTGTGCAGCAACTGGCGTACGCAATGTCACCTCCAATGCGCGAAGACCACCGCGATATAATGCCTGTGCTAATGGCACTGCATCTTCTAAATCATCAATAACAATAACGGGTACTACCGGTGCCGCTGATAATATTTCTTTAATGCTCATAATGTCCTCATTCCCAGTTGCTATTATTCTTCTATGCCGAATGCACTCGCACCTAAATCGGCGCTGCTGACAATATTTCTGAAGCCGCTAAATAACTCGCGCCCCGTACCAAATGTTGGACCAACTTCCGTTAGTTTAATCTCACGCTGTGCAAGCTCTTCGTCGCTCACATGCAGTAACAGCTCACCTTTTGGTGCATCTAATGTGATCAAATCACCTTCTCGTACTTTGGCAATTGGCCCGCCTTCAACGGCTTCTGGAGCCAAGTGAATAGCCGCAGGCACTTTACCGGACGCACCTGACATACGGCCATCTGTCACAATGGCAACCTTAAAGCCTTCATCCTGCAAGCTCGCCATGACCGGCGTCAATTTGTGTAATTCCGGCATCCCTTTTGCCTTAGGACCTTGTTCTTTGATAACCGCAATAAAGTCCTGATTAAGTTCGCCTCGCGTATAAGCCTCTTGCAATGCGGCTTGTGAACTAAATACCTTGGCAGGTGCCGACACCACTTGATGTTGCTCTGCAACGGCCGACACTTTAATCACTGATTTACCCAGGTTTCCACTCAGTAGCTGTAAGCCACCTTGATTGTTGAATGGATTAGAAACAGGTCTGAGTACCTCTTCGTCCAAAGAATCTGCAGGGCAATCAATCCACTTCACTTTTGCCGGACCCTTGCTGTCCGTCATGATGAGTGAAGGATCCACATCCAGTACAGGTTCTTTGGTGTACACATCTAAACCTTCACCAACAATGGTTTTCACGTCATTGTGCAGGTATCCCGCATCACGTAACTCACGCATCAGGAATCCCATACCGCCGGCAGCCTGGAAGTGATTCACATCCGCAGAACCATTTGGATAAATACGTGTCAATAGTGGCACGACTTCCGATAAATCAGCCATGTCTTTCCAGGTAATGTCAACGCCAGCCGCTTTAGCCATCGCAACCAAGTGAATCGCGTGGTTAGTCGAACCACCCGTCGCTAACAGGCCAACTAAGCCGTTAATCACTGTTTTCTCGCTGACCACATCCGCGAGGCTATTGACTTTGCCATCACCCTGAAGCTGCTTCAGCATGGTTTCTACCGCGCTGGCTGTAAGCCCTTCACGCAGTTCAGTGTAAGGGTTAATGAATGAGCTGCCCGGTAAATGCAAACCCATGATTTCCATGAGCATTTGGTTTGAGTTAGCGGTACCGTAGAAAGTACAGGTACCGGCACTATGGTAAGACGCGCTTTCCGCTTCCAACAATTCTTCGCGGCTCACCAGGCCTTGTGCAAACTTTTGTCTGACTCGCGCCTTTTCTTTGTTTGGAATACCCGACTGCATCGGACCTGCTGGCAGGAAATAAATGGGAAGATGACCAAATGATAGTGCGCCAATCAACAGTCCCGGAACGATTTTGTCACACACACCTAGACAGAACACACCATCAAACACATCGTGTGAGAGTGCAACTGCTGTCGACATCGCAATGACGTCACGTGAGAATAAAGACAGTTCCATGCCGTCGCGACCCTGCGTTACACCGTCACACATTGCGGGTACACCACCCGCAACCTGCGCAGTCGCATCGTATTTTTCTGCAATCGCTTTGATTTGATCCGGATATTCTTTGTATGGTACGTGGGCAGACAACATATCATTGTAGGCATTGATGATGGCCAGGTTTGGCTGCTCATCGGCTTTTAATCTGGCTTTGTCACTGCTCGAACAGGCCGCCATCACGTGTGCCAGGTTACCACAGCCTAGTCCGGCTCTGACTCGAGTTTGTTTTTTTGCTTGTTCGATACGCTCAAGATAGGCATGACGAGATTGCTGACTGCGAGTGATAACGCGTTGAGTGACTTCATGAATTCGAGGATGCAACATAATTCAACTCTCTATTGTTAGAGGAAAAGGCTCAGTACAGCTCTCCCTGTACTGAGCAGCTTTGATTTACCCGTTCAAAGGTACGCTATCAGGTTGTCTCTCACCCCAACCTGACACCGGTGTCACTATATTTACTCACGTTTCTGACACCGGTGTCAACCCTTACATTAAATTTAGTCTAAAATTCACAAATGAACAAATAACAAACAAAAAAGCCCGACCAGTAACGGCCGGGCTTTGGGCAAGTATAAAAATGGGATTTAGTGGTTTTGCGCTGTTGACTCGCGAGTGATTAAACGCGCTTCCAGCACACGATGATAAACCTCTTCCTGAGGCTCAGAAATCTGCAGTATCAGTTGCTCAACCGCCTGTCGGGTCATCTCTTCAACTGGCTGTGCAATGGTCGTCAGGCCCGGCCAGATATGCCTGGCAATAGGTGCATTATCGAACCCGGCAATAGACAAATCCTCAGGCACTCGCAACGCCCGTTGGGTTGCCAGCTTAAGCACAGCAGCCGCCATGTAATCGTTCGAAGCAAACACTGCTGAGGGACGTGGTGTCAGGTCGAGTATTGCCTTGGCACTGTCTGCACCCGAGTGGTAACTGAAGTTGCCCTCCGCGACAAGCCGTTCTTGCAAAGGAATTTTATGCTGTTCGAGCGCCCGTTTATAGCCGTTAAACCGGTTTTCGGTGGCACTGTGATCCGGGTGCCCTTTAATAAATGCAATGTCTGTATGCCCAAGCGCAATCAGGTGCTCGGTTAGCTCATACGCGCCCTGCTCGTCGTTACTACACACAGAGATGGAGTCATCATCCTGGATCGCAGAGGCCACCAGCGCATAATTGATTTGCTTCTGCTTAAGAAACTCTATCAATTCCCTTGAATCAGAAAATGGCGGCGTCAACACCAACCCGTCGAGGCGAGACGTCGTCAGCAATTGATCTATGTTGTCAATTAACGCCTCTCCCCTGAGCTCACACGGGTGGATCAGTAAGTTGTAATTGTGTTTATGACACGCTTCTAACGCACCGCTTTGTACCCGGGTAATGTAACTTTTACTCGGATTATCATACAGACAGCCGATAATGAAGCTCTTATTGCGCGCTAGCCCCCGAGCTATCGGGTTTGGCCGATAGTCCAGCTCTTTGAATACCTTAAGTACTTTCTCACGGGTCGCCGGGCTGACGTTAGGTTCATTATTCAGCACACGAGAAACGGTCTTTTTCGAGACTCCCGCATACTGTGCGACACTGTTAATGGTCACTTTCTTCATTACACTTATCCTGACTATCTGATGCTCGCACGCTCATGTAAACAGGCTGCGGCACCAATCAAAGGAATATTTTCCTGCACGACTAAGGTGACTGGGATTTGGCCTGCGTACTGGCTCATAGGCCCTTTAGTCACAAAACGCTCAACAAACTGACTGGACTTGAGTCGCTCTGCCATTCGCGGCAATATCCCACCACCAATAAATACGCCACCTAGCGCACCAAACGTTAAGGACAGGTCGCCAGCTACGCTGCCGATCCAGTCACAAAAATGATTCAACGTCGCATCGCAGATCTCACACTCTGATGCGCGTTCACTGATCTGTGCTGCACTCAACCTTTCTGCGGTATGGCCTTTTACCTTGGCCATGGCCTGATACAGGTGTGCCAATCCGCGACCCGAGAACACCTCTTCAACAGAGACATGTGCAATCTCCTGTTTCAGAGCTGCCAACAATTGTTGGTCCAATTCGGTTACTGCAGCAAGGCTGATGTGACCAGCCTCACAGCTCATCACAGCACTACCATTAATGTCTCTGGCCAGACAGGCGGCACCAAAGCCTGTGCCCGGTCCCATAACCGCGATATTGGCGCCAGCCTGAGCCTGACCCGATTTAATTTCTATATTTTGTTTCGGGTCTAAATAAGGTGCAGCGTAAGCAAAGGCCGCAAAGTCATTGATCACAGCCAGTTCATTAAAACCAAACTGCTGTTTAATATCCTGACTGTTAAACTGCCAGCCAAGATTCGTCAGATAAACCTGCTGCGCCTTAACCGGACCCGCAACGGCTAAACACGCGCGTGTTGGCTTGGCTATAGGTAGTTCATTGAGATAACGGCTAATGGCAGTTTCAAAAGAGGGGAATTCGGCGCTGGGATACGTAGACTGATGACTAATAACAAACTGATTGCTGCTCGATTCGTAATGGGTTACGACAGCAAAGCGGGCATTGGTACCGCCAATATCTGCAACGACAATTGGCTCAAAGGCCTGTCCTGCGTGATTCGAGCTATGAGGTGTTGTCTGGCTCATGTTGTTTTTCTCTTTTATCTGGGTGCACTGAGTGCACAACTTCCAAGGTAACTGGCTTGGTGATGATGCCAAGATTCAGCTAGATAACTTTGCACGTTCAGCTGAAAAAAGGCTGTCCCCGAAAGGACAGCTAAATACGTTTTGACAACAAAATGATAAAACAGTGACATTATGACACCGGTGTCAGATGGAGGCAATAAAAATTTTCTCCAGATCAGTGCTACGTCTGCCAACTGCGTGTTTTCGCGTCAATTCTATTTGCCATATACAATGTTGTGGAAAAACAACCAATCAAATATGTTACCAAAGCAGTAACAGAGATATTAGACTTGCAAATTTTATTCATTTGCTGACAATAATCAGGTTATCACTCAAAACCAGTGCACTATGAAACCTAAAGGCAAAGCTACCTCTTTTGATATCGCCCATTTTGCGGGTGTTTCCCAGTCTACCGTATCGCGAGCGCTGAGAAACAGCCCGTTGGTCAATGAAGAAACGCGTCGTCGCGTCTGGGAGGTAGCAAAGGAGCTCAATTATAAGGTCGACAAAAATGCCAGTAACCTGCGCACTCAGCAAAGCAGCACACTGGCCTTATTGCTGTTTGAAGACCCCACCGGAGATGAATCACAGATAAACCCGTTTTTTCTTAATATGCTGGGTAGCATCACTCGTGCATGCGCAAAGCAAGGCTACGATCTGCTGGTATCCTTTCAGTCCACCAGTCAGGACTGGCGTGCGGACTATGAGGATAGCCACCGTGCCGACGGTATCATTCTGCTCGGATATGGCGACTACATGGACTACCAGTCTCGCCTTCAGCAATTGCTCACCCAGAATACCAAGTTTGTCTGCTGGGGAGCGACTGTCGATGGGCGTGATGATTTAACGGTCAGCTGTGATAACTATGGCGGAGGTAAACTGGCAGCGGAACATCTGCTACAGCAAAATCGCTCACAGTATGCTTTTATAGGCGACGCGTCAGAGCACAGCCCTGAATTTTTCGCACGCTTTAAGGGGTTTAGAGACACCCTGACAGCCAATAATTGTACATTGTCTGAACGCCAAATCGCCAATGCGATTTCAACCGAAGAGTCTGGCTATCATGCAACCCGCTCGTTGTTGGCTAACAATATTCAATTTGATGCGTTATTTGCAGCCAGCGATCTCATTGCTATTGGCGCTTTGAAAGCACTCAAAGAGGCCGGTAAAGACGTGCCTGAGGATGTTGCCGTTATTGGCTTCGACAATATCGCTGCAGCCAACTTTATCTCACCCGCCCTGACAACCGTACAGCAGAATACAACGCTGGCTGGCCAGATGCTGGTCAATAACCTGCTCTCTTTAATTAAAGGAGAAGCCGTCACAGATACCCTATTACCACCAAAGCTGATTGTCCGGCGATCCGCGTAAACTCACGTTTTATTATTACTGCTATATAGAGAGCATGTCGTTTGGTGGTATTTCAGTCTATATATTAAGAGCGCGAGCAACTGGCGAACCATTTGCGCCAGTGTATTTGATTATTTTCAAGCCAATGCTTCGCAACCAAGCTTGGGGTGAAATTCTCCAGATTTACCATAGCAGCAAGCTGTTCAAGCATTGCGCCGGTCATATTGAACTGACGCAAGCCCTCTGCCAGGCAAGGATGTTGCTCAAAAAACGGCGTGCTGACCACTTTTTTTAACCAGCCAGATTTGGGGTTGCCGCAGTCAAACAGAAACTTGGGATTCACGCCCCAACCCGGCTCAGTTTCACATCGCTCGTCAAAGTCCGGAAACTCAACAAACTCACCCGGATATACAGCACCCACCCAGTTAGGCGTCCAGTTAAACATGAGAATGGGCTGTTTGATTTTGTGCGCAATGGCCAGCTTTTTCCACAAAGCCTCACCGCTTTCGACTTGTTCCACAACAAATGGCAGCTTCAGTGCCCGGATCCTGGCTCTATCTGGCTTTTCCCATGGCCCTGCAATGTATACCCCTTTACCGTGGGAACCGGGACGGGCAAATACCTCCGCACACTGGATCAGTGCCTGCCAATGGGGAAGCCCGGGACAATGTTGCTTAACATAAAGTGGATACCACCAATCTTCACGGGTTTTTAGCGCATAATCCCCCAGGTCGACTATGACCTGGCTTTGCATCAGCTGGGCATATTTATCTGCCATGGTGCCTTCCCACACTTCGACCTGTACGTCCGCCATACCGGCTTTAAGCAAGAACCATTGGCCATCCGTTTTAGCCTCGATAAACTCTGTCTGGTAGCCCAGCTCCGTAAAAATATCTGCCACAATATGAGAAAGAACCTGTTGGCTGGTCCAGTCGTTGTAGAGGATTTGCACTGGCTGCGCGGCCCTCAGCGACAACGACCATGCCAGAATCAAAACACAGAACAAAGGATGCATAATAAGACAGAAGCCAAAATACAGGTTTCTTCAGTATAGTTATAAAATCGTTCTGCCGTACCTTCGCATCGCATGTCTTTTTTGTGACACAATTATTTACAAAGATACATGAAAAACAATTTCACAATATTATTACAACTGTACCAACGTGAGTATTGTTCAATAAATGAACACCACGCATTTTTTTAAAAGGAATATCAAAATGAAACTCAATTTAAACAAAAAAAGCATCAAAAGACTCAGTACAGACAAAGCACTGGCAATGCAAGCGACGCCAGAAGTGGCAGGAGGTCGTCCAAAAAGCTACTTCAATAACTGTGCACCAACAGAAAACCGCTTTTGTTGGGAAGAGTCTATCAACAATTGTCCTCTGTCTCAGGCTATCGGGTGCTAGTCCTTTAGCTCATGGCCGAGTTACTCAGTCAGATGACGGGTGATTTGCCTGATAATCTTGTCTTGATTTAAACTCTAATACGGTCGCATTGATGCAGTAGCGATCGCTTCCACCGGGCCCTTCCTTAGCAAATACATGACCCAGATGAATTCCGGATGAACTAGAGCGGATCTCAACGCGTTGCATGCCATGGCTATTATCCTCATGATAAGTCACACTGTCTGCGACCGGATGCTTAAATGACAACCAGCCAGTGCCCGAATTAAACCTATCTTTCGTATCAAATAAAGGCTGACCACTGAGCTTATCAACAAAGACCCCATCCCCTGTTTTCTTGAACAAGTCATATTGCTTACAAAACGGCCTGTCTGTGCCCTGCTCAAATGCGGTTTTAAAGGCGTCGCTGTCACCCAATTTAAATGCACCCAGCGCCTGATAGAATTCCTTACGATTCATATAGCCCTGAAAGCCAGCAACTTCTTTACCATTTTCAAGAAATAAAATGGTAGGTGTTGCCCAAGTTGCAGACATGATACTCAGCCCCTGCAACTGACTGGCGCGGCGAAAATGTAAAGGAATGCTGCCCTGATAATCGTTCACGACTTGCTGCTTAAACTTGTCACAATAGGGACAGTAAGGCGCATCAATCACAACCACGTGCTTGCCCGTTAGCAAAGCGTCGTTGTCAACTTGCTGCTCTGCCACATCGACAAAAGTGACACCAGTACTGTGATCCGGGCAATACCCATTGGGGTTTTTCACCAAGTAATTCTGGTGATATTCTTCTGCCCGTACAAAAGCTGCAAGCGGTTTAAGCTCGGTCTGAATTTGGCCATATCCCGCTTCCGTCAACAACACCTGATACTGCTCAGTTAACGAAGTAGCCTGCTTTTTTTGCGCTTCATCGGTGTACAGTATTATCGAGCGGTATTGTGTACCTATGTCGTTGCCCTGACGGTTTTTCTGAGTCGGGTCATGGCTTTCAAAATAAGCTTTAAGCAAAGACGCGGTCGAAAGTCGACTGGCATTGTAAGTGACCCGTACTACTTCAGCATAGTTGTTAGGATCAAAACGCCTGCTGGGTGCCGTAATTGCCTTGTAACTTGCTTTAAACCCGCGGCCATCAGCATAGCCAGACTCGGCATCTATCACACCGGGTAAAGCCTCATAACGTTTTTCTGCCCCCCAAAAACACCCAGATCCCAAAACCAACGTTTTAATATGCGAGCTGGCTTGCTCAGGTGTCGTACTGTTGACAGAGACTTCACCAGCATTCACCAGATTCACTGCACTTATCAGCGTAAATCCCAGAATTAGTCGTTTATTCACTCCGGTATCCTTTAAATAAATATCTGTTGTCTACTGAGACCGCGAAACCCTAACTGCAATTTCACTTTCGGGGAAAAAACCTACCAGCCCGCACTTTAACTAGGATTCTGTGTCATTCAACGACATTTAATTAATTAATCTGAGCGTTTAGGGTAAAACAAAACCCAAATTAGTTATTGAGGGTTTAATCAATGTCATTATCTACTCGTCTTTGCGCACTCAGCGTCGCACTTTTCGGCTCAGCTTCGGCTTTGGCCGCTGACATCCAATTCACCAGTAAACTGAACGAAAAAACCGATGCACTGGTTGTGTTTCAGGATAGTGAGCAAAGCAATGCATTTAAATTTCTTGACAGAGATACCCGTAAACAGCTTACCAAAGCACTTGAAGCAGACAAATTTACAGGTGATTACGGCAAGGTTGTAGAAGTATTGGCGCCTGTGGACTCAAAACACAAGCGCATTCTGGTCGTTGGTCTTGGCGAGCGTGATGAGCTGGATAGCGCAAAAATGGCCAAGCTTGGTGGTAACCTGCATGCCAAGCTTGAGAAAAAAGAAGCTGGTACCGTTAGTGTCGCATTTAAAGGCGTTAATGGTCAGCTAAGCAATCATGCGCTTGCTGCACAATATGCACATGGAGCAAATCTGCGCGACCACACTTTTGAACTATACAAAAAAGAACCAAATACACACAGCATGACCTATAGCCTGAGTGTTGATGACCAGCGTCAGACCCAGGCCGAGTACATAACTTTAAGCTATATCGAACAAGGTGTTTTTCTGGCGCGTGACCTGACCTCAGAGGTCCCGACTGAAATGACGCCAGTTGACTTTGCAAATGCCGCAAAACAACTTGAGCAATATGGTGTTGAAGTTAAAATCCTGGAACCTGAGCAACTTAAGTCTCTGGGAATGAACGCGTTAGAAGGTGTTGGCAGAGGCAGTAAAGAAGGCGCACGCCTGGTCGTAGCCCATTATAAAGGAAATAACGACACCCCAATCGCACTGGTTGGTAAAGGGATCACGTTTGACTCAGGCGGTTATAGCATAAAAACAGGTAAATCTATCGCCCGCATGAAATCAGATATGGCTGGCGCTGCTGCGGTACTGGGTACAGTGAAGGCCATGGCACTGGCAAAAGCAGATGTGAACGTTGTTGCTGTGATGGGCATGGCCGCGAACATGGTTTCTGAAAACTCTATCGCGCCTGGTGACGTACTGCGTACAGCAGAAGGTCTGAGTGTCGAAATCCTCAACACAGATGCGGAAGGCCGCCTGGTATTGAGTGATGCTATGTGGTACGCCCGCACCTACTACAAGCCAGAGGTAATGGTTGACCTTGCGACGCTGACAGGCTCAAAAATCCGTGCAGTCGGTAACCGCTATGCAGCAGTTTTCTCAGACGATGACCAGCTGGTCACAGAATTTACGGTTGCAGGCAAAGCTGTTAATGAGCCGCTATGGCGACTTCCTCTGGGCTACAAAGATATGCTGAAGTCCGATATTGCAGATATTGCCAATATTGGCTCTGGCGGCCCTGGCGCAACCACAGCGGCCTCATTCCTGCAGCACTTTGCCGGTGATACGCGCTGGTTACATATTGATATTGCCGGAAACGCACTAACTACCACAGGTAAAGGTGAAGTATCTCCAGGTGGCACCGGGTTTGGTGTACGCCTGTTGAGTGAATGGTTGTTAAGCAACTAACTCAATCCCAACCGAACAGAGCCATGCAACCCTTGCATGGCTTTTTTTTAGCTGTGGTCAGCTCTGAGACTGACAACGCTGGACAGGTTTGGCAAGACAGCCAACAATAAGCTTGCTATGCTTTGCCCGGGTGTCCCTCTGAGTGAACCGACACTTATGGGCCGCCACATGTGAAGACAATAAAATGAAAATAAGAAACCATGACACAAGAACAGACTTATCTGCTCGGCGAGCAAGCTGTTGTACTCGACCTTAACTGCGCCCGACTCGACAACGAACAACAGAACCGTTTGTTTGCCCTACATCGCTACCTGCAAAAACAGGCCGGGTACACAGATATTGTAGTTGGAAAAACTTCTCTTACCCTGGTTTTGCAAGACCCTACACAGGGTACTAAATGGCTAGAAGCATTACTCAGCCAATGGCATGCACTCAGTGCAGAAGACTTTCAACCCAACACTCACAAAATCCCGGTTATATATGGAGGAGAAGCAGGCCCAGATCTGGCACCACTGGCCGAACAGCTGAACTTATCGCAACAAGACATCGTCGAGCTGCATAGTTCACCGACTTATCAGGTCAAATTTCTGGGTTTTTTACCTGGTTTTGCCTATCTGGGTAGTGTGCCAGAGCAGCTTCAGGTTGCCCGTCTCAGCTCACCCAGAACACATGTGCCAGCCGGCTCTGTCGCCATCGCTGAAGATTTAAGTGCGATTTACCCCAGCGCCTCTCCCGGCGGCTGGCGACTGCTGGGTAACAGCATTACTCGCTTATTCGATGCCAATGCGCAGTCCCCCAGCTTGTTTCAGCCAGGTGATAACGTCAAATTTGTGCCACAGAAGGAGGGCCTATGCTAGAAGTCATTAAGCCCGGCGTGCAAATGTGTATCCAGGATCTAGGACGACATGGGCATCGTCATCTGGGGGTCTCGCAAAGTGGTGTGATGGACCCCATGGCACTGCAGATTGCCAACCTGTTACTGGATAACCCGCCAAATACCGCGGTACTTGAAATCACGGTCGGACTAGCCCAGCTAAAATTTACGACAGCTACCAATTTTGCACTGACCGGGGGAGACCTGAGTGCACGCCTTGACGATACACCACTGACACCCGGCTGGCGCTATTTTAGCAAGCCAGGTCAGATCCTGAGCTTCGCCTCGAGCTCCGAGGCACTGCGTGCCTATCTGAGTGTCGAAGGTGGGTTCAGCTTGAAAGCCGTGTTGGACTCACACTCGACCGATATTCAGGCGGGATTTGGTGGCATAAATGGTTCAGCATTGGCCGCCGGCGATCAGCTGCACTATGAAAGCTGTATAGAAAAAAGCAGTGCTGGCGCACTTCAACCTCCCTACCACAAGAAAATACGCATATTGCCGGGCCCACATTGCGAACGGTTATCCCTTACAACACAGCAGCTATTGTGCACTCAGCAATGGCAGGTATCGCCAGATAGCAATAGAATGGGTATGCGACTTTCGGGCTCTGAGCTAGTCACTCATCAGGTTTCTATCAACAGTCAGGCCGTGTTACCTGGCACCATTCAGCTACCGCCAAACGGCGCGCCTATTGTATTGCTGAATGATTGTCAAACCACAGGCGGTTACCCAATGGTCGCTCAGGTGATTGCGGCGGATCTGAGACACTTTGCTCAATTGAGTGCCGGAGATAGCATTAGCTTCACGCTCGTCACCCCGGCTCAGGCATACCAAGAGATACAACAACAACAATTTCATCTCAACCAACTGCGCATTGCGCTGACACATCGCGACAGGAGTATTTCGTGAGCGAACTTAATTTTTTACCCCTTACAGGGATACTGGTGGTGATCCTCGGATTTGCCTTTCGTTTTAACCCCCTGCTGGTCGTGACCTGTGCCGGGCTCGTCACCGGCTGGGCAGTCGATTTAGATTACCTGACTTTGCTGGAAACCTTTGGAGAAAAATTTCTTAACTCCCGCCAGTTAGCGAGCTTTTTATTACTCTTGCCTGTGATTGCTATCTTAGAACGCTATGGCTTACAGCAGCATGCCAAAAGTTGGATAGCCAGTATCAAAGGTGCCACCACAGCGCGGATCCTCAGCGTCTATTTTGTTGTGCGTGAATGTAGTGCAGCGCTTGGCCTCATCAACCTTGCAGGCCAGCCTCAAACAGTACGTCCTTTATTAGCACCTATGGCGCTTGGTGCAGCAAGTAACATGCATGGAGACTTACCCAAACCTGTCCGGGATATGATCAGTGCGCATGCCGCAGCGTGTGATAATATTGCCGTCTTCTTTGGTGAAGATATTTTCATCGCCTTTGGTGCCGTATTACTAATGGATGCCTTTTTAAGAGAAAATGGCATTACGGGAATTGAACCTCTTCATATTGGTTTATGGGCCATTCCGACAGCCATTGCGGCATTGATTGTCCACCTGTTTCGACTGGCCAGACTAGAAGCCAAGATACGAACGCAAATAGCCCTGCATGCCGAGCAAAACGGCTCCAATACAAGCAATTCAGTTGCCCGGGAGGAATTGGCATGAGCACAATAGCCTCCTCTGCCAGTGCGCAGCCTGCTATCCTGTCGATTGATAATATATATCTGCTAATCGGCTTCGTGGTGTTATTTTTGGTGGTCAAAACACTGCAAGATAAACACCACCCAAAACGACTAACTACCGCCTTGTTCTGGGGATTATTTGGTAGTGTGTTTCTGTTTGGTGATTTATCTGCCGCCTATTTGGGAGAAAACCTGACCCATCGCTGGGTAGGAAGCTTTGTCATCGCCATCGCAATACTGGCCGGAATGGGCAAGGTCTCCATGGGCAGCTACGATATACCCAGTGACGAAGTGCAGACTGCCAGTGCCCGACGGATCGGTAATAAGCTGTTTATTCCCGCAGTGCTTATCCCCATAGTAACTGTGGTGTGTACTATCCTGCTCAAAGATATTCAGGTAGCAGGGTTGTTTGTATTCGACCAGAGTCATGTGACCCTTGCAGCACTGACGCTGGCCTGTACAGTCGCACTGTTAGTCAGCTGGAAGTTTACCGGTGGTAGCCCGTTTCAGGCTCTGGGGGAATCACGACGCCTGGTTGATTCCATAGGCTGGGCCGCAATTCTGCCGCAAATGCTCGCGATGCTGGGAGGGGTGTTCATCGTCGCCAATACCGGCACTGCCATTCAAGATCTGGTCACATTATTTGTTTCTCCCGACAACCGCTTCATGCTGGTTGTTATTTACTGTATCGGAATGGCCCTGTTTACAATGGTCATGGGTAATGCATTTGCTGCTTTCCCTGTTATGACAGCCGGTATTGCCGTGCCATTTCTAATTCAAGGTCATGGCGCAAGTCCGGCCCCGTTAGTTGCCATCGGTATGTATTCAGGTTATTGCGGAACTCTGATGACGCCTATGGCCGCCAATTTTAATATCGTTCCGGCAGCGCTATTAGATCTGAAAGACAAATATCAGGTTATCAAAGTTCAAATTCCGACAGCTTTGTCGCTGTTAATCATTAACATCTTGCTCATGTATGGAGTCATCTTCAATGACTAAAGGAACGCATAAAACCGTATTGTTGACGGGTTTCGAGCCCTTCGGCGGTGAATCGATTAATCCCTCCTGGCAGGCTGTACACCAGCTCGACGGTTGCCACATAGCAGGACACACAATCCGTACCAAGGAGCTTCCTTGCGAGTTTGATCATGCCTTAACACAACTGAACAGAGCCATAGATAAATATGCCCCTGCGCTGGTTCTGTGTGTGGGCCAGGCAGGTGGCCGCGCGGATATTTCTATTGAACGTGTTGCTATCAATATTAACGATGCACGTATTCCGGATAATGCCGGTGCTCAGCCGATAGATACGCCGGTATTAGCGGGAGGGCCTGCCGCTTACTTTGCTGCACTCCCCGTTAAACATATGCTCAATGACCTCAGACAAGCGCAGATCCCGGCCAGTATTTCGAATACCGCCGGCACTTACGTGTGTAACCATGTCATGTACGGATTACTTCACTATATCAATGAGCATCAGCTCAATTGTCGTGGTGGCTTCATTCATATCCCTTACTTACCCGAACAAGCCACGCACCAAATCGGTGCACCCAGTATGAGTGCTCCTCAGGTCGTTGATGCGCTCAAAGTCATGATTTCCTCTGCGCTGACCCATGATACTGACCTGCAGATTGCTGCGGGCACCACTCACTAGCCACACCGCCCTATTTTGGTTCATTTTTGCACCAAAACAGGGCAACATTTACTCACCAAAATCACAGTTTTTTTATGTGACTTGATATCCCATTTCTGATAGTACTATGAGCACGAGACACCGAAAATACAGGTGCTCGACAATAATAGCTAACAGGAATGAGGTCCATTATGTGTTCAATTTTTGGTGTGTTGGAAATTAAATCCGACCCAAGCGTTCTGCGTGAGCAGGCAATAGAAATGTCTAAGCGTTTACGCCACCGCGGGCCCGACTGGTCCGGTGTTTATGCCAGTGAGAAAGCAATCCTGGTGCACGAACGACTCGCCATCGTTGGCGTATCCAGTGGCGCACAACCTTTGTACAACCCGGAGCGGACGCATATTCTTGCCGTAAATGGTGAAATATATAACCACAAGGAACTGGCGCAGCAACTAAGCGTCCCTTTCACCTTTCAAACCCAATCAGACTGTGAAATATTACTGGCACTATACAAGCAAAAAGGCCCTGAATTTCTGGATGACCTGAACGGGATTTTTGCCTTTTGCCTGTACGATGAGCAAGAGGATGCCTACCTGATTGGTCGCGACCATATTGGTATTATTCCGCTATACACAGGTCGTGACCAGCATGGTAACTTCTATGTCGCCAGCGAAATGAAAGCGCTCACTCCTATCTGCAATCAAATTGAAGAGTTTCCGCCAGGACATTACCTGTACTCAAAAGAAGGCACGCTGAGACCCTATTATCAGCGAGACTGGCAGCAATTTGATGCGATTAAGGATAATAAGGCGGAACCTGGTACGGTCAAAGAGGCATTAGAAGCTGCCGTAAAACGTCAGCTCATGTGTGATGTGCCTTACGGCGTGTTACTCTCTGGGGGCCTGGACTCATCCGTTATTTCGGCCATAACGCAAAAATTTGCGGCGCGACGCATTGAAGACGATGATGCGACTGAAGCCTGGTGGCCCAAACTACACTCCTTCTCCATCGGCCTGGAAGGATCACCTGACCTGGCAGCTGCGCAGAAGGTCGCCGATCAGATAGGCACAGTTCATCACCCAATCCACTTTACTGTGCAGCAGGGTATCGATGCACTTAAAGAGGTGGTTTATCATCTAGAAACCTACGATGTCACGACAATTCGGGCATCTACCCCGATGTATCTGATGGCACGTTACATCAAAGCCATGGGGATAAAAATGGTGCTTTCAGGGGAAGGAGCTGATGAGTTGTTTGGGGGTTATTTGTATTTCCATAAAGCCCCCAATAGCCAGGAATTCCATGAAGAGCTTAACCGTAAAGTCTCTAAACTGCATATGTTTGACTGCCTGCGTGCGAACAAGTCCATGGCTGCGTGGGGAGTGGAAGCCAGAGTACCTTTCCTCGACAAAGAGTTTGTGGATATAGCCATGCGTACTAACCCGGATTATAAAATGTGTAAAGAAGGACGCATTGAAAAACACATCATTCGTGAAGCATTCGATGGCTACCTGCCAGACGATGTGCTTTGGCGTCAAAAAGAGCAATTCTCCGATGGCGTTGGTTATTCCTGGATAGACTCGCTAAAAGAGTATGTTGACGAGAAGGTCAGCGATCAGGAGCTAGCCAGCGCCCAGTACCGCTTTCCTATCAACACCCCGGATAGCAAAGAGGCTTACTACTACCGTTGTATTTTTGAATCACACTTCCCTGGGGATGCGGCAGCCAAATGTGTGCCTCACGGTAAATCAGTCGCCTGCTCCACGCCCGAGGCACTGGCCTGGGATGCGTCATTTGAGCAAAACGCGGATCCTTCAGGTCGTGCAGCCAATGTCCACAGCCATGCCTATGACAATACCAACTCATAACAGTGGCGTATAAAAAAGGGCCATCAGGCCCTTTTTTATTTAGATGAACTTTTTGATAATAAAGTCAACTTTAACCCGCTTTGCCTGGCCAAGTATTTTCTTCACTGGTGATGGATAATCATCCACTGTTTCAAGATCCTGCGGACCGGCCAGTTTGGTGCAGTTAGCTAGAATAGCATCACGTTCCTGATTAATGGCCTGCTCGAGTTGCTGCTCAGGATCTTCTATCAGAATACCATTTTCGATATCCAGGCCCCAGGCACGCGGATTTAGATTATGGCCGGTCATCAGATGTACCTGATTATCCCGGTTAATCCCCTTCAGATGAAATGAGTTATTGCCATCGCGCCACAAGTAAACATTCAACTGACCGGCATTGAGATAACGTCTTTGCGATTTAAGAAACTTGTACAAAATGGTCTCGTACAAATAAGGCAAAGCACCAATACGACTAAACGGCTGATCAGGCGAAATATAAAAGTCGTTTGCGGTTTTATCACCAATCACTATGGTGACGGTCTTACCTTCTTTGAGCAACCTTCGCAATGAGCGCAGTAAGGGAGCCGGAAAATTAAAATAAGGTGTGTATAACAACAGCTCACGCTCTGTAGTGTCGAACAAGGCTTTGATAAGTCGATTTAGCTTGTTAGTACGGCGACCAAACCCCAGAAAAGCACGCACATTTAAGCCCTTTTCCGCGGTTGCCGCACTCATGTCGTACTGAGCTTTTTTGAGCTGCTTCATCAGCTGCTTTTGCGCCAACTTTAACTCTGAAAACGGTTTAAGTGGGCGTAAATCCAATCTCGGAACCGCCTCGCTGGAAAGCAAATAAGTATCCAGGAAATGGCAGAAGCTTGCCGCAAGTGCGGGGTTCTTAATCACAAAGTAGCGATCAAGGCGGTATTTATCACCATACTGCAAATAGACATTGTTAATGCTGGCGCCACTGTAAAGTACAGTGTCATCGATCACGAACCCTTTAAGATGAAGTACCCCAAATAGTTCTTTTGCTTTGACCGGCACACCGTAAACTTTAACCTGTGAGCCAAACTGTGCTTGCATATCACAATACAGCTTCGCATTACCTTCTGATTTGGCTTCGCCTATCAGACCACGCTGAGCACGATGAAAATCGACCAGCACATGGATCTCCAGTTGTGGCCGCTCTGTTGCTACCTTATGTAAAGCAGAGAGTATTTCACGACCCGCCTCATCGTCTTGCAAATACAGCGCGGTTAAATAAATGCGTTGCTGTGCGCCGCGAATGAGTGTCAAAAGCTGTGTATGATACTGTTTCGCGTCAGTGAGTATTCTGCAACTTTCCGCTTCCAGTGAAAACCCAGGTTTATCCTGCCAAAATGCCATAACTACCTTTAAAAACAGACTAACGTCAAATAGACAGAGAAAAATTCCCTAGAACATAGCAAAAAAAAACTCTCAGGTCATGAAATACCGTTCATTTACACGCTTGTGGCGCAAATTCTCAGCAAGTACAGTATATTTGACAGCTTGTCATTTTATAAAAAATCGATTTTTGCAATTTATTTTACTTCTGGCTTGAAATTCATAGAATCGGCAGCACTAACTAGAGAAGATAAAATTTATTTTTAGGAATTGTTTACATGAGTGATGCAAAACACTGCAAACTATTGATCTTAGGCTCAGGACCTGCAGGCTATACTGCCGCGGTCTATGCAGCCCGTGCTAACCTTAACCCAGTACTGATCACAGGCATGCAACAAGGCGGTCAGCTGACTACCACTACTGAAGTTGAAAACTGGCCAGGTGATGCGCATGGATTGACAGGCCCTGCACTGATGGATCGCATGAAAGAACACGCTGAGCGCTTCGAGACTGAGATCATTTTTGATCACATCAATAAAGTTGATGTCACTAAGCGTCCTTTCACTTTAACAGGTGATCAGGGTACTTATACTTGTGATGCGTTGATCATTGCGACAGGTGCTTCTGCTAAGTATCTGGGTCTGGAATCAGAAACCAACTTCCAGGGCCGCGGTGTGTCAGCATGTGCAACCTGTGATGGATTCTTCTATCGCGGACAAAAAGTTGCGGTTGTTGGTGGCGGTAATACAGCGGTTGAAGAAGCGCTGTATCTGTCAAACATTGCTGAAGAAGTACACGTGATCCACAGACGTGACACTTTCCGCAGTGAAAAAATCCTGTCAGACCGTCTGATGGAAAAGGCAAACAATGGTAACGTTGTACTTCACCTGAACAAAACGCTCGATGAGGTCCTGGGCGATGACATGGGTGTGACGGGTATCCGTATTAAAGATACCGATTCTGACGCAACTGAACAGCTAGACCTTGCTGGTGTGTTTATTGCGATCGGCCATAAACCAAATACAGACATGTTTGCAGATCAGCTGGAAATGAAAGACGGCTACCTGGTTGTACAATCAGGCCTAAACGGCAATGCCACTCAAACCAGTGTTGAAGGCGTTTTTGCTGCTGGTGACGTCTCTGACCACATCTACCGCCAGGCAATTACCTCTGCGGGCACAGGCTGTATGGCAGCCCTGGATGCAGAGCGTTACTTAGACAACCTTAAGTAACGCCTGCAGGAAGACGTGTGACTTAACGCACGTCTTCCAATATAAAATCCCCACGCCTAAGCAAAAATAGGTTAGACTGACTTCATCCCCGAGGTTTTTAGTTTGTAATTCAGATCCGCGAATATGACTCAGCAATTGTTTCATCTGTCTGCTACCGATTTTATTTTTCCTCCCTGCCATTTTGCACTCAAAGATCCAGATGGGCTGCTGGCCGTAGGTGGATGCCTGAGTACCACAAGGCTGCGTCGCGCCTATCAGCAAGGTATTTTCCCCTGGTTCAATGAACGAGAGCCCATTATGTGGTGGACGCCGAGCGAACGGGGGATCCTCGACTTAAATGAGTTCCATGTCAGCCGTTCACTCAAAAAGTCTCTGCGAAAACTTGCGCCGCAGGTTACTGTTAACACAGCATTTGAGCAGGTTATTAAGGCATGTAGAGAACAACGGCTTGATAAAGAAGGTACCTGGATTAACAGTGCCATGCTCGATGCTTATCTGAGAGCCCATGATGAAGGGTTCGTACACAGCGTTGAAGTGTGGCACGAGAGCACCCTGATTGGCGGTTTATATGGAGTGATGTTAAATGGTGTTTTTTGCGGTGAGTCAATGTTTTACCGCAAACCCGATGCATCCAAACTGGCTATGTGGGCATTGGTCAACTGGCTCAAGCGCCATGATGCCCATTTCATAGACTGCCAGCTGGAGAACCCTTATTTGGTGTCTTTAGGTGCAAAAGTCATCTCACGAAGAGAATTTTTAGCTAAACTTAAGATAGCAAGCCATTATCAAGTGCCTGAATCGATGTGGCATCCGCAACCATTGAGGGCGATATATGACTGAACATTTCCCTTCAAAAATTGGACTGAGCCAACAGTTTGATTGCAGTTACCTCGCAGACAGAAAAGAGCAGTTGTTAGTTATACTGGATAGCAACTGCTATACACCATCCCGTTTTGAGACCTTGCTCTCATTTGGTTTTCGCCGGAGTGGCGATCAGATATATCGTCCACACTGCCCTGCCTGTCATGCCTGCCAGTCAGTACGTGTACTTGCAGATGCGTATACCCCTTCGCGCTCACAAAAGCGCAAGTGGAATAAAATAAACCCAGAGTTTCGCTTTGAATACAGTACTCAGGAACAACCTGACTATTATCAGTTATACGAAAAATATATCACTATGCGCCACAGCGATGGCTCTATGTATCCGCCCAACCGGCTACAGTACGAGAGCTTTTTGTTTTGTCGCTGGCTGCCCATCACTTTCATAGAGCTGTGGCACAGAGACCAGCTCATAGCCGTTGCAGTCACGGATACCATGCCCACCGCTCTATCGGCTATCTATACTTTTTTTGACCCCGAATATGCTCAATTGAGCCTGGGGACTATCATGATCATGGCCCAATTAGACTTTGCCCGCCAACATGATAAAGCGTACCTCTATCTTGGTTACCAGATAGATGCCTGCGCCAAAATGCGCTATAAGCAACAATATTTACCTGCACAACAGTTCAAAAGCGATGTCTGGGTAAACATTTAGATTACAAAAATAAGCGCTCCTGCCTTTACTTATCGCGCGCTTTTCGGCAAAATCTGCACCGTTAAACTTATCAAAGAGGTGATACGCTCCCCATGGCGAAAGAAGACGTTATTGAAATGCAAGGCACGGTCCTTGACACTTTACCAAATACTATGTTCCGTGTTGAATTGGAAAATGGTCACGTAGTTGTGGCACATATCTCTGGCAAAATGCGCAAAAACTACATCCGTATTTTGACCGGTGACAAGGTGACTGTTGAAATGACACCTTATGATCTGAGCAAAGGACGTATCGTCTTCCGCGCGCGTTAATTCGCCCAGCTCAGTAACGCTTACCACACTAAGCGGATGCAAAGAGACGATTAAAACAAAAAGCCCGGCGATTGCCGGGCTTTTTGTCATCTTAAGTCGAGGTTAAGCAGGTTCAACCACATTAGACTCGAACTTAAACGACAGCTTCTTATCTTTAACAGATATAGTGACAGTCCCACCATCAACCAGCTCACCAAACAAAATCTCATTAGCAAGCGGCTTTTTAAGGTTGTCCTGTATCACCCTGGCCATTGGACGCGCGCCCATGGACTTGTCGTAACCGATGTCTGACAGCCAATCTCTCGCTTCATTGGTCAGATCAAGACAGACAGATTTCTTATCAAGCTGCGCCTGTAGTTCAACAATAAACTTATCGACGACCTGCAAGATAACGTCTTTCTCAAGGTGGTTAAACCAAATAATATTATCCAGACGGTTTCTGAACTCAGGCGTAAACACCTTATTGATCTCAACCATAGCATCGTGCGAATGATCCTGCTGCTGGAAACCAATAGATTGGCGCACGGTTTCCTGAACACCCGCATTGGTTGTCATCACCACAATTACGTTGCGGAAATCGGCTTTACGACCGTTATTATCGGTCAGTGTACCGTGGTCCATAACCTGTAATAAGATGTTGTAGATATCCGGATGCGCTTTTTCAATTTCATCCAGTAACACTACAGAGTGTGGATGCTTAATCACCGAATCGGTCAGCAAACCGCCCTGTTCGAAGCCAACATATCCAGGAGGCGCACCAATCAATCTGCTCACCGCATGGCGCTCAGAGTACTCAGACATGTCAAAGCGCACAAACTCAATGCCCATACACTTCGCCAGTTGCTTAGTCACTTCCGTTTTACCAACCCCAGTTGGGCCCGCAAACAAGAATGAACCAATTGGCTTATCTTCACTGCCCAACCCTGAGCGTGATAAACGAATGGCAGAAGTCAGCGCATCAATGGATTCATCCTGACCAAAGACAAGCATCTTCAGATTACGATCCAAATTCTTAAGCACTTCTTTGTCGCTTGATGACACATTCTGCTGAGGAATGCGTGCAATCTTAGACACTATCTGCTCAATATCAGCAACACCAATCGTTTTTTTACGTCGAGAAGCTGGCAACAGACGCTGATTTGCACCCGCTTCATCAATCACGTCGATAGCTTTATCAGGCAAGTGACGCTCATTAATGTACTTTGCGCTCAGCTCAGCAGCTGCCTTCAACGCTTTTTGGGTATATCGGATACCATGGTGTTCTTCGTAACGTTCTTTCAGACCGCTAAGAATTTTCGCGGTATCAGCTACACTCGGCTCTACTACATCAATTTTCTGGAAACGCCGCACCAGGGCACGATCTTTTTCGAAAATGTTTTTAAATTCAGAATACGTAGTTGACCCTAAGCAACGGAGCTGACCACTTGATAGTAAAGGCTTAATCAAGTTTGAGGCGTCCATCACACCACCTGACGCCGCTCCAGCCCCTATGATAGTGTGAATTTCATCGATGAATAAGATGGCATTCGGTTTTGCTTGTAATTCCTTCAGCAATGCTTTGAAACGCTTTTCAAAGTCACCCCGATACTTAGTCCCGGCAAGTAATGCGCCCATATCCAGTGAATACACCACAGCATCGGCAATCACTTCTGGCACCAGCTCATTAACAATCCGATACGCCAAGCCCTCAGCAATCGCCGTTTTACCAACACCTGCCTCACCAACCAGCAGTGGATTGTTTTTCTTTCTGCGGCATAGGACCTGAATGGTCCTTTCTACTTCCTGATCGCGCCCAACCAAAGGATCAATTTGACCCGCTTTGGCCAGCACGTTCAAATTGGCGGTGAAGTTCTCCAATTTGGTTTTTTCTTCAGACGCAGCTTCGTGACTCTCTTCATGGATTTCTTCGTTATCTTCCGGCTCAACTTCGTCGTCCGATTTCGAAATACCATGACTAATATAATTAACAATATCCAATCGGCTGACATCTGCTTTTTTCAGCAAATACACAGCCTGACTTTCCTGCTCAGAGAAAATCGCCACTAACACATTGACACCAGTCACTTCATTACGACCAGAAGACTGCACGTGGAAAACGGCACGTTGTAATACGCGCTGAAAGCCAAGTGTCGGCTGTGTTTCACGGTCTTCTTCCAAATCTGGAATGACCGGCGTCGTCTCATCAATAAATTCGGATAACTCCTTTTTTAGCCCCTCTGTGTCAACGCCACAAGCATTCAATGCTTCACTGGCAGACGGGTTATCGATCAATGCGAGCAGTAAATGTTCTACCGTCATAAATTCGTGACGGCGATTTCTTGCCTCACGAAACGCGGTATTCAGAGTAATTTCTAAGTCTTTATTTAGCATTGGCAACCCCCAACGAGAATATATAAGGTCATTCCTGCTCACAACTACAGAGCAGCGGGTGCTCGTGATCCCGAGCATATCGATTTACCTGCTCAGCCTTTGTATGGGCAATGTCGGCAGGATACAGTCCACATACCGCTTTTCCCTCGTGATGTACTTTCAACATCACTTCAGTTGCTCTTTCGCTATCCATACGGAAAAATGTCATTAAAACTTCAATGACAAAATCCATTGGTGTGTAATCGTCATTGTTTAAAATCACTTTGTATTTGCGCGGCGGTTGCAACTTTTGCTTCTGTTCCTCGCGGACCGCGTCAACCACACCAGATTCGTTTGTCCCACTCATAATAAAATATAGTCTTGTCTTATCAACTCAAGCAACTTGAATTGAAAAATAAATAAATTGTTAAAAAATCGCTTTAAAAACTTGACTGTCTGGCCAAATAAACTACAGTCTTTACCTAGCTGGACATATTAATCATATGGGCAGCTTAGCAAATTTCAAAGGTTAGATTAACTTAATTTAGTCAACTTATAGAAGGATGTAGAAGTATGGCTTGCGGAAAAGTCAAATGGTTCAATAATGCCAAAGGGTTTGGTTTCATCGTAGAAGACGGCAGCGAAGAAGATATCTTTGCCCATTACTCCACGATTGTAATGGATGGATACAAAACGCTTAAAGCCGGTCAGGATGTAACATTCGATCTGCAAGAAGGTCCCAAAGGCCTGCACGCTACCAACATCGCGCCGATAGCGGAGGAAGTTGTGTAGCATTGCAAGATTTTGGCACACTCAAAGCGGGTTACGTTTGTTTCTCGCTTAATCCCCTTCGTTAATTAGTCTCATTTCTTCCACCTTAGTTCATAAAATTTTATATGTTTATTAAATTGCATTAGCGACTTAGTCATTTGGTTGATACAATCCCCGCCGATGTCAAACAAGCCAACCAATTTGTTATGCCTCAGGGCGCGTCAGGTGTGTTAGATATTTTTATTGTGCCCACGAGTAACAATACCTAACAAACTTGCTATATGCCGAGCTCAGCCATCAGCTTGATGATCCCTTATCAGGTCACCAAGCTGATGGCTGAATAAAGATCGTGTATGCGGATACGTCCTTGAATAGCAAGCTTTTGCTTTGTTGAACGGCTGTTTAGCCCTAAACTATCTAGGAATGATGATGACATCAAAAATTATTTACACTAAAACAGATGAAGCGCCGGCTCTGGCAACTTATTCTTTATTGCCAGTTATCCAGGCTTACACCAATGCGGCTGGTGTTGAAGTTGAAACTCGTGATATTTCACTGGCAGGCCGTGTCATTGCGAACTTCCCAGAATTTCTGAGCGAAGAGCAACGCATTGGTGATGCTCTGGCTGAGCTAGGTGAACTGGCCAAAACGCCAGATGCCAATATCATCAAACTCCCTAACATCAGTGCGTCTATCCCGCAGCTAAAAGCGACAATTAAAGAGTTGCAAGAAAAAGGCTATGCCCTTCCTGACTACCCTGAAGAGCCAAAAGACGACAAAGAAGCCCAAATCAAAGCGACTTACGACAAGATCAAAGGTAGTGCAGTAAACCCTGTATTACGTGAGGGTAACTCAGATCGTCGCGCGCCAGCTTCTGTTAAAGCGTACGCACGTAAAAACCCGCATTCAATGGGTGCATGGTCTAAAGACTCACAATCCTATGTTGCCAGCATGAGCGAAGGCGACTTCTTCGGTTCTGAGCAATCAACTACCGTTGCACAAGCAACTGACGTTCGTATTGAACACGTTGCCGCAGACGGCACGGTTGCAGTTCTGAAAAAAAGCACGCCACTATTGGCAGGCGAAATTATTGACGCGTCTCGTATGAGCGTAACTGCACTACGTAGCTTCCTGGAAGCAGAAGTAGAAGCTGCAAAAGAGAAAGGCGTACTTTTCTCATTGCACATGAAAGCCACCATGATGAAGGTTTCTGATCCAATCATCTTCGGTCACGCTGTTAAAGTCTTCTATAAAGAAGTATTTGCTAAGCATGGCGACACGTTCGAAGAGCTGGGTGTAGATGTAAACAATGGTATTGGTGACGTTTACAACAAACTAGCTAACCTGGACGATGCAAAACGCGCAGAAATTGAAGCAGATTTAGCAGCCGTTTATGACCTGCGTCCAAGTATTGCAATGGTTGACTCTGACCGTGGCATCACAAACTTGCACGTACCAAGCGATGTTATTATCGATGCATCTATGCCAGCGGCGATCCGTACCAGTGGTCAGATGTGGAATGCGGAAGGTAAGCAACAAGATACTAGCTTCGTAATTCCTGATCGTTGTTACTCTGGCGTGTATCAGGCAACCATCGAGTTCTGTAAAGAACACGGTGCGTTCGACCCTCGTACTATGGGTACTATCCCTAACGTTGGCCTGATGGCACAAAAAGCCGAAGAATACGGTTCGCACGACAAGACTTTCGAAGCACCATCAGCTGGTCAAATCCGCGTTGTTGACCAGGCAGGTAACGTATTGCTGCAACACGATGTTGAGCAAGGCGATATCTGGCGTATGTGTCAGGTGAAAGACGCACCTATCAAAGACTGGGTTAAGCTGGCAGTTAACCGTGCACGCGCAACTAACACACCTGCGGTATTCTGGTTGAACGAAAACCGTGCGCACGATGCTGAACTAATCAAAAAAGTAAATGCCTACCTGCCAGAGCACGACACTGCGGGTCTGGAAATTCACATTCTGGCGCCTATTGAAGCAACCAAATTCTCACTTGCTCGCATGAAAGATGGGCAGGACACGATTTCAGTGACTGGTAACGTACTGCGTGATTACCTGACAGATCTGTTCCCAATTCTTGAGCTGGGCACCAGTGCAAAAATGCTGTCTATCGTGCCACTCATGAACGGCGGCGGTCTGTTTGAAACAGGTGCTGGTGGTTCTGCGCCTAAGCACGTACAACAGTTCGAAAAAGAGAACCACTTACGTTGGGATTCGCTGGGTGAATTCCTGGCGCTAGCGGCCTCTCTTGAACATCTGAGCCAGGTAACTGGTAACAGCAAAGCACAAGTACTGGCAGATACGCTAGATGCAGCAACAGGTAAATTCCTTGATGAGAACAAGTCTCCTTCACGTAAAGTGAAAGAACTCGACAACCGTGGCAGCCACTTCTATCTTGCTATGTACTGGGCACAAGCACTTGCAGAGCAAACTCAAGATGCAGAGCTACAGGCTAAATTTGCCGACGTTGCAAAAGGTCTAACAGACAATGAAGCAACAATCGTATCGGAACTGAACGATGCTCAGGGCCAGGCAATGAATATTGGCGGTTACTTCCAGCCTAACGATGTACTGGCAGCAGAAGCCATGCGTCCGAGCAAAACACTGAATAACGTATTAGCTAACATGGCTTAATGCGTTAATTGCTCTAAAAAAAGGGTGGCCTCACAGCCACCTTTTTTATTTGCCGCCATTCTTTGCTACACTCGCGCCATTGCAACTCAGCTATACTAGTGACTATGCCTGCACAGCGCACAAAAAACCGAACACACACTGCTAAGCGCACTACTCATAAACGCCCCGGCACACAACGCACGAATAAACCCAAACTCTCGCCAGATCAGGTTAAAGTCATTCTGTTTAATAAACCATTTGATGTTCTGTGCCAGTTTACCGACGATCAGAACCGCCAAACACTCGCCAACTTTGTTGACATAAAAGATGTTTATGCCGCTGGACGACTCGACCGGGACAGCGAAGGCCTACTGTTGCTCACCAATTGCGGCCGCTTACAACATAAGCTGACTGAACCGGGGAAAAAAACCAACAAAACCTACTGGGTCCAGGTAGAAGGTGAGCCAGATGACACCGCATTGGAGGCATTGCGTGAAGGTGTCATACTTAAAGACGGTCCGACACGACCAGCCAAAGTGCGCGTGATCACAGCTCCCGATGTATGGCCACGCACACCCCCTATCCGCGAACGTAAGAACATTCCCACTAGCTGGCTGGAGATCACCATATCTGAAGGCCGTAACCGTCAGGTAAGGCGCATGACAGCGCATGTTGGTTACCCGACCTTGCGACTGATCCGTTACCAAATCGGTCCCTACACCCTGGATGGGATTGAAAATGGCCAGTATCGCGTGATGAAAACCACTTAACCCGGTGATGAAAAACTTGGGATTAATCAGCCCGCGACTTCCGGGCACCTTGATTTACATGCTATAATGCAGCTCACTTTTTTGTAATCAAAATACACAGCGAGTTTATGAGCGATAACAGTCAAATTAAAGTCATCGTCGGTATGTCCGGCGGCGTAGATTCCTCCGTTTCGGCCTACCTGCTTAAACAGCAAGGCTATCAGGTTGAAGGCCTGTTCATGAAAAACTGGGAAGAAGACGACAATGACGAATACTGTGCCGCCGCTGAAGATTTAAAAGACGCTCAGGCAGTATGCGATAAATTGGGCATAGAGTTGCATACCGTTAACTTTGCTGCAGAATACTGGGATAACGTATTCGAGTATTTCCTTGCCGAATACAAAGCGGGTCGTACGCCAAACCCGGACATCATGTGCAACAAAGAGATCAAATTTAAGGCTTTCCTTGAATTTGCCGCCGAAGCACTGGGTGCAGACTACATCGCAACGGGCCATTACGTACGTCGTGAGGAACGAGATGGTAAGTTTGCCATGTTACGTGGGCTGGATAACAATAAAGATCAAAGTTACTTCCTTTATACACTCAGTCACGAGCACGTGGCACAAACACTTTTCCCAGTTGGTAATATCGAAAAGCCGGAAGTACGCCGTATTGCAGAAGAACAAGATTTAATTACTCACAATAAAAAAGACAGTACCGGTATTTGCTTCATTGGTGAGCGCAAATTTAAAGACTTTCTACAAAAGTTTCTGCCTGCTCAACCTGGCAATATCGAAGACAGCGAAGGCAACCATGTTGGTGAACATGAAGGCCTGATGTATCACACTTTGGGTCAGCGTAAGGGGTTATTGATTGGGGGAATGAAAGAAGGCTCCGGTGAACCCTGGTACGTAGTCGACAAAGACGTTGAACGCAATGTGTTGATCGTTGGGCAAGGTAAAAACCACCCTCGCCTGTTCAGCAATGGCCTGAACGCCAATCAGCTCCACTGGGTTGACCGAGTTGGCCCACAAGGCACAACGCGCTGTACAGTCAAGACCCGTTATCGCCAGGAAGACATCCCTTGTACATTACTAGTAGGTCAGGATGGCATGGCACGTGTGTTATTTGATGAACCGCAAAAAGCAGTGACACCAGGACAATCTGCGGTCTTTTACCTGGATGATGTGTGTCTTGGTGGTGGTATCATTGAGTCGGTGATCAAATAATGCAACGTGAAGTCGTGATCCCACTGGCAGCAATGTGTCACATTGCCAAACTCGTTCAGAAATGCGCTCGATATGGCACTTTTAACAGCCACGAAACGGACAGTATATTAAAAAGTATCACTATTACTTCACCGCAAAACCCTCAGGATGTCTACGAAGACCCCAGTGCCGTCAAGCAAGGCTGTCGCGCACTCGCAGATCAGCTGAGTGCGCAAGGTGAAAAAGACGTGGAAATGGTCAAATATGTGGGCAGCCTGATGCAGTTAGAGCGCGCATTATCAGCCAATGATAAAGCACTGGCTGAACTGGGTAAGCGCATTGAGCAACTCGACAGGCAACTACAGCATTTTGATATCGGTGACGAACAAATCATTGCCGCTCTGGCTGATATCTATAGCCAGGTTGTAAGTCCGGTGGGTCCAAAAATCCAGATTTTTGGTAAGCCCGAGTTGCTCAAACAATCTCATGTACAACATCAGATCCGGGCCCTGTTACTGGCCGGGATCCGCAGCGCAGTACTATGGCGTCAGCTTGGTGGTAAGCGTCGTCAATTTTTCTTTGCAAAGAAAAAAATCATTACTGCTGCACAAAGTTATATTTAAATATCGTTCAAAAACCAATTAGTTAGGAGAAGTTATGGAGCTTTCAGCGTTAACCGCTATCTCTCCAGTAGATGGCCGCTATGGTAGCAAAACCAGTGAGCTGAGAAGTATTTTCAGTGAGTTCGGCCTGATCAAGTATCGCGTGACGGTTGAAGTACGTTGGCTACAAGCCCTGGCCAACGCAGCTGCAATCAACGAAGTTCCAGCCTTCAGTGAGCAGGCGAATGCCCTGCTAGACAGCATTGTTGATAACTTCAGTGAAGCGGATGCCGCACGAGTTAAAGAGATTGAGCGCACAACCAACCATGACGTTAAAGCCGTCGAGTATCTGTTAAAAGAGAAAGTCGCAGACAACGCTGAGCTTCAGGCTGTTAATGAGTTTATTCACTTTGCCTGCACATCTGAAGATATCAACAACCTTTCTCATGGCCTGATGCTGAGTGAAGCACGTGATCAGGTATTACTGCCATACTGCGATAAGCTATTGGCTGCTATCAAAGAAAAGGCGATTGAATATAAGTCTGTTGCGATGATGACCCGCACCCACGGTCAACCCGCTTCTCCTTCGACTATGGGCAAAGAATTTGCAAATGTATACGTACGTTTGCAACGTCAACGTGAGCAAATTGCCAACGTTCAGATGCTGGGCAAAATCAATGGTGCCGTGGGTAACTACAACGCCCACCTGAGCGCTTACCCTGATTACGACTGGCACAATCATGCTGAGCAATTTGTGACCAGTCTGGGCCTGACCTGGAATGCTTTCACCACGCAAATTGAACCGCATGACTATATTGCGGAACTGTTTGATGCGGTTGCACGTTTCAACACCATTCTGCTCGACTTTGATCGTGACGTGTGGGGATACATTGCACTCAACCACTTTAAGCAAAAGACCATTGCTGGCGAAATCGGTTCTTCAACCATGCCACACAAAGTGAACCCTATCGACTTCGAAAACTCTGAAGGCAACCTGGGTATTGCGAATGCAATCTTCACTCATCTTGCACAAAAACTACCGGTTTCTCGCTGGCAGCGTGACTTGACCGATTCTACGGTACTACGTAACCTGGGTGTTGGCATGGGTTATACCCTGATTGCTTACCAAGCCACCCTTAAAGGGATCAGCAAATTAGAAGTGAATGCAGATCGCCTGTTGGCTGAACTGGATGACAACTGGGAGCTGCTGGCTGAGCCAATTCAAACTGTCATGCGTAAATACGGTATCGAAAAGCCGTACGAAAAGCTCAAAGAGCTGACTCGCGGTAAGCGCGTTAATCAGGTAATTATGGCTGAGTTTATCGATGGCCTGGATCTGCCAGAGCACGTAAAAGCTGACATGAAGCTAATGACGCCAGCCAACTACATTGGCCGCGCCGAAGCTTTCATTGATGAACTAAACTAATACCAAGTTTTAAAAACCAGTTTGAGAGATAAAATCTGCCGCTCATAGTGTTAAAAATGTTCGCTCAGAACCTATACTTCAGAGATATGTTCAGACATTTTTGACCGGTGACAAGCGAGGTGTCCTGACCTCAGCATTGGCGGCTTAATTATGCAAATTGGTATAACTCAGATATAAGCCTGAGAAGCGAAAGTCGTGGCATAGTGCCGGACTTTCGCTTTTTTATTGGAGTCACTTTATGTATCAGCTATCTATCAATGCCCTTACTGAGGCTGCGTTTCTCGCCCAGTACTGGCAAAAAAAACCTTTACTTATCAAACAAGGCTTTCAGGATTTTATCGATCCACTGTCACCAGAAGAACTGGCTGGCCTGGCAATGGAAGACAATATTGAGTCTAGGATCGTCACCAACCATGACAATCACTGGGATGCGCACCATGGTCCGTTTGAAGATTTTTCCTTACTGACAGAGCAGCACAGTACTTTGCTGGTACAAGCCGTTGATCACTGGCACCCTCAGGCTGCCAGCTTGCTAGAACCCTTTCGCTTTATTCCAAACTGGCGTATTGACGATCTGATGATCAGTTTTTCTACGCCAGGGGGCGGCGTTGGTCCGCACCTTGATCAATATGACGTATTTATTATTCAAGGCCAGGGGAAAAGACGCTGGCGCGTCGGCATGCCTGATGCCAGCCTAAAACAATTTGCCCAGAACAAAAGCCTGCTGCAAGTAGAGCAATTTGAAGCCTGCATAGATGCAGAGCTGGAACCAGGTGATATCTTATACATTCCACCTGGCTGCCCTCATGAAGGCTATGCCGTTGAAAATGCAATGAACTATTCTGTTGGTTTTCGGGCCCCTGATCAAAAAGATCTGCTCTCAAGCCTAGCTGATCACCTGATAGACTCAGAATCAGGTACAACCCGTTACAGTGACCCTGACCTCACGCTACGAGATTCTCTCGGCGAGGTCAGTCGTCAGGACAAAGGGAAGATCCGCACCATGCTGGAAGCAATACTGCATGACAGCGAGATCTTCGACCAATGGCTGGGGCAGACACTCAGTGAACCTAAGCATGAAATGGATCTGGCCCCACTCGATCCGCCACTGAATGCTGACTCCTTACAAGATGATATTTCAAGCGAAGATACCCTGGTGCGCTCAGGTGGCGTCAGAGCACTGTATCAATTAACGACACACGCAGTGATACTGAGTGTGAATGGGCAAAATTTTACCCTTCCACTTGAGGTCTTACCAGCTGTTAAAAAGCTGACAGATCAGAGTTCTACGCCCGTATCTTCATTATTAGATGAGTTTACATGTTTGGAATTTAAACAAACATTAACTACGCTTATTAACGATGGGTCCTTTTACATTGAGGACTGGGTGTAATTACCTGAATCTGAGGGTTAGTCACAAAATAAGGCATCGATAAAGTCGATGCCACAATAATAAAGAGCACAGGCTGATCCCCTAATCAGGCGTGATTATGATGTTTGATGCGAGGCAATCATGAATTACCACGTCGATAGAGTGAGTTGGCAAAAAACTCAGGGACAACTGCGCCAAATCCGCGAACGAGTCTTTGTTTGCGAACTTCACCTTCCAAAGGAAGTAGAGTTTGATCAACACGATAAAACTGCGGAACATGTTCTCGTGCGGGATGAAAATCAGTGCCCGATTGGAACCGGCAGATTATGTTGTGATGGTCTGATCAGTCGAATTGCGATCATTCGGTCTCACAGAAATCGCGAGGCCTACCAATCTTTGATCAGCTTTCTTAGTACCCTGGCGGAACAAAAAGGCTATGAAAACGTCTTCGTGCAATGCATCTTAGACGAGGTACCCACCTTTTTGAAGTCCGGCTTTTCCAAACAAGGCGGTGTGTTTATGGAAGCAGGCATTCCAAGACAGCGGATGAAATGCCCGGTAAAAGAAATGAACTCTGAGCCTTTTACGATGCTACATTAGCCCATAACTGGTCTTTGTTGGCCAAATCATACACGCCATGGGCATGGTGAATAAGAAAGTTGGCATACTCAGTCTGGGTTGGATCTGGACGCTCTGCACCCAAGATTTTATCAGCTTTAATTTGCCATTGATAAGAAAAGTGCTTAAGTGCAGCGCGGGCATCCGCAGCCCCGCTCACTGGCATCGCATCTGTTGGAACTTTACCTGAAATAACCCAATACCCTTTACCCTGGTTGTCCTTAATTTTCCAGACACCACAGATCGGGGGCAATATACGGGACTCTTTGGCTTGAATATTAATACCTACTATGCCCTTTTCTGCAAGATACTTTTGAGCAGCCTGCAAAGAAGTGTGTTGCCACTGGGCAAGCATTTTTTGTTGTTCTTCTTTACTCATTTGTTTGTTGTCTTTCGTCATTCTAGGTACTTCTTGAGAAAATTTCCCCTACTGTATGAATTAAATGAACAGGATGCAAGCACGACCCCACTCTGGCAGGTGTAAAAGCGCGGGAATGTTTAAGGTGACTATTTGCATTTGCACAATAAATAGACTCGACTAGGATTAAAGGATCATCTAACAGGTTAAAGTGGTCGTAACTATGATCCCACTTTCCATTGCTATTCAGTTAGTCATCTTTGCCATCGCCTGGTATGGGTCAAACCTGGTCTTTGCGCTAGTCATCACAGCTCTATCTGGACTAGCCATGTATGTGAGCATCCGAGCCGCCAGGGCAGACGCCTCCCCAGTAACAGAACCACAACCAGATCAAGCTCTCGGGCAGCAATCGGATCTCACTTGCCTGGAGCAATTGGGCCATACTATTACTCCGCAGCTGCGGGAGCAAATCAACAGCGCCCGTCAGCAAACCAAGCAGGCGGTTGACAATATGTCTGGTGAGTTCTCCCAGTTAGTGAGCAATATCACTGCAACCTTAAGCAACCTGGATAACAGCAGTGCCAATACCTTGCAGCAAACCTCTCAACACAGTCGCGACCAGTTAAATCAAATCCTGGCTTATCTTGAACAATCCAATACCAGCCAACAGCAACGCACCGAAACATTTAAAACCATGGTCGAGCAGAGCAAAGAATTACAAGCAATGTCTATCGATGTTGCGAAAATTGCAGAGCAAACCAATTTACTGGCTCTGAATGCATCCATAGAGGCAGCGCGTGCCGGTGACAATGGTCGTGGCTTTGCTGTTGTAGCAGATGAAGTACGCGCGCTGGCCAATTCAAGTGGAGAAACTGGGGTCAAAATAAACAAAATGGTCGAGTCTATCGCGCAGGCAATGCAAAGCTCCATGACAATGATGGAAAGTGAATTAAGCGAACGCCAGGTGTTGACGGAAAAGTATCAGCGCCAAATCAACGAGGTGATTGATACCTGGCTCACTTTATCTCAAAACGTAGAGCAACAGGCACAAATACTTCAGACCTCTAACGAAGATAATCGACAAAAAATCTCGGAGATATTGGTTGACCTGCAGTTTCAGGACCGGGTTGATCAGATCCAGGACAGCGTGACGATTGCGCTGGAGATCATGACACAAGAGTTGGATAAATTCATTGAAGAGCGCCGCCAAAGCGACACCGCCCGATTTAATCATCAGCGGATCAGTGACACACTGTCTCGTACTGCTGCGACCCGGGAGCAACGACATATTCTGGCATCTAGTCATAGCGGCAACAATCGCAAGGACGATGACACTGTGGACGACCTTACTTTTTTCTGACATGCAGCCTGAGGGTACATTATGAGTAAAACCATTTTAGTTGTAGATGATTCTGATTCTTTAAGACAGGTCGTAAATATTGCGCTGACAGGGGCAGGCTATCAGGTTATTGAAGCCTGCGATGGCAAAGATGCACTCAGTAAACTCACCGGTAGCAAAGTTCACCTGATAATCAGTGACGTCAATATGCCCAATATGAACGGCATTGAGTTCGTCAAAAATGTCAAACAGCTGCCACAATACAAATTTACACCCGTCATTATGCTGACCACTGAAAATCAACAGAGCATGATGGAAGAAGGCAAAAAAGCAGGCGCAAAGGCCTGGATGGTCAAACCATTTAAGCCAGCACAAATGCTTCAAGCCGTCTCTAAGTTATTGATGATGTGATCGTGATGTCTGAGTGTTTTAAGTTCCCAGCAGAATTAACCATCTACGAAGTACAAGATGTGCATATTGAGCTCAGTGCGTTTTTAGAGGGCAAACAGACGGTAGAGCTCGACTTAAGCCAGGTCGAAGAGCTCGACAGCGCAGGGATCCAGTTGACAGTCTGGCTGGTGAATCACTGTCGGACAACAGGGGTACAGATTAATGCCCTCACCCTGTCAGATCTGCTAACAGCCAGGCTAACCCTGTTGAATGTGTCCCTAGCCGCTCCAAATAAAAGCGAACTTTAACTATGTCTGTTGATTTAAGCGCGGCCATTACCACCTTTGTCAGTGAGTCCAAAGAGCTTCTGGCCGACATGGAAAACTCTCTGCTGGATATGGAAGCCAGTGACGCTGGTGCCGATCAGGAAGAAACCATCAACGCCATCTTCCGCGCCATTCACACCATTAAAGGCAGTGCAGGCTTGTTTGGTTTTGACTACGTCGTAAGCCTGACCCACATTGCAGAAACAGTACTGGACGATGTTCGAAACGGCAATCGGGAAATGAGTAAACCCCTGCTCTCTCTATACCTCGAAACGGGTGACTTGTGCGAGGAACTGATCCTGCTCGCCGCGTCGGACAATGAACCCAGTGCACACCAGCTGACCCAACTTGCTGCTCTGAGCGGCCAGTTCAGTGAGTTTATCGACGATGCTGCTCCCCCCCAGGATAACATTGCCACCTCAGACATCCACATGCAGCCGCAAAATGGCATCTGGTTTATCTGCTTTGTTCCAAACGAAAATGTACTGCGCAATGGCCTCGACCCCTTCCCTTTTATTCATTTTCTTAATAACGAAGTGACCGAGCTTGAAGTCGCCACCAATGTTGTTCCTCTGAATGCCCAAACCCCTTATGACCCCGAGTCCTGCTACCTGGCGTTTCTGATGCTGTTTCGTACAAGTCAAAATAAAGAGGCGATAGAAGAGGTCTTCGAGTTTATTAAAAACGATGCGGCTATAGAGATTTTACCGCCTGATCAGTGCAGTTACGACGCAATCCAGGCATGCGCACGGTACTTTCCGGAACCATCTCAGTTCCAGTCAACCCTGTCACAGCTCACTCAGTCACTTTTACCGAACGAGCCATCCACGTCAACCTCAGATGATGACTCTAAACCCCTCCCCGTGAAGGATAAACAGAAAAACAAAGTACACAGCAGCAAAACCTTGCGGGTCGAAGCAATGAAGCTCGACAGGTTGATTGATCAAGTCGGAGAAATGGTCATTACCGGGGCCAGAACGAATCTGCTTGCCCACGAAACAGGCAACGAAACCCTGATAGAAGCCATGGCACTACTTGAAAGGTTAGTTGAGAACATTCGTGACAGCTCACTTAAACTCAGAATGGTGCAAATTGGCGAAACCTTTAATAAATTCAAACGCGTTGTCCGGGATGTATCTGACGAACTGGGTAAAGAGGTGGAGCTCAATATTATTGGCGCGGATACCGAGCTGGATAAAACCTTTGTTGAGAAAGTCAGCGATCCGCTTATGCATATCATCCGCAATGCTATAGACCATGGTATCGAAACACCTGACGAGCGTGTCGCCGCAGGCAAGCCTGCCTGTGGCCAGCTAACGCTGAAGGCCTATCATGACTCTGGTTCAATTGTGATAGAGATCCAGGATGATGGTCAGGGGTTAGATCAGAGCAAAATCCTGGCTCGAGCAATCGAAAACGGCTTAATAAGCGCAGAGCACTCTTTGCAGGACAAAGAAATTAACCTGCTTATCTTTGAACCTGGCTTTTCAACCGCCGCTGCCGTGACCAGTATCTCGGGCCGTGGCGTGGGCATGGACGTGGTAAAACGTAATGTTGAAAGCTTGCGGGGCAGCGTGGAAGTCGACAGTACCAAAGGGCTGGGCTCCAAAATTATTATTCGCCTGCCGCTGACTTTATCCATTATTGACGGGTTTATGTTTACCGTTGGCGACGAGGATTACGTGATCCCCCTAGATACTGTGGTTGAGTGCCTGGAACTCCACGAGGTGGTCTCCGAGTCCGACATTCAGGATAAAAACTACATCAACCTCAGAACTGAGGTCCTGCCTTTTATTCGTCTGCGCTCCCTGTTTGGGATAGAGCAGCAAATTGAACATACGAAGGAATCACTGGTTATCGTCCAGTTTGGCACGCTCAGAGCCGGTCTGGTCGTCGACTCATTGCAAGGAGAGTTTCAGACCGTTGTAAAACCCCTGGGGAGGCTGTTCGAAGGCCTCAAATGTATCAGCGGAGCAACCATACTCGGCAGTGGCAAAGTTGCCATTATTCTGGATGTATCTGCCCTGATCCGCACCGCAATTACGATGTATGAGCAATTAGAGCTCAAGCATTAGTCAGATAAAACCGGAGCGTAAAGATGTTTAAGAATCTGACCATTAAAAACAAGATCATTCTGGCCATGTTTACCATGGGGCTGCTGTTGCTGGTGATTGCCATGTCTGTGCAAATGAAAAATGGTCGTATTGAGGGATTTGCCACCAACGTAGGGCAAACAGATATTCCCGAAGCCATTTATGCGTTGAACATGCTCGACGAGCTGGGAGACATGAACAGCAATGTACTTGAATACATCGCCGGTGAGGCCGACGAAAAAGCGGACTTTCTATCAAATTACAGTGAGTTCACTAACTACCTTGAAGATCTAAAACGACTCGAAACAGTCGACACCGGTTACATACGGCAATTGGAAGATTTAGTGCGTCGCTATGCCAGCGAAAATCAGGAGCTGATTTTTGACCGATTTGACCCCCTTCAGGAAGAAAAAGCGGTCGATAAATTTGAGTACCTCAATCGCGAATTCGCGGAGCCGCTCGAAAGTTTACTCGACTCACAAAAAGAGGCAGAAGTAGAAGATGCGGGTAGTAGCGGTGACTTTGCCGAAGTCGTCAACGATGATTTGCCCGGGGTGCGTTACTATCTCGAGCTGATCGATGAGCAAGGCGACATGATGAATTCACTTAATGCATATATGCGTGGCCGGGTGGGTGCAAAGGCCGCATTTGAAAAAGATGCACGCGCTTTTTCTAACTTTCTGTCTGAACTGAAACCATTAGAAAGAAAACCCCAGGAAATCAAAGCCATTGGAGACATAGAGCGTATGTACCTGGGACTTTATAACGGTGGAAAAGAAATTTTCGCTATGTATGACCCCAAACAGAAGATCCAGGCTTCCAAAGATGTTGACAGACTGGAGCACGACATCTTTAGTAAAATAGAAGAGATACTGGAAAAGATTTCCAATGAAGCGATTATAGACGGTTCAACGTCTCTTAAAGACCTAATGTCAGCAGCGCAAGACAGTATCCGGCTGGTCTGGGGGTTGCTGGTCGTCGCCATCGTCCTTGCTGTCGCCACCGCCGCTTTTTTGATCCGAGGCATAGTGCTGCCTATCAATGCGCTGGCAGAAGCGGCAGAAGACCTGCGTTCAGGCGAAGGCGATCTGACCCGTCGTATACCGGATTTTGGTAATGACGAAATAGGCCAAACCGCACAAAGCTTCAATGGCTTTATCGAACGGCTGCAAAATATCCTGCTGGATATCCAGGAATCTGTTGAGTCCATTGCCCACAGTACTAATGAAGTGAGCACCACTTCTCGCATGCTCAGTTCCACTTCCAACCAGCTGGCAGCCAGCGTGGAAGAAACCTCCGCCTCGCTGGAACAAATGAGTTCGTCAATTTCAATGAATACCGAAAACTCAAAAATGACCAATGACATTGCCAAGCAATCCAGCAGCGAGGCAAACGATGGTGGCCAGGCTGTAAAAGACACTGTTCAGGCCATGACCCAGATAGCAGAGAAAATCGGCATCATCGAAGACATCGCATATAAAACCAATCTCCTGGCTTTGAATGCCGCCATTGAAGCGGCCAGAGCCGGTGAACATGGTAAGGGCTTCGCGGTGGTGGCTGATGAAGTGCGTAAGCTCGCAGAGCGTTCTCAAGTTGCCGCACAGGACATCAGTACACTTGCCGACAACAGCGTTAAAATCGCACAACACGCAGGCGCCATGCTAGACAGAATGGTACCCAACATTGGCAAGACCGCCGATTTGGTACAGGAGATCACCGCTGCATCGACGGAACAAAGTACCAGTGTGGCTGAGATTAATCGTACCGTGGCTCAGCTTGATGAAATTGCGCAACAAAATGCATCCGCATCAGAGGAGCTCGCCTCAACTGCAAAAATGGTTCAGGATCAAACCGGAGATATTCGCTCGACCGTGGGCTACTTTAAATTGAGTAACAATGGCCGCAGCCACAAAGGGCGTCAGTCTCATGTCATTCACGACAGTAGCCATAGCCGCGAAGATGGTTACACCCCATTTGATGAGTAATGTGCGATGAGTGAATTGATCCATGACCCAGTCACCGCAGCCTATGATCTTGATAAGTATCTGGCTTTTGAGCTCAATGGCGCATCGTATTCAATCAGTATTTCCATTGTCAGAGAGATCATGGAATATATCGAAGTGGATAAAATTCCCATGGCACCTGATTTCATTATTGGTGCCATCAACCTCAGAGGGTTAGTCATACCTGTTTTTGACTTATCCGTTCGACTGAACAAACCTGCACAACCTAATACCAATCGTACCTGTATTATCGTTGCTGAGTGCAACTATAAAGCGCAGAATATTACTGTCGGCCTGAAAGTCGATATGGTCACTAAGGTGCTGGATATTCCTGCACATGAAATTGACCAGGTGCCTAGTATTGCTGGTCAGTTTCATAGCCGTTTTGTGTATGGTTTGGCAAAACTAACAGACAATCTGATGACAATACTGGACATAACCAAAATACTGACGCTGGATGATGTGCAGTTGTTTGACGACTTACAGCAACATAATAAACAACTTGCACTGGAACTGACACTCGACTCTGACCCCGCACACTCATACGAGGAAAGGTGATATGAATTCAGCGCCCACTCTGACGGACAACAATAAGACCAACGAAGAACTTCATTCACTGTTAGTGTCGATCGGCTATGATACCTTTGGCATTCCGATAGAATCCGTGAAAGAAGTCATTGAGCTGACCGACACGACGATGGTACCTATGTGCAATCAGGTGATCCGGGGCGTGATCAACGTCCGGGGCAGTGTTATCCCGGTTCTGGATATGCAGCACCGCCTGATGCTGAAAAATCCTCAGCCTTACAACAAATACAGTTGCATCGTGTTATATGACTTTTATGACCCCAGTCTGGACGAAGTTATGACCCTCGGCATGCTAGTCAGCAGCGTGATGTCTATTCAGTTTATCAATTGCACTCAGCTGGAGGACTCCCCCTCTTTCGGGGCCAATATCCCCCGTCACTTTGTCTGGAAAATGGCTAAAATTAATAATCAGCTCACTATTTTGCTGGACATGAACAGTGTGCTCAATATCAGTGAGATAAATACGCAACTGAAGTCCTCTCAGACTGAATTCTTCACCCGATTTTGTCAGCGTTAGGCAGCAATGGCGATTTCAACTGTGGAGTTTCAGCAACTTAATCGTCTGTTTGAGCAGCATACCGGGATCAGTCTGGGTAAAAACAAAGCGGATATCGTGGCAAGTCGCCTTGCCAGTCGCCTGCGTGCTAAACGCTGCTCTTCTTTCAGCAAGTATTATCGCTTGTTAATGACACCTGAGGGACAAGATGAGCTGCAAGTCTTTATTGATAAACTCACCACACATGAGACCTACTTTTTCAGGGAACAAGCCCAGTTTGAGTTTCTTTATCACTATTATCAGCACAATCGTCCACGACACTCTCCCATTCGGGCCTGGAGCGCCGCCTGCTCGAGCGGAGAAGAGGCTTACTCACTGGCGATGATACTGGACGATTTATTCTATAACCGGCCATGGCATGTTATCGGCACAGATATTTCTGAAATGTCTGTGCTGATGGCCAGAGATGCGCGCTATGCCATATCTACCGTAGGCAAAATTCCCAAACGCTACCGGATCCGGTATTGCATGAAAGGAACGGGCAAAAATGCCGATAACTTCACGCTGATCTCGACGCTAAAAAAGCAATGTAGCTTTCAGGAAGACAACCTGTTGAAGTTGACCACGGTTGATTTTTCATTTGATGTGATTTTTCTGCGTAATGTACTCATCTACTTTGACAAATCCAAACAACAAGCCATCCTGAATAATATCATCAAACGTTTAAACCATGGCGGTTTACTCTTTTTGGGACATTCGGAAGCCATGCGAGATAAGCCTGCTTGTCTGCAAACTCTGAGCCCCTGCATATACAAGAAGGTGACCTTATGACCAGCGTCTTCATCATCGATGATTCCGCCCTGATGCGCCAAGTCATGAGTGAGATCATAGCCCATGAACGTACCTTAATTGTCAGCGGTACAGCCCCTGACCCCATCATTGCAGAACGAAAAATGAATTTGAATTGGCCGGATGTCATTCTGTTGGATGTGGAAATGCCTAAAATGAATGGCATCACTTTCCTGAAGAAAATTATGCAGGAACGCCCTACGCCGGTGATCATCTGCTCGGCACTGGCGCAGGAAAAAACCACCACCGCGATGGAAGCGCTTGCTTGTGGCGCTGTGGATGTGATTGCCAAACCCACTCACGGGCTGGGAGACTTTTTACACAGTGACTCAGTATCCCAGATCATTGACGCTATCAAAGCGGCGACTAAAGCCAAAGTTCGTCAACTCAAATACCTCGAAGAAGGCACCTTTCGTGAACTACATACGACAGAAGAAGTGCTACCTGCCCACAAAACAGCGCAGCCACCTGACAGTGCGGGAAAAGTGATTGCTATTGGTGCTTCGACAGGCGGTACAGAGGCAATCGCCCGACTTTTACAGCAGCTGCCAGCCCATTCACCACCGATTGTTATCGTACAGCATATGCCAGGTAAGTTTACGGCTGCGTTCGCCCAACGCCTCAATGACATCACACCACATAAGGTAGAAGAAGGACAAACTGCCACTCGCATCCGCCACGGCCATGTTTATATCGCCCCGGGAGGCCAGCATATGTTGGTAAAACGTCAAGGCTCGGACTACTATTTAGAGATACGCGATGGACCACTTGTCAGCCGTCACAAGCCTTCGGTGGATGTGTTGTTTCGCTCCGTAGCCCAGTCGGTAGGCAATCATGCCCTTGGTATTATTCTAACTGGCATGGGCAATGACGGCGCAAGTGGTTTACTGGAAATGAAGCAAAAGGGGGCTGTGACTTTTGCAGAAAGCGAATCCAGTTGTGTGGTGTTTGGTATGCCAAAAGAAGCCATCGCGAGGGGGGCCGTCGATAAAATCTATGCGCTGAGTAACCTCCCTTACCAGATCCAAAAAGCGCTTGGGTTATCTGTATGAAAAACCAACTGAGTCAACTACTGCACATTGCTTATCTTAGCTATGACAGGCAGGGGCAGATCATCTCCATCTCGGATGCTGCCGAGCGCATGCTAGGCCTAAAGCCTGGCGACATACTATCGCAAAAGCTGGTTTTTATTGATGAGGACTTTATTGAGCTCAATCTCAGTGAAATCCTGTTCGATCCTATATTTGACCAAATTGAGCTGGGCGTCAGTATCGATAATAGCAGCGTTACCTGGGTCAGACTCTACAGCTTCAGACAAGATGACCAATATTACATCAGGCTTGAGCCTGTCGAAGAGCTGATCTCCGTCAGGCGCCTAAATAAGCAGCTCGCAATCCGTGATCCCCACACCGGATTACTGTATCGGGATGCCTTCATTAACAAAATTAAAGAGCAACCTCATCAGGGCACTATTTGCTGTGTCCGGATCTGCAATTTTCAGCGTATTTCCGAAGTCTGGAATATTGGTGTTGCCAACTTGGTGTTTATGGAGATCCTGGCACGATTCCAGGGAGAATTTGATAAAGGGATATTCTCTAAACACTCTTCCGACTGTTACTGCGTGTTTATTCCCGATACAGTTCCACTGAACATCGAAACCTTATACAAGCAACTAAATGAACCTTTTAATTTTAACGGTAACAGTTTCTACAGCAATGTCTCACTGGGCTACTATAAAGAACAGCCCAATGACGACCATGAATTAAGTCTTAACAAAGCGGAAATGGCAACTTTTGATGCGCTATCAGACCACAACCGTCTGGTCGAATTCAAAGAAACGCTGGCCAGGCAAATTGAACGACAGAATAAAATTGAAACCGGTCTGCGCAGCGCCCTTTACCAGGATAACCTGGCGGATAGCTTTGAAGTAGTATTCCAGCCAATTCATGACACCAAAACAGAACGTCTGATTGGGGCTGAGTGCCTGATGCGCTGGGAACTTGACGGTCAGCCTATTCCTCCTACCGAGTTTATTCCAATCATTGAAAGTACGGGAGAGATTAACAAGCTAACGCTATTTACGCTCAGTCAGATTAATAAGTTAAAGAGTTTACTTGCACAAGAGCACATTGAGGCACGCCAGTTTCGTTTTGCAATCAACATTAGTGTTGTTGAAATTCTCGATGTTAACTTCACCACCCGATTGCTGCAAACGCTGGAAAAGCTGTCACTTAACCCCGCCAAAATTAAGCTGGAGCTCACTGAATCAGCCCTGATCGATAACTTTAACTATATTAATGAGATATTACAAAAACTACAAAGCGAAGGGCTGATGATATCGATTGATGATTTTGGTACCGGTTACTCCAGTCTGAGCTATTTGTGTAAACTGCATTTTGATGAAATTAAAATTGATCGTGCCTTTGTCACCAATGTCGTCAGTGATGGAAAAATGCAGTCGCTTTTCAATTCCATTGTATCGCTGGCAAAAAATCTCGATAAACCGCTGGTCGCAGAAGGCATAGAACAATTAGACCAGATGATCTATGCCAAAGCCAAAGGGGTTGAATATATACAGGGGTATTACTATAGCAAGCCGCTGAGTATTAACGACTTTGTCGAGTATGTTGTCGCCGACAAATCCAGCTATCTGCATTTTGAAGAGTAGCGCATACACCGTGGTATGCGTTACCTAAACTAACCACCCAAAACCCTGGCTGGATCTACTTTTACCGCCTGCCAGGCCGGATAAAGGCAAGATAGTACCGAAATAACAAGCGTAATAGACAACACTGAAACCACGTCAATCCAATCCAACTGGCTGGGCAAAAATTCAATAAAATAAACGCCCTGCAATGGATTATCACCATCAAGCTCAATCCAGGCACGGAATAAGTCAGAAATATTCAGCGCCAACAAAATGCCGACAAACAGACCAACCAGGGCACCGATTAGGGCATAGCTGACCCCCTGTATCGCGAAGGTCGCAAAAATAGTGCTATCTCTGGTACCCATGGTTTTTAAAATCGCAATATCCGCTTGCTTTTCTTTCACTTCCATTACCATAGACGACACGATATTAAAACTGGCGACAGCGATGATCAGAAACACGACCAGATACACTATTGTCCTGACCATTTGAATATCCTGATAAAGGCTCCCCTGCGTACGAAACCAACTATTGACGTAGACCAGATCAGGTAAAGCCCGGCCTGCTGCCATTGCGACCTGATGAGCAGAGAATACATCCTCAACTTTGGCACGGAGCCCGGTCACTTCTTCGTCCGACAGCCCCATTGCCTGCTGTAACCGCTTCACAGAAACCAAAGCCAACGACCGATCAATAGGTCCTCCCATACTAATCACATCCGCCAACACAAAGTTAAGCCGCTTTGGGGCAGCCAGAGGAGAAGCGGCTTGTGGATTTGCCACTAACAGCGTGACTTTATCCCCGCGCTCTAAACCCAGCTCTGTGGCAATATGCCGCCCTAAGACGATGTCATTGTCGGTCAAATCGCTCAGTGAAGTATCTGCAATAAATTGCCCCACGTCTGATACCTTGTGATGAGAAAGAAAATCTATCCCCTTCACTTCAGCGGCCTTTAGCTCACCACGAAACTGTACCATGGCAGTGACCGATATTTCAGGCACCGCGGCCAAAATACCTGGTTGCGCTTCCAGCAATCGCACTTTTTCAGGCCAATTTGAAATTGGGTCGTAAGGCGCCTGGTAAGCGACATGAGGAACCACAGAAAGTAAGCGGGTTTTCAGCTGTTGTTCAAACCCATTGATCACTGAGAGTGCGACAATAAGCACCGCCACCCCCAGCATGACACCGAGCGTTGATGATTTACTCAAAAACCCAATCATACCAGCCTGATGCTTGGAAGCACGTAATCGGTTACTGATAAACACACTCAACATTCGCTTATGCCTCACTATGTAGCGCATGCTCAACCAACACACCGTCGTCCAGAGCAACTGCACGACCCAGTTTTGCCGCCAGTTCAAGGTCATGTGTTACCACCACAAAGCTGGTTTTTAAATCCCGGTTTAACTCTTTTAACAAGGCATAGATTTTCAGTGCATTTTGTTTGTCCAGGTTACCGGTAGGTTCATCTGCCAAGACTAATGCTGGACGCGTAACTAGCGCCCTGGCTATGGCAACTCGCTGGCGCTCCCCGCCCGATAACTCCGATGGTCGATGACCTCCACGATGGTCCAGGCCAACTTTGCCCAACATTTCCTGTGCTTGCGCCTGAGCGGCTTTAGGTGGCTGACCGGCAATCAGCAAAGGCATAGCCACATTCTCTAATGCCGTAAAATCCATAAGCAGGTGATGGAACTGATATATAAAGCCCAGGTTTTGATTGCGAAAATCCGCTTGTTTACGACGCGATAACTGCGCGACATCGGTAGCTTTGATTTTCACTGAACCACTGCTGGCCGTATCCAATGTGCCCAATATATGCAACAAAGTACTCTTGCCTGAGCCGGAACTACCGACGATGGCCAACATGTCACCCTGTTCAAGCGCCAGATCGACCCCTTTTAGCACTTCAACCTGCTGGCCCGCTTCATCATAAGCCTTGTTCAGGCCCTGACATTCAATTACTAAATCACTCATACCTCAACACCTCAGCAGGAAGCACTTTTGCGGCTTTAAACGCCGGATATAATGTTGCCAGAAAACTCAAAACCAGACTGGTCGCAACAATTAAACTCAAACTAAACCAGTCGAACCTGACCGGTAACTCTGCACCACCCAGTAAAGACAGCCCACTGACTGCCAGTACCTCGTTAATATGACTGGCCAGCAGATAACCAAACACAGTGCCAATTAGCGTACCCACTACACCGTTGTACAACCCTTGCACCATGAACACCCGTGCTATAGCGCCAGGTGCCAGCCCCAAAGTCTGCAAAATAGCTACTTCACCTTGCTTTTCACTGACCATCATCGATAACGCCGACACTATATTGAATACGGCCACAATCACGATCAGTCCCAATAGTAAGGCCATAATGCGTTTTTCCATTGCAACGGCTGCAAATAATGCCCCCTGCTGTACATGCCAGTCTGAGTATTCTAATCCAGACAACAAGGGGACATTCGCTGTTCTGAACTCATTAACGGCAAAAGCGTCTTTTAATGTAATGCTAACGTCAAAATCCATCGGTTTGCGCTTAAGCAAACGTTGCAGACTTTTACCATCGGCGAATGCCAGGTTAACATCGGCCTCACTGTGGGTGTTGTAAATCAAGGCAACTGTAAATAAACGCTGTTTAGGGACCCGGCCCATAGGCGTATAACTGCTAACATCAGGCATGATCACCCGCACTTTTTGTCCCAATCGCACATCCAGTTGATTTGCCAGATAGCGACTCAGCGCCAGTTGATATTTCTGCTCACGAAACTGTGCCAGGCTACCGGCTTCAATGTGTGGCTCGAGTGCCGATGGATAACCGGAAAAGGTCCCTTGCAAACGCACACCAACCAGATCTTTATTCGTTTGCAGGATCACATCACTGGTGACATAGGGAGTTACCCGCTTAACTTCTGGCAATGCGCTCAGCTTAGTTAGCAACGCATCGGCGTCTTGAGATTGTTCGTCTGATGATTTGCGCAACTGCACATGAGGTATTAAGTCGAGCATGGCATTTTTCAGGCTCTGCTCAAACCCATTCATCACAGAGCTAACTGTAATAAGTGCCATTAACCCGAGTGCTATCCCGGCAATGGAAAAAAAAGAAATAAAAGATACAAACCCATTGCCCTTGCTGGCACGGCTGTATCTGAGCCCTATGTAAAGGCTAACAGGCTGAAACATAATAGTTTATTTTTCTGCATACAAGTTCAGAGCACGATACTAGCACAATCAAGAAAGCCGGGTCATACCCTTGACCCCAAAAAAAAGTGTAAAATTTTTTTAATAGCCGCTCTAAATTACATCGGGTTTTAGTGTAGAATGCGGCAAATCTCGCGGTATGGACCTTCAATGTTTTCGTTATCAAGATTTAAACATATGAATTTCAAGGGAGATTTGTTCGGTGGTGTGACCACTGCAATCATTTCCCTACCACTCGCCCTCGCCTTTGGCGTGGCATCCGGCGCCGGAGCTGAAGCCGGTATGTGGGGCGCAATTCTCGTTGGCCTCTTCGCTGCCTTATTTGGCGGCTCTACTTCTCTGATCTCAGAACCAACTGGCCCGATGACGGTCATTATGACAGCAGTTCTGACCACCATGATATCAAAATACCCCGAAGCGGGGCCGGCTATGGCCTTCACCGTGGTGATGATGGCGGGTGCATTCCAGATATTACTGGGCACGCTCAAGCTTGGTAAATATGTCACTCTGATGCCATACAGCGTGGTCTCCGGGTTTATGTCCGGAATTGGTGTCATATTAATCATACTGCAACTGGCCCCCCTACTCGGACATCAGGCGCCTCCTGGCGGTGTTCCCGGTACTTTGTCCGCTTTCCCTGAGCTATTTCTAAATTTACATTTCTCAGAGCTCTTTTTAGGGGTCCTCACCTTAGGTGTTCTGTTCTACATGCCTAAGAAATATCGCCAGTACGTTCCTGCACAGCTGGTGGCGCTGGTTATTGTTACCTTAATCTCTATCCTGCTGTTTGATACTGACAGCATTCGCCGCATTGGCGAGATCCCCAGTGGCTTGCCTGAAATTGTCTGGCCAACTTTTACTCCGGAACTCTTTACCGAAATGGTGATCGATGCCCTGGTGCTGGGTACCTTAGGGTGTATTGACACTTTGCTGACAGCCGTTATCGGTGATAGCCTGACGCGTACAGAGCACGACTCTGATAAAGAACTACGTGGTCAGGGTATTGCAAACATGATTGCAGGCTTCTTCGGCGCACTACCAGGTGCCGGTGCCACCATGGGCACAGTTGTCAACATACAGGTAGGTGCACGCTCTCCGTTAGCCGGGATTTTCCGCGCCCTGATCCTAATGGCCGTTGTATTTGTGGCCGGCAGCCTGACAGAGCCGATCCCGATGGCTGTACTCGCAGGCATCGCGGTATATGTCGGGATTAACATTCTGGACTGGAGCTTTATTCAGCGTGCACATAAACTCAGCATCAGTCAGATGGCCATCATGTATGGTGTTATGTTACTGACGGTTTTCGTCGATTTGATGGTTGCAGTTGGCCTGGGTGTCTTTATTTCCAATATTATGGTAATTGAACGTTTAAGCCGGGTTCAGGAACAGCATGTAAAAGCCATCAGCGACGGCGATGCTGATGAAGATGTGCCACTTTCGACGCATGAGCGTGCGTTATTAGAGCAGGCCAAAGGCAAACTCTTGTTCTTTTATCTGTCAGGTCCAATGATCTTTAGCGTGTCGAAAGCAATCACCCGCCAGCACCGCCATATCGGTGAGTATAAAACCATGGTACTTGATTTAAGTGATGTGGCCATGCTGGATGTGACCGTCAGCCTCGCGATTGAAAACGCCATCAGTGATGCACTGGATGCTGACTGTCAGGTCTTTATTTACTCACCAAATAAAGACACGAGTGAACAACTTCAGAAGTTCGATATTCGCAGCAAACTGGGTGATCATGCATTCTGCAAAAGCCGCGAACAGGCATTGACCAGAGCCCTGGAAGCGATGCAAAGCAATACTGTTCAGGCCTAGAGTGCGTCAGCCAAAAAGTCTATTAGCGCACGGATAGCCGTAGACAAATATTTTCTGGGCGGGTACACCGCCCAGATCCCCTCTTCCATAGGTGCAAAGGAATCCAGCACAGTCACTAATTCACTACCTTGAATGGCATCTTGCACATAATAATGAGGCAACTGAACGACCCCTAGCCCCTGCTTCGCCGCGTCTAACAACGCCCAGCCACTGTTACATCTCAAGGTACCAGTTACCTTTACATGCCGCTCGACTCCGTGATCCATAAAACGCCAATAATGTGCATTGCCTAACAGGCAATTTTGTTTCTCCAGATCTCTGATAGCGGTAATTGGACCGCGCTGACTTAAATATTGCGGTGAAACACACACCAAAGTACGTCTCTGCGACAGACGTTTTGCATGTAACGAGGAATCTTTGAGCTGGCCGATGCGAATAGCAAGATCGACGCCCTGCTCAACCAGATCGAGCTGCGCATTAGTCAGCTCCATATCAACCGTAACCGAAGGAAAACGACACATGAACTGGTGTACCAACGGCATAATGTATTGCTCGCCGTACATCACTGGCGCTGTGAGCCTGATTTTACCCGTAGGCTCACTGTCTCTTTGTCTCAGTGCCGCTGTTGCGTCATCGTAGGCGTGCTGGAGCAACCTGGCATGACCGAGAAATACCTGGCCTTCGGGTGTCAACGCCAGATTTCGGGTTGTTCGAGTCAGTAGCTGATAGCCAAGCTCAGACTCCAGGGTTTTAACCCGACGGCTGACCTGTGCTACTGAGGTGTCTAACTGCTGCGCTGCCGCTGTGAAGGAGCCACTGGTCGCCACCGCGACAAATTCATCTAAACCTGACCATCTATCCATTATTACAAATACGTAAAAGTCTTTCTTAATTTTTAAGATTATCAAACTCTCACAGCAAGTTATACTTTTGTTTTCACACTACAAAACTGGAGTAATGATGGCTGAGTTTATTAAATCACGGGCAGCGATTGCCTGGGGACCAGGACAACCACTGAGCATTGAAGAAGTGGATGTGATGATGCCTAAAGCAGGCGAAGTATTGGTTAAAATCGTTGCCACAGGTGTCTGTCATACAGACGCATTCACCCTATCCGGAGAAGACCCTGAAGGTGTATTTCCGGCGATTTTAGGTCACGAAGGTGGTGGCATTGTTGAAGCCGTAGGTGAAGGGGTAACCAGTGTCGCAGTAGGTGACCACGTTATTCCACTTTACACGCCAGAATGTGGCGAATGTAAGTTCTGTACATCAGGCAAGACGAACTTATGCCAGAAGATCCGTGCGACTCAGGGTAAAGGAGTCATGCCTGACGGAACAACCCGTTTTTACAAAGACGGCGAACCTATTTATCACTATATGGGCACTTCAACCTTCTCTGAATACACTGTTCTTCCAGAGATTTCTCTGGCTAAAGTTAATAAAACTGCGCCACTAGAAGAGATCTGCCTGCTAGGGTGTGGAGTAACAACAGGGATGGGCGCAGTGATGAATACAGCCAAAGTGCAACCAGGCGATACGGTTGCTATCTTTGGCCTGGGTGGTATTGGCCTGTCAGCCGTGATAGGGGCAGTGATGGCTGGTGCCAGTCGGATCATTGGCGTTGATATCAATACAGACAAATACGCGCTGGCTGAAAAACTCGGCGCTACCGACCTCATCAACCCAAACGATTACGACAAACCAATTCAGGAAGTCATTGTGGAAATGACCGATGGAGGAGTTGATTTTTCATTTGAATGTATTGGTAACGTCAACGTGATGCGCAGTGCATTGGAATGTTGTCACAAAGGCTGGGGCGAATCTGTAATCATCGGGGTTGCGGGTGCTGGTCAGGAAATCTCTACTCGTCCTTTCCAGTTGGTAACTGGCCGGGTATGGCGGGGTACAGCATTCGGGGGGGTTAAAGGCCGTTCTGAGCTGCCAGAAATCGTCGAGCGTTACCTCGCTGGTGAATTTAAACTGGATGACTTTATTACCCATACGATGTCGCTGGATGACATTAATGAAGCGTTTGATCTAATGCACCAGGGTAAGAGTATCCGTTCGGTGATCCATTTATAAAGAGCATATTATGGAATTATTGAGCGAAAACAAAGTCGCCGGAGGCTGGCACCGACGTTATCAACATGACAGTCAATATACTCAATGTAAAATGACCTTTGCCGTTTTTTTACCTGAGCAAGCACTTAATGGCCATCCTGTACCAGTGCTTTACTGGCTGTCAGGGCTAACCTGCAACGACGAGAACTTTATGCAAAAAGCCGGCGCGTTTAAACGTGCCAGCGAGCTCGGGATAGCAATCGTAGCACCGGATACATCACCGCGTGGTGAAGAGATCCCAGATGACCCGGAAAATAGCTATGATTTTGGGCTCGGCGCAGGCTTTTACGTCAATGCGACTCAAGCCCCCTATGATAAACACTATCACATGTATAGCTATGTCAGTGACGAGCTGCCAAAACTTATCGAAGCGCAACTTCCTGTCTCTGACAAACGTGCTATCGCGGGACACTCCATGGGTGGTCACGGCGCGCTGGTTGTCGGTCTGAAAAATCCAACTCGTTATCAGAGTATCTCGGCATTTAGCCCAATCTCTAATCCGGTGGATTGCCCTTGGGGCAAAAAAGCATTCAGAGGCTACCTGGGAGAAGACAATGCAATGTGGGAAGCATACGATGCATGCCACTTGCTTAGACAAAATACGGAAAATGGCAAAGCACCTATCTTAGTTGATCAAGGTGATGCTGATCAGTTCTTAACTGAACAGCTCAAGCCTGAAGCACTGGTGCAGGCAGCTCAGGCTGCAAATTACCCACTTACGCTAACAATGCGGCCGGGATATGACCACAGTTACTTCTTTATTTCGACCTTCATCGATGCACACCTGGATTTCCATGCACAATACCTGAAGTAACCAATACAAAAAAAGGCGCTAGCGCGCCTTTTGTTTGCTTAACATAGTATTTTAATCCGTCAGGTCACCATACTGATTATTGACATTCAGCTTAACTGCTTTATCAAAACCTGGGATCTCCAGAGTTTCTTTACTTAGCTGCAGTTGCGAATCATCAATCATGCCATTACCGAATCGATAAATAAGCTCATACTGACCCAGATCGGCTGCCTGTTGATAACTGGCTTGTTGTTGCTTCGTTTCTGCCAGTTTGGCGTCATGCTCTGCAAGCGCAGCTTCGCTATAGCGTTTCGATAGCATCTTTAAGGTAACGGCAGGCGACAGTATCGTTGCAGTTGCATTATTACCACCAAACCCTTTGGAATTAATGAAAGCGATATCCATCTCTCCACAGTGATAATGGTGTGTGCGGATATCCAGATGCTGGTCATAGACATCTTCTGCAACCGCATCTATGGTCGTCACACCTGGCATAATCTGATGACTGAAGATACCCAGCGCCATTGCCAGCTGATCACCAGAAGCCGGACCGATGGTATGACCAACAAATGCTTTCGGAGCAGCTACTTTCCAGCCTTCGATAGCAAATGTTTGTGCAATACGATGGTAAATCAAAGATTCTGTCACCCGGTTTTGTGGTGTGCTGGACCCATGTGCCAGAATAAAGCTACGCTGTTGAAGTGCTTCAGTGCCCGCGATCTGCTCTGCCAGTGCCACTGATTTAGCCATAGTAATGTAGTTACCCGGACCAGGCGCAGTAATCGATTTCTTAACCCCATCAGCATTAACATAGACATCTGCAACAGACCCCATAATGTCAGCGCCCAGTTCAAGGGCTAATTTATCATCCATCAGAATAGTTACCTGTGCCCCTTCCCCAATGGTAAAGCCACAGTTTTCACCAAATGGACGGCTGGTACGGCGATAATCAACCTGTTCAGTGTTATCAAGCTTACGCAAGCCTTCTTCGTTTGCCAGTGCGCCCATATTACCAAAGCCTTCTATAATCTCTGGCGTTAACGCACACTCAACACTGGCAACCACGGCTACACGGGTACGACCCGCCTGAATGTCATTAACTGCTGCACGCAAATTATACAAAAAGGTTGCACAAGCACCTGAAGTGGAGAATGTCGTACCCACACTGCCCGTCACATAAGCGTTAATGAAGTCAGTTGACATGGTATTCAGACCCAACGCGAGTTGTTTGGTGCTCACCCGCTCCCCTTTCATGCGGCTGCGAATGAGGCCACCAAACCCTTCATCATTAACTTGCCCAGCGACCGAAGCTGAATAAGTGCCAATCTGGTCGGGTTCGACACTGTTCATAACCGTATCCCAGTCTAGGCCTGTAGAGCGGATAGCGTCGGTTGCGGCAAAAATAGTGGCTTGCAAACCACGCGGCTGATAACGGCTGTTGTACATGACAGATGGATCAAATCCGGTTGGTAGCTGGCCTGCTGCCTTAATAGGGTTGTCTCTGTAACTATCCACTTTTACCGCCAGCTGCTCCGGAATAAGCACCTGGGCCGTTTTTTCATCAAGCATTTCAATTTGCCAGCCAGATGGTACAGGCGTTGGTAAATCACGCTTGCGACAGGTAAAGGTTAATCCATGGCTATCGTTGGCCTGCATTGTCAGCTTTTGCTGCCAGTGCGTTGCATCGACATCAAAATGAGTTTTCTCGATTTTTCGGATTAACGTCCCTTCAACAATCTGCTGGCCAAAGCGTGCTTCGATTTCATCACGCTGAACGACTTCGCCTTCAGCTGTTACCAAATCCGCCCCTTTTAATGACACTAGGTTCATCAAGGTCGCCAGGCCAAGGAAAGTTTCCTGTCTTGCAGCATCATCCAGGGTGTCTAACACAATGCGACGAAAGCCCTGATGGAACGAGGTTCTGCCAGCGGCATTCACACCGCCCATACCTACGATAATTGGTAATGCTGTCATATCAATCTCTTATCAAATAAAACTAATGAACCGATTTTAGAACGAAGGAAAACATGATACTTTACTTTTTTCGCCACATAACATGCAAATTACGCCACCATTAAGAGGTCGGATGAGATGGGTGCTTATAACCACCGTATTGCTTTCACACTTTATGAGCAAATGCTAATAACCAGCGTAACATTACCCATAGAAATGCTGCGTGCTGGTGAGGCGTTCGCAAGACGCCATTTAGGAAATGAATTTATACCATTGGAAATTGCCTGGCTAAGTGAAACAGGTGAAGCCGTTCATTCATCGATGGGCGTGCCTTTTTTAGCACACGCCAATTTCAGTGCACTCAGTGAGTTCGACTACATCATTACTCCCAGTATTTGGCGTAACCCTCGTCCAGTGTTGAAAAAAAATACCTCATTGGTTTCAAATCTAGCCCTGGCATGGCGCTCTGGTGCCACACTTATTGGTGTCGGCACAGGCGTTTGCTTCTTAGCGGAATCCGGGATCCTCGACGGACACTCAGCAACAACCCACTGGCATTATGCAGATCAATTTAAGCGCAATTATCCCTTAGTTGCCCTGCGCCCTGATTACTTCATTACTCAGTCAGAAAGACTATATACAGTAGCAAGCTTGAACGCGCTGGCAGACGTGATTGTCCACTTTATTGGCCAGTTTTATGGCCAAGAAGCTGCCAATCATGTGCAACAAAACTTCTCTCACGAAGTAAGAAAGCCCTATGAAGAACAAAGGTACCTGGAAGGCGCTGTTGACCGCCATAGTGATGAACAAATTGCCTCAATCCAGTTTTGGTTACGCAACAACAGTGCGAATGAAATAACATTTCCTGAGGTTGCCACTCAATTTGGTATGAGCTATCGCACTTTCAACCGACGCTTTAAAGCCGCAACAGGTCAGACTGCCGCCAACTATTTGCAAACAACCCGAGTGCGTCAGGTTACTGAGTTATTGGCTTCCACCAACCTGAGTATTCAGGAAATAGCGCTGGCATGCGGTTTTAGCTCGCAAGGACAGCTTACCAGGGTGTTCAAAAGTACAATGAATCAAACCCCCAGTCAGTACCGACAAGTGGTCAGAAAAAAGCTCTTTTCATGATCACTGCAACTCTAGTACCTCCAACCATTGAGTCTTACCATTGAAGTTAAACTCAATTTCCTCACCCTGTTCACGCCCTTGGAGGGCCTGACCGACAGGAGAAGCGAGCGTGATCACTCTGACTTCTGAAGTACCCAAAATCACTTTCAGTCCACCTTCACAGGGTCCAACATAAAACCAATGATGCTGATCCTGCTCGTCAACTAACTCTACCAGCGCCCCTACCTGGACAACGCCAGGACGGCTTAACGTATATGTTTGCTCGAACGCCTGAATAGCTCTATGTGCCTGATCGACCCGCTCACTTTGCCCCTCGGCAAGGTAGCCGGACTCAATGCTCAAAGAGTCATACTGAGTTTCCGCCGCACTTTGTTCATGAATTGCATCGGCACGAGCACTGTCTGCTGCCTCTTGTGCTTCCTGGAGCTTGCATTCCAGTGCAAACCTTAAATGTTCAATAACGTGGCTTTTATTCAAGCTGACCCTCTTAAAACCGCAAAAAGGGCCCGCAGGCCCTTCAAATAAAAATATCATTTTAACAGTAATTGACCCCATCAGAACAGGGATTCAAAACTACCATCCGGGAATAATACACCTGGAACCCCTCTTACTGTCTTTACGTCACCGATTTGCTGATCACCGTAATAATATCCACCAGTGAAATTACGCCCTTTTTGTTTAATATCCAGCCAATAGCCGTCCTTACCCTGCGCAACAATATTATTGTTATCTCCAGAGCGACGCACATCAAGTTGCATAACCCTGCCACCAACAAGGTAACTGATTTCAGCTGAGTTCAAATTTGTGAAATTATTAGGATCAGCTGCCAGCTGTAGCTGAAAATCAGGGCCGCCTTTTAGATCAAAGTCAACATGTAACCCGAACGCTAAATCCAGGGCTGTGTCGAACTCATAGGGAGATTGCTCAGCGGCGTATAGAGCGACAGGTGTCACCTGGTTCACAGTTTCAAAATCACCGCGCAAACGCAAGTTAGCAATGATGCTTTCAACCGAATTGCCAGGTGAGCGCACCCGATCTAAATGTAATCTCAGGTCCGCTTTAGTCATCGACGCTGCAGTTTGCAAAGTAACCTCACCTGCAAAATGTGAAGTACCTGTGGCCGTTTGCAGGTTATCTCCATCAATAGAGCCATCAAATAACAAGAAGATATCGTTCAGGTCTGCCTCTAAAGACACATCGCCCTTGCGAACTGATACAACCCCAACACCCACAATACGGTCGCCCAGAATTGGGCTTTTACGCCACTCGGACATAGTTACGTCCATACTGACTTCAAAGCCTCTATTAAAGCCAGTTACTTGCCAGTTAAACAAGGGATCAGTCGTATACACTACATCCAGATCATCAACCTGATAGTTACCTGGCTCAGAATTGCGAGCTGGAGACACGTTGTCAACAACATTATAAACTGCCTCCGCAAGTGCCAAGAACGACTCTTGTACTACATCATCTGAAACAACACTCTCTATTTCACGCAGTTTGGTGTCTAGTTCATCACTGTACTTCTCTTCTTGAAGGCGTACTACCCCCAGAGAATCTCTGAAGTGGTCAAGCAGGTCATTGTTAAATACGGTATCAGAGTCTTTTAGCGTCACCATATCCTGTAACTGCAATGCTTCATTGGCAGTCAGCAAAACCTGGTCCACAACACTAGAAAACAGTGTGCTGTCCTTTTCGTCTAACAGCGTTTCTATAAAGTACTCGTTGACTTGATCAATATAACTTTGCCAAAGCGTACTGTCGCTGTGCTTATAAGCAAGATCAAAAGCATCAGCCAAAGGCGAGATCTCGTCATCCTGACGGCCCTGAATGTTAAGTTGTCTCATGATATCAGCAGAAGTAAATGCTTGAGCCGCATACTCTGCTTGTAATGACTGGTTAATACGACTGTGACTCAAGTGATAAACAGGTGTATTTGTCAAAGACAGTACTGTACTGTCTAGTTGCGAATCGCTCAGCAAGGTTGCATATGAAGAAAAATATAGCTGATTTTGGCCAGCAACCGGTTTCGCCGCAAGAGAATATGACACGTTTGCAGACACCGGTTCGCCGAAATCAATTTCCTCATTGCCATTGAGATCATTTGGGTCATCACGCAGGGCCCGACCACAGCCAAGCTTTCTGGGACAAAATACTTGTTCGGAACTTGGGCTAAACTCAAATTGATACACCACACCTGAATTCAGGGTGATGGTCATTTCGTTCAGATCGTTAACGGTAAACTGCTGTGTTTCCCTTGAGCTTATCTGAGTGACAGACAGAGTCCCCGACGTATCGACAAACTTCGGCACATAGAAGGCCACAGAAGCGGAAGGAATTTGAGTTACATCATGGCCAAACCCTGGCTCTGCATCATCCACGGTTGGGGCCGGGTCACTACTTCCACCACATGCTGACAAAATACCAGCTAACAACAAAGGTAAGATTTTATTGATTTTTTGCACCTTTTACCCCCTAAAATGCCAAGTTAAGAAACCAGTTCAAATTTACATAGTGCGCATCATCAATATTGGGGTTATCCATTTTCACAGATATACCAGCATGACGAGTTTTAATACCTAACTCAAAGGCCTCGCTATGTGTTTCATAGCCACCAAATAACTCCCAGCTTTCTCCAAAGTGGTAAGATACAGTTGCCTGAACAAACGCATCATCAATATACTTGCGCGCTTTAAGTGTGGTAGAGAACTGGTTGTTAATACGGTAATTCACGCCTAAATAGTATCTGGCGTCCCGCTCAAAGGTGTATTCGATTTCTTGATCATAAGCAGAAGTGCGCAATCTGACAGAGGGGGTTGTGTCTATGCCATCTTCTCTCTCGGTGAATGGGATATCCGTGGTAAATCCATTTACAAACCCAGCTCCCTCGTACTTGGTTTCATACATCAGGTCTTTACCAGCTGCCCAAATATCTAAATCCGGCGTAATCTGCCAGCTGAACGTTAGATCAAAACTGTAGCCATCTCCTTGCGGATTTTCCGTTGGTGTAAATGACTTAAACAGGATATCTTTCGAAAAGTAGTACTCAGTCTGCAGTTTTCCTTCAATTTCATCCGCAAAAATAGTGCCGTCGACCACAGCGTCTTGAAAGTGCGTACTTTGAAAATAAGTAAACTTTGGCGTAATCACTAAACTCTCATCCAGCAACGTGAAATCGTAGCTTAGAAAAACCCCGTTGGTTGTCGCCTGCTTACCTCTCAGATAATAGCGATAATTACGACGTTCAAATGGCAGATCATTTTTTTCTGTATGCGTATAACGGGCCGTATCGGGATCAAATGCAAGTAAATAATCAAAGCGGCTCTGCGCCCCAATACCAAACCCCTTGTATTTCATGCCTAACTCAAACACATTGTAAGTAAATGCGCTGTCACCATCTGTCAGAGGCTTGTCAAAATCATCAACAAACGCCTTAACAGGTTGTGCTTCCGTGTATATCTCACTATGAAACTGGTGAATCAACTGTATGTCATTAGATGCTGACAGCGCCGCCTGAGACACAGGTAGACAGCACAGAGAAAGTAGAGGTGTAATTTTTTTTAATGTCATAAACTTAACTTCTAAAAAAAAGGGGAAAGGTAACCCTTTCCCCTTTTCAAATTGACTTACATTAGTTGTTTGACTGACCGATAAAGTCAATATCCGTATAGTCGATTGACAGACCAGTAAAGTAATCAACACGGAAACCGTTTGTAATTTCCTCTACGCTACCTACGCCAACAGACTGTTCGGTATCGTTGAATAGTGAAACACTGCCGCGCAATGGGCCAGCTTCATCGATTAGACCAACTCTAAATACATAACCATTAAAATTGTCAATCGAGACTTCAGCCATACCAAGGTCGTCGTTGTTATCCTCATTACGGATATCGAAATGCGCAGTAAACTCAGTACCCTCACTATCACCTTTGAGCACAATTGAAGCCAGTTCAATTGAATCGTCAACAAATAGTGGAGCTGGGTTACCTTGCTGGTCAACCGCAGTCAACTCTGAATGGAAGTATCCGCTAAAGCCATACTGGCCATCAACAAATTCGACCAAGTTGAACGTTTTGCCACGAGAAATATCAAAGTCTCGCGCATCTTCTACACTCTGAATGCTGCCATCAACGTTAAGCACCAAACAAGATGCATTTGGCATGTCAATAGAATCTATCGCCCAGCGCTCACATTCAGCCAGATCCGGAGACTGGATCTCAACTTTCTGACCAGAATCAGCTACTAAATTGCCAGACCAGGTGAAAATTATTTTACTCTGTGCGCCAGAGTTAACCTGACCATTCGCGACAATCTTCTCGTCACCTTCGGTATTTTCCAGATTCAGAGCATATGTATTTGTGTCATAGCTGTATTTCCATTCAGGGAAACCAGGCGCTGTGCCACTATGTTCACCAGAATCTAATCCCGAATCCCAGATATCTTTCATTACATCATAGATAACTTCGCCCGCATTAAATGTGGCATCAGCACCCTCTCTGGTTACAAAACTGATCTTAACCAGTTTGTCCGTGCCCTGCATGGCCAGCGCTGTGATTCTGTAGTCTTCAATTTGTAGCGCAGTGTTTCCTTGCAGTACGGAAATTTCAAGAAGCGCTTCACTGATCAACTCATTCGACTCATTGATTGCGAGGTCAGCCGCATCCGTTGACGCGTTTTCGTTTTGAGCAATAGTTTTATAGGTGTTAGCCAGCTCCAGTGACGCTTTTGCAGCTGTTTCTGCTGCCTGGTAAGCTGCAATAGTGTCTTGTAAGCTAGTCTGGGTTTTTTCCACTTCGCTCAACGCAGCTTCAGCGGTAGCTTGATCTGTAATTGCTGCGACAGCAGTCATCGCGGTCTGGAATTGGACTTCCATCTCGCCTTTCTTAGCAATTGCGGCTTCCTTACTTTCCTTCGCTGCTAACAGGCTTTCATCCGACGCTTGCTTAGCAACATCGAGCGTGGCACCAAATTCCGCGATTTTCTCATTGGCCGCAGTCAATTCAGCAGTTATTTGAGCACCCAGTTGGTCTTTTTGAGCAACCAACGTAGTGACTTGCGTTAACAGCTCTCCAGCTTGTGTCAGCGTAGGTTGATACTCGGCATCTAATATCACTAATCCCGAAGCAGCAGATACCAGTTGCTCAGCACCAGAAAGCTCACGGACCAGCAACTTACCCAGGTTATCGCCTTCTACGTCTGTTGAAACCGCAGCGGTATATTGTGTATCCAGGACAACCGCAGCACTGCCATAGGCTACCGCTTTCTCTTTAGTATCTGTATCAGCTGCCAGGGCTTTAACAGCAGCCAATGACGCTGCAAATTCGTTCAACTGAGCATCACTACCAGTGAGCGTTTGTTTACCTGCCTCAATACTTGCTAACAATGACGCATTCAAGCTTTCCAGAGAAGTGTCACCGTTACCCAAGTCATCAAGTTGGTCAACGACTTTATCCGAATCATCTTGGAGTTGTTCATCTGACGTAGCACCGTTTTTAACAGCCTTATCTTTGGCCGCTTTCGCATCAGCCGCAACCTGATCGACATCAGACTCATCAACACCTGCTTCAATTAGTGCTGTTTTAATTGCTTCTTCATCACCGGAAACAATCGCGTTCAGAACTTTACCCGCTTTCTGTGTTTCAGTTTTTAGTTTTGAGAAGATCTGGCTATCGCCCAGGTTACCCTGTTCAACATCACCAGTTAGTTCAGCTAATACGTCCGCAACGGTTCTGCTTTCTTTACCAGCCAGAGATTGCAGTGAAGACGCAACCTGTACCAACACGAGCGCACCGGCGTCAAGCTTTTCTGTCCCATCGACATCAGTAAAGTCAATCACACCACCCAGTGATAAATCACTGGCCAGTGTAGCAACTAAAGAAAGGTCACCCACAAGCTGGCCAATTACCTGAATGCTCGCTTGCCCAACAGCAGCTGCGTCAATAGCTGATTCTCCAGCAAGCAAAATTCGCGCTGCGGTTGATGTAAATACCGACAAATTCGCTTTGTAAGAACCATCGTCACCATCTGCATAGGATGGACCTCTTTTGGCCGACGCGGAACTGGCCGCAGCGTTCGCGGAAATCAGCTTAACAACAGACAGTTCGATATCATCTTTGTACCATTCGCCAAAGTCGACCTTGCCATTGTCATTAAAGACGGAGCCGTCATCCACTTTTATTGCAGTACCTACACCACATCCAGCAAACGCATCACACTTAACCAATGCATCGCCGTCTTTGGTTGTCTTAACAGTGATGTATAAAGGTCCAGAAAACTCTTCGTCAACAAAGATCTCGTACAAGCCTTGTGCTGATGTTTTCAACTCTGCTGGGTTACCGCTGATTAATTTTGCCTCAGCTTTTGCTTTGGCTTCACTCTCGCTTTCAGCTTTTTCTGTCGCAGACTCTTCGCCTGCGGCTGTTCGATAAGCCAAATCAACCATATTGCCTTGCGCGTCTACAGTCTTAACACTGACCATAGCGCCACTAAGAGTTCCCTTAACGGCTTTACCAGATACTGAAACGTTAAAATTAGCATCAACAGTACTTTCGACTTCGGAGGGAGCTGGGGGAGGATTGACAATCGGGTCGTTATCATCACTATCAAATAAGCTACAGCCAGTAAGGCCCAGGCTTAATGCAATGGTGGATGCCACTGGAGTAAATTTATTCATGCGCTTTGCCACTAGAGGTCTCCTTAAATAGCTTGCGTGTTTTTCTTTATTTATTTGCCTATGCGAATGTTTTTGTCAAACGAGACTCTTAAGCTAATTTGGGTACTTTAGACCATCAATATACTCAATACTCTTAACAAAGTCATTGCAAAACACACTTCTTTGTAAACAAATATAAAACGCAAAGGTGAACTTTTCCAACATTGATTTCATTCTTGCGTAGTATAAAGACTGAATGTGACATTTCTGACATATTCAACCTCCCCCGTCAAATCTGCTAGTTCGACTGTCAAACGCCACTCCATTACAGGTTCACTGCAAGCGCCTACCATCACCTCTGCTGACCAAAATTCAGCTTGCTGATGCGTAAAAAAAACAGGGATGGTACCCATGTACATTTGAGTGCCTTCCAACCAAGCAGACCGTACCTTTAAATCGGACGAACTGAGAGCCAGAGACAAGTTGAAAGGGGTTTCTGGATGTAATTTTTTGCCTGAACTCCAAAGCGCCTCATCACCATTTTTACATGGTGATGAGGCAACACAGTTCAAGGAAGTTTGCGAACTTTCACTATTTTCTGAACTTTCATGTATAATGGTACTTGGGTCTGAACAGGCCGTCAGGAAAGTGGCTAAAAAAACACCGGGTAGTGTGCAAAATTTCTGCATAATGCTTAGTGTGTGACATCTTGAAAAGACATTCAGTTTATGTGGAATAGCTCTTTTCAGCCAGCCTTTGGCGTTAAGTTTTGCAATTTGTTTTGATATTGCGCAATTCGCGTACTCATTAAGCAAATGACTCGTACAAAGTTTGATTGATGTCATTATTTTAGGTGTTTGTAGTATCTTTTCGTTTGCAAAAAAATTATTATTTCCTTGCAAAAATAAGGGTTTCTCAAGCTGGTGAGAGTTTTGTTCCACGGGATGTAACTCAAACGGGTTTGTTGAAATAAAAAAACAGGGCCTGTATTACAGGTTAATCATTTCTAATCGCATTAATTGCAGCGGAATCCGGAAAATGAGCCAAACAGTAGCATCACAAACTGAGTACAATTATAAGGTTGTACGCCAATTCGCTATAATGACAGTGATTTGGGGCATCGTTGGCATGGGTGTAGGTGTATTTATCGCGGCGCAACTTGCGTGGCCTGCGTTAAACTTCGACATTCCATGGTTAACTTACTCTCGACTTCGTCCGTTACACACGAACGCAGTAATCTTCGCATTTGGTACTAGTGCACTTTTCGCAACATCTTACTATGTTGTACAGCGTACGTGTCAGACGCGTTTATTCTCCGATAAGCTAGCCGCTTTCACTTTCTGGGGCTGGCAAGCAATCATTCTTGCAGCAGCTATCACGCTGCCACTGGGTATCACATCTTCTAAAGAATATGCTGAACTTGAGTGGCCAATCGATATTGCAATCGCTGTAGTTTGGGTAACGTATGCTGTTGTTTTCTTCGGCACGCTGATCAAGCGTAAAGTGTCACACATTTACGTTGCGAACTGGTTCTACGCGGGCTTCATTATTACTGTTGCAGTACTGCACATTGTAAACAGCATGGCTGTACCTGTATCTCTTACCAAGTCATATTCTATTTATGCGGGTGCGGTAGATGCTATGGTTCAGTGGTGGTACGGTCACAACGCGGTAGGTTTCCTTCTAACCGCAGGCTTCCTGGGTATGATGTACTACTTCGTGCCTAAGCAAGCAGGTCGTCCTGTTTACTCTTATCGTTTATCAGTAGTTCACTTCTGGGCACTGGTTTCTCTATATATCTGGGCAGGCCCTCACCACTTACACTACACCGCGCTACCTGATTGGACTCAGTCTCTGGGCATGGTAATGTCTGTGATCCTGTTCGTTCCTTCTTGGGGTGGTATGATCAATGGTATTATGACTCTGTCTGGTGCCTGGCATAAACTACGTACCGACCCGGTACTGCGCTTCTTGGTTGTTTCTCTGTCTTTCTACGGTATGTCTACCTTCGAAGGCCCAATGATGGCAATCAAATCCGTAAACGCGCTATCACACTATACTGACTGGACAGTCGGCCACGTACACTCTGGTGCGCTAGGTTGGGTAGCAATGATCTCTATTGGTGCTATTTATCACCTGATCCCTGCACTATTTGGTCACGCCAACATGTACAGCGTTAAACTAGTTAACACCCACTTCTGGCTACACACAGTCGGTGTTGTTCTGTATATCGTTGCAATGTGGATCTCTGGTGTTATGCAAGGTCTGATGTGGCGTGCAGTTAACTCTGACGGTACTTTAATGTACAGCTTCGTACAGTCTCTTGAAGCGTCTAAGCCTTTCTACATCATGCGATTCCTGGGCGGTGTATTCATCGTGATTGGTATGCTGGTAATGGCTTACAACGTGTACCGTACTGTAGCAGCTAAGAGTGGCTCTTTGACCACCGACGCTAACACACAAATGGCTTAAGGGGTGTCGAGTATGAGCAATAATAACTCTTCAAACAAACATGAAATCGTCGAAAAGAACGTTGGCCTGATGGCTATCCTGACGGTTTTTGCCATCAGCTTCGGTGCCCTCGTTGAGATCACCCCACTGATGTTCCAAAAAGACACCACTCAGCCTGTTGATGGTTTACGCCCTCTAACAGCGTTGGAAATGGAAGGTCGTGATATCTACGTACGTGAAGGTTGCTACAACTGCCACTCGCAAATGATCCGTCCTTTCCGTGACGAAGTTGAGCGTTACGGCCACTATTCTGTAGCTGGTGAATCAGTTTGGGATCACCCGTTCCAGTGGGGCTCTAAGCGTACAGGTCCAGACCTCGCGCGCGTAGGTCAGCGTTACTCAGATGACTGGCACTTTGCGCACCTGATGGACCCTCGCTCTGTGGTACCTGAGTCAAATATGCCTGGCTACCCTTGGCTCAATGAGAATGTATTGGACGGTCAATTAACCGCTAAGAAACTTGAAGTGTTCCGTAACTTTGGTGTGCCATACACCGACGAGGACATTCAAGGTGCTGAAGCCGCAGTAAAGGGCAAAACCGAAATGGAAGCCCTGATTGCTTACCTTCAGCAACTTGGCACACATTTGAAGTAATTTGTTATGGATTACGGCACATACAGAGGCATTTTGACTCTGGTAATTTTAGTACTGTTCATAGTGATTGTTGTGTGGGCATACAGCAAGCGTAGCAAACGTCGTTTTGATGACGCTGCCAATGCCATTTTTGAAGATGAAAAGAAACACAATAACACAATCTCAAACGAGGAAAAGGAGTCTGAAAAATGACTAGCTTTTGGAGTATTTGGGTCATTGTATTGACCTTGGCGTGTCTGGCTCTGATCTTTGGCTTGCTGCTTTGGAACCTGAAAAACTATGCAGGTGTTGAAGAAGGCGAAAGCTGTGGTCACGAGTTTGACGGAATCGAAGAACTAAACAACCCACTACCAAAGTGGTGGACTTACATGTTCTTCGCAACATTTATCTGGTCTGTTTACTATCTTGCTGCTTACCCAGGTTTAGGTAACTTTGCAGGCTTTTTGAACTGGACAAGCTCTAACCAGGGCGTAACGTCTCTCGAGGAGTCTAAAAAAGCAATTGAAGAAGCCAAAGCAAACGGTCACTGGGTTCAACTTGATAAAGAGTTTGAAGCTGCTGACGAACGTTTTGGTCCTATCTTCAAAGCATTTGCTGAGCAAGACATCGAAACACTAGCAAAAGATCAAAAAGCACTTGAAATTGGTCAACGTTTGTTCGCGCAAAACTGTGCACAGTGTCATGGTTCAGATGCTCGTGGTGCAATGGGCTTCCCTAACCTGGCAGACAATGACTGGTTGTACGGCGGTACACCTGACAAGATCAAAGAAACACTACTGCAAGGTCGTGTTGCTGCGATGCCAGGTTGGCAGGATGCACTGGGTGACCAGGGCATTAAAGAAATGACTGCATATGTACTGAGTTTGTCTGGCCGTAAAGTAAACCAAAAAGATGCTGATGCTGGTAAAGCGAAGTTCGCAATGTGTGCGGCTTGTCACGGCATGGACGGTAAGGGCTCTGTCGCTCACAACCTGCCATTTGGTGCGCCTGACCTGACCGATAACATCTGGTTGTACGGTGGTTCTCAACGTGCTGTTGAAGAAACACTGCGTCATGGCCGTGCTGGTGTAATGCCAGCTTGGAAAGACATTCTGGGTGAAGACAAAGTACACCTGCTTACAGCCTATGTGTACAGCCTCTCTCAGGAGAAATAATCGAATAGATTATAAGTTTATTTAAGATCAAAAAAGCCTCCAATCGGAGGCTTTTTTTTAGGTATTTAACCCCAAATAAGATAGAATATTGCCACTGAAATTAAGCTGTTGAGTCGTTATGAACCCTACTCCCTGGTATAAGAATTTTTGGCCTTGGTTTTTAATGTTTTTTCCGCTGGTTACCATTATTGCCTGCGTTTTTTTAGTGATTTTTGCCGTCGGTAATGGTCCCGACATGGTGGTCGACGACTACTATAAAAAAGGTAAAGCCATTAACCTTGAACTCAGCAAGTTCGATAAAGCTAAAGCTTTGTATTTACATGGTGATCTTGATGTCACTGAAGAAAGAATAAGCTTTACGTTCACCAAAGGTGATCACAGTAAAGTAAATGCATTGAAGGCATCTTTTTACCACCGCACAGTCAAGAAGTATGACTTTGAAGTGACCCTGCTTGCTAATGCTGCTGGTGAATTCACCGCCATTCTGGATGAGCCACATCGTGGCGCGTTTACTGTTTTTCTGGAACCTATGGACCAAAGCTGGAAGCTCAAAGAAAAACTGCAATTACCCACCACTCAGAAAGTCGCCATTTCCCCAGAATATAAGTAGACACTATGACAACCAGTTGTTTTCATTGTCTGGAGCCCGTACCGCCGGGGTTTTCTGCTCACGTAAAATTTGAAGGCCAGCCGCAGCCTGTCTGCTGCACTGGCTGTCAGGCGGTCGCCGAAACCATTCTAGCTCAGGGCATGAGCGACTATTATAAATTTCGAACCGACAGTGCGGGCAAAGTCGAAGAGCTGGTCCCGGAACAATTAAAAGAGCTGTTGAGTTATGACAATGCTGAAATTCAGCAAGACTTTGTCAGTCAGCAAGGCGAGCTGCAGGAAGTATTACTCAGTGTTGAAGGTATTAGCTGTGCCGCATGCGCCTGGTTAATTGAAAAACAATTACTTGGACTGAAAGGTGTTGCACGGGTTGACGTCAACACATCAACGCACAGAGCCATGATCTTGTGGCACCCACAGCAGTGTAAACTGAGCGAGATTATTAAATCACTGCATCAAATTGGCTACAAGGCCTACCCTTTTCAGGCCGACGATGAAGCCGCACAAAAGCAAACCGTCGCTAAAGCCTATTTACGCCGGCTAGGTGTTGCAGGCCTCATGACCATGCAAGTCATGATGTTTGCGTTTGCCATGTACTTTGGCATGTTTTCCGGCATGGAAGACAATTTCGAGCAGTATTTTCGATGGATCAGTTTATTTTTAGCCTCTCCGGTGATCCTCTACTCGGCCATGCCATTTTTGACCAATGCCATTAAAGGGCTCAAAGCTAAACAGCTTAATATGGATCTTCCCGTCTCACTGGCCATCTTTGGTGCATACGCTGCAAGCTGCTATGCCACAGTGATGTCTGTGGGAGAAGTCTACTTTGAATCCATTTGTATGTTCACCTTTTTGCTTTTACTCGGTAAATATCTGGAGTTTCGGGCCAGGCTGAAGGCCAGTGAATTTACTGCTAACTTGCAAAAACTGTTACCGCTGACCGCGCGTAAATTACTGCCCGATGGCGAGCAAAAAATCGTTGCTGCGAAAAGCTTGCAACTGAGCGATCAGATTATGATCAAGCCCGGTGAAACCATCCCGGCCGATGGCGTATTAATCTCAGGCTCTACAACCGTTGACGAATCTATGATGACGGGTGAACACTTACCCGTGAAAAAATACCAAACTCATCAGGTCTATGCCGGCACCATCAATCATGATGGCGTGATCACCATTGAAATCAACAAAGTAGGTCAAAATACACTACTTAATCAAATCATTAAGCTGCAACACAACGCTCTGACAAAGCGCCCCAAAATCGTCGAAGTCACAGATAAAGTGGCGCAGTGGTTTGTCGCCTGCCTATTGATTTTCGCCTCTATTACTGCGGTTGCCTGGTACCAAATAGACCCACCCCATGCATTTTGGGTGACCATTTCTGTGTTAGTTGCAACTTGCCCATGTGCACTCAGTTTGGCAATTCCGACAGCACTCACATGTGCCGTCGCAACGCTTACCCGTAAAGGGATCCTAATCAAAGAAAGCCATGTACTCGAAACTGTGCCTAAGCTGACTAGAATGGCGTTTGACAAAACCGGTACCCTCACCGAAGGGCGTTTCTCTATCGAATCCATCAGCATACTTGACAAAAGCTGGCAGGAGTCCGGTGTAATGGCGCTGGCCGTTGCTCTGGAGCGTTATTCCGAGCATCCAATCGCGAAAGCATTTACCGAACAGCTAGTGTCTCCAAGGCAGCTAAGTGACGTTGAAGTCGTCACGGGGAGCGGTGTAAAGGCGCTATTTAATCAACAACCTGTCGCTATCGGTAAATCCGCCTGGTTTGGCAATCACAGCTCTTTTGCTCAAGCAACTTTGTTTGTGGATGGCCAGCCAGTCGCTGATTTCTACCTGGCAGATAAAGTTCGACATAGCGCGCCTGAGATAATTCATTATGCCCAGGGCCAGGGCCTGAGCTGCCACCTACTTAGCGGTGATAGCTCAAATGCTGTAAAAGACCTGGCTTTGGAACTGGGGTTAGATACTTATAAAAATGCTTGCTCGCCACAAGATAAGCAGCAACAAGTCGAATCCTGGTCCGCACAGCAGCATATTGTTGGCATGGTTGGCGATGGTGTAAATGATAGCCCGGTATTTAACAGCGCACACTTATCTATCGCGATGGAAACCGGCGCTGATATTTCGAAAAATACCGCCGATGTAGTGCTCCTAAACAGCGATCTTAAGTCATTGCAAACACTGCATCAGGTCGCTAAAAAAACCAAAACAGTGATAAAACAAAACCTCGCTTTGTCACTTTGTTATAATGGTTCAATCTTGCCGCTCGCTGCGATGGGATTAGTGCCCCCTTGGGTGGCTGTCATAGGAATGTCTGCGAGCTCGATTCTGGTGATCACTAACTCTTTGAGGTTACTGAAACTATGAGTATTATTTATATCCTTATTCCCATCGCGATTTTATTTGTCATCATCGCAATCGGGGTCTTTTTTTGGGCCGTCAAAAGTGAGCAGTTTTCTGATCTGAATAAGCAAGGCCACAGCATTCTGTTCGAAGACGATAAAGAGCAACACAACAAAAGTAATGACCGAGATAAGTCTATTTAGCGCCTTTATCATGGGCCTGGTTGGTAGCGGCCATTGTTTAGTCATGTGCGGTGGAATTGCATCAAGCCTGCAACTCGCCCAGACCAAACAGTCGCCCTTTGTGACGGCACTACTATACAACCTGGGAAGACTAGGTAGCTACATGGTGGCCGGAGCACTGGTTGCAGGGCTAGGTGCTGCATTTGCCAAGCAAAGCACGTTATTTGCAAATACGCTGAATGTACTTAGCGGTATTTTTATGCTGCTGGTTGGTATTTATGTCATGCGCCTGGCTGCCACCCTTAACTGGCTGGAAAAAGCTGGTAAATGGCTGCTTTGGCAACGCCTTGTTAGGCTCAACAAGTATTTACTCCCGATAGACAGAAAAACCAAAGCATTAGCTTATGGTGCACTATGGGGCTGGCTCCCTTGTGGGCTAGTTTATTCTGCCCTGACCTGGAGCCTGCAAGCAAACAGCAGTTTAAGTGGCGCACTCATCATGGCGGCCTTTGCACTTGGCACTTTTCCGGCCATGCTAGCGGTGGGACAATCCGCTCAAATGCTCAGCATGTTTTTAAATCATAAAGCGACACGGATTGCGTTAGGCAATATTTTTATTTGGTATGGCTTTTATCTACTAATCATTGCAACGGATAAACTAGTACATTAATCTAGAGCCAGTAATACTATTAGATGAGAGTCATCTATGCTGGTCGGAGAATGGGAGTTTTTTGACCTAAAATGATCAAGATGCGGTTTGGTTCTTCAATGTTTAGAACCAAAACCCCGACTAATAGATGGTATATCTGGGCACCAGATATCGCAAAGTTCAAGTATTAAAATATGACCACATCTAATAGAATATCATTAACGTGCGTCATAGATAACGGATTTGTTATGGATTTAAGTAATCGTTCAAAAAGTCAATGTACTATCAGCTGCAATAACTGCAGTATCAGCCAACTGTGCCTGCCCTTTTCTCTAAATGGTAACGAAATGGACAAGCTGGATGAAATCATCGAGCGTAAAAAACCCCTTCACAAAGGGGACTTTTTGTTCGAGTCCGGTAGCGAACTCAACTCAATTTTTGCTGTACGCTCCGGGTCGTTTAAATCCTACACTATTTCAGAACAGGGTGACGAACAAATTACAGGATTCCACCTGGCTGGTGACTTAGTGGGTTTTGATGCCATCAATAAGATGCAGCATCAGAGTTTTGCACAAGCTCTGGAAACCTCCATGGTGTGTGAAATCCCCTTTGACACTCTAGATGAGCTGGCTGGCAAACTGCCAAAACTCAGACAACAAATCATGCGGTTAATGAGCAGCGAGATCAACTATGATCAAGAAATGCTGCTGTTGCTCAACAAAAAAACCGCTGAAGAGCGCCTTGCAACCTTCATCTACAACCTGTCTAATCGTTTCGGCGAGCGTGGTTTCTCTCGCAAAGAGTTCCGTTTCACCATGACACGAGGCGAAATTGGTAATTACCTTGGACTGACCGTTGAAACCATTAGCCGACTGTTAAGTCGCTTCCAAAAGGCAGAGATCATCAAAGTTGAGGGCAAATTCATCACGATTCTGGATATTGATGAACTGGCGAAAGCCGCAGCAATTTCTCTTTGATCTGAGGCAATTTACGGCTCACTTTTTCTTTATCCCGAGACGATTTCGATTACACTGTAAACAGAGTTGAAATCGTCCGTGCAAGATTAAGGAGTCCATTATGGAACAAATCAAACGCATTCTCACTGTCATAGACCCGACCAAACAGCAACAGAACAGCCTGGATCGTTCTATCAGTCTGGCGCAAAAAACAGGTGCCAAAATCACCGCCTTTTTATCAATTTATGACTTCTCTTATGAGATGACGACGATGTTATCGCGAGAAGAGCGTGAAGCGATGAGAGAAGCCGTGATTAAAGATCGCGAGGCCTGGATCTCAGAGCTCACCAGTGGCTATCAAAATATTGATATAGAGACCAAAGTGGTGTGGCATAACCGGCCCTATGAAGCCATCATCAAAACGGTACTCGAGCACGAGTTTGATCTCGTTATTAAAGCCACCCATCAACATGATACACTTAAGTCTGTCATTTTCACACCAACAGACTGGCACCTGATCAGAAAATGCCCGGCTCCTGTGTTACTGGTCAAAGATCATGCCTGGCCAGAAAAAGGTGAAATACTTGCAGCGGTCAATGCAGTGAGTGATGACGAGCAACATCAGGCGCTCAACCACCGTATAATCAAAGATGCACAGTTCTTATGTGACCTGGCTAACGCCTCTTTAAGCCTGGTCAACACCTACCCCGCAACCCCAGTGAATATTGCCATTGAGATACCTGAATTTAATCCGTCTCAATATAATGAGGCTGTTAAAAAGCATCACGAAGAGGAAACCTGGGCGCTGGCAAAACGTTTTGGATTGAGCGACTCGCAGTGTGTGATAAAAGAGGGGCTTCCTGAGGATGTGATCCCCCATATCGCGAAAGAGAAAAATACCGAACTGGTTGTGATCGGTACCGTCGGACGAACGGGTCTCAGTGCAGCACTCGTAGGTAATACCGCAGAACACGTAATTGACAGCCTGGACTGTGACGTCCTGGCACTGAAACCGGATGGTTACACAAGCCCACTCGCACAATAAATCAATCACTCAGATCGGCACGGAGTCAAGTGCCGGTCCCCTCTCCCTCTATGCCTGCGTGTATTCACACTGCTAATATTGCAGTTTACTGGTCTGTCGGTATAATGCGCCCTTATTTATTTTTGCCGTCATTTTTACATAGGGGGGCGAGTGTCTCACTCACAAGAAGCAAAGCAAGCATATAGCCTTAACAAGTTGCAAAAACGCTTAAGAAGGCTGGCCGGTCAGGCTGTTGGCGATTTTAATATGATCGAAGAGGGTGACCGCGTCATGGTTTGTCTGTCTGGCGGTAAAGATAGTTATACCCTGCTGGACGTGCTACAGCACCTTCAACGTGTTGCCCCTATTAAGTTCGATGTATTCGCCATTAACCTGGATCAGAAGCAACCTGGGTTCCCTGAGCATATCTTACCCGAATATCTGGATACCCTTGGCATTGAGTATAAGATTGTTGAAGAAGACACCTATTCAATCGTAAAAGATAAGATCCCAGAGGGTAAAACCACCTGCTCGCTGTGTTCACGACTGCGCCGTGGTATCTTGTACCGCACGGCAAAGGAAATGGGAGCGACCAAAATCGCATTGGGGCATCACAGAGACGATATGATTGAAACCATGTTCCTCAACATGTTTTACGGTGGCAAGTTAAAAGGCATGCCTCCCAAGCTAATGAGTGATGATGGTCAGCATATGGTGATACGTCCTCTGGCCTATTGTAAAGAAGCGGATATCGCACAGTATGCGCAAAGCCAGGCTTTCCCCATCATTCCCTGTAATTTATGTGGCTCACAAGAAAACCTGCAGCGTAAGCATGTCAAAGCGATGCTCAACGAGTGGAATAACTCTCATCCAGGCAGAGTTGAAAGTATTTTTACGGCTATGCAAAATGTTGTTCCTTCTCATCTTGCCGATCATGCTCTGTTTGATTTCCAGGGTTTACAAAAAGACGACATCATTGATGGCGGAGACATTGCGCTCGATAAACCACAGTTCCCTGACGCGCCACAAAGCACGGCACAGGATGAGGACGAATCAGTCGTTCAGATCCAGGCTATTGAGCTTAGCTAAATCATGCCAATTTGCTTAATTTAGTGTTCCATTTTGAGGCGAGAAAATAGGGTCGATAGCACCGCTCCCGCGTCCTGCTATCGCTGAGGCACCTACATCCCTATAGGCGAGGCTAAAATTTGTGAACCTATGTTTAAGGTATAAGGTTCTAAATGACAATTTTTTACGCCGTTAGCGCCATATTTACTCCTTCAAATTGAACAGGTACTAAGTGAAATAGGTATTAAGTGTTCCGGATGCGCCAGCATCCGGATCCGGCAATGCAGATCCCAGCCACATAACCACACACAAAACGAAGTAAACAGCAAAGTGCAGAAACAAAAATAAGAATTTAGTTTCTTTTTTTTAACTTTTTGCCCATCAGAGTTCCCACTAAAGGGATTTTTGTTTACAATGTGTGATGATAATCATTTTTAATTGCAATTAGCAAAACAACCCAAAGTCAGGTACTCCATGTCCACCAAACTACGTTTGTTGATTTCCTTCTTGCTGGTTGGCTTACTGCCCGCCGCATTTATGGCAATCACATCCTTAATGACCGCATCCGATGCGTTGGAACGTCAAGCTTATAATCAGTTGACCTCGATCAAACATATTAAACATCGCCAAATTGACGATTACTTTCAGGCACGCAAGGCAGACCTAAGTCTGATTGCCGCACAATGGCAACAAATCGCCAGTACTGAAGTACATTCGACTACAGCTCAATTAGCGCATAAAAACCATGCTTTGTTTAAACACTTTATTGAACAGAAAGGGTTTTATGACTTGTTCATTATAGACACTGACGGCTTCATTGGTTACACCGTCGCACAGGAGAGCGATTATAAGACCAACCTGAGATCCGGGCCCTATCGCGATTCCGGGCTTGCACAGTTATTTCGCAATGCACTCAATGGCAAACAGTTTTTTATTACTGACTACCAGCGATACGCCCCCAGCAATAATGAGCCAGCCGCCTTTATAGGTGTTCCGATCCAGATTAACGGACGGACCCACTCTATTATTGCTTTGCAAATTGCCATTGATACTATCAACGATATCATGCAACAACGCGATGGTATGGGGAAAACCGGCGAGTCTTATCTGGTTGGCTCAGATTTAAGAATGCGCTCTGATTCATATCTCGACCCCACTGCACACAGTGTGACAGCGAGCTTTGCAGGGTCAGTTGCCCGAAACGGCGTCGATACCTACGCGGTCAGGCGCGGTTTACAGGGGTTTTCAGAAACTGAACTGATCATTGATTACAACGGTAACCCCGTCTTGTCTGCCTATATGCCCTTTAAGTTCGAAAATCTGAACTGGGTGTTATTGAGTGAGATTGATAAAGCTGAAGCATTTGCTCCGATTTATCAGTTATATTGGTTTATTGCGATAATTGGCGGAATTGCAATTATCGCAATCAGCATTGCTACCTGGTTAATAGCCAATTCCGTGTTACGTCCACTCGGCGGGGAGCCCAGTATGATGCGTGATATCAGTGAACGTATCGCCTCAGGTGACTTGCGCCAGGATTTCAGTAAGGATACCAATGTTACGGGTGTGTATGGCGCGATGCGACAAATGACCAGTTATCTCACGGGCGTGATTGGGACTATCAGTGAGACGACCTCTCAACTTGCTGTCACAGCCAGTCAGACCAGTGCAGCCAGCGAACAAGCCAATACCAGCTTACAAGAGCAACATGCGAATATTGAGCAAGTTGCGCTCGCTATCAGTGCTACAGCTCAATCCATTGAAAGCGTTGCAGGCAGCGCTAATCAGGTTGCCCTACTCAGTGTCAGAGCAGAAGAAAGTACAGACGCAGCCAGTCATACTTTGGCGCAATGCGTTTCAAAAATGAGCACTTTGGATCAAGTGATCAATGACTCTGAGCGTGCAATTAAGAATGTAGAATCTGGCGCTCAGAATATCGGCAAGGTCATAGAAGTGATACAGGCAATTACCGAGCAAACAAACTTGCTTGCATTAAACGCCGCCATCGAAGCCGCTCGTGCCGGTGAACACGGCCGGGGCTTCGCTGTCGTTGCAGACGAAGTACGCCAGCTGGCGCACAAAACTCAGCAATCTACTGGCGATATTGAAACCATGATCCTTGAGCTGCAAAACGCAACCACACAAGCCGTTGATAAAATGCATCAATCTTCCGAAGTCGCACAGGCCTCTATCTCAGCTACGAATGAGAGTGCCCAAAGCTTGCAAAAAAGCGTCACACAGATCCAGGAGATCTCAGTAAGTGCAAAACGCATTGCGCAAGAAGCGCAGCAACAGACCTCGACGACCGAAGAGATCAGCTACAACATTGATGCCATTAAACAAGCCGCACTAGATAATGCAGCTGGGGCCGATCAGGTAGCCAGTGCAAGTCTGGATCTGGACAAACAATCGAGAAAGCTTAAACAAATTACGGCCAGCTTCAAGCTGCCATAAATAGCATTCCATTGCTTACAGCGTAAGCCAACTGGTTAGAGTCAGTTGGCTTACGCTATTTTGGAGAGTTTATCATCTGGTATGGCGTTGCAATCCGTAGGTAAGTACTGTCGCTAACACAAGCAAAACGCTGGAAATCAACAAACAACTAATCAGGCCACCGTACTGGTATGCAAGCCCTGATAAAACAGTGCCTGCCAAGCGCCCCATGGCGTTGGCCATATAGTAAAATCCGACATCCATCGATACGCCATCTTCATCCGCAAAGTGCACTATCAAAAAACTGTGCAAAGAAGAATTCACGGCGAATACTGCACCAAATATCAACAGACCCGCAATAATGGAAATCTGAATATACCACTCATACCACAACGCCAATGCAATAAGCGCAGGCAGCAAGCAAAGCGTAGCCACCCAGATAAATGCCTGTTGGGTATTAGAGCGCCGCTTGCCCAACAATTTAGGCGCATTTGCCTGAACCAGCCCATACGCTATGACCCAGCAAGCCATAAACCCGCCAACCCACCAGTGATCCCAGCCGAATACACTGGCCAGATAAACCGGCAATGCCACTACGAACCAAACATCTCTGGAGGCAAACAAAAACAGTCTTGCACCCGATAACCAGTTGACCTGTTTGCTGGTCGAAAACATCTCTGAAAATTTAGGCTTATGCTTCTTCTTGCCCAAATCTTGCTTCAGCAGTACCAGGCTGAGCAACCAGGTTAACAGTAGCATCGCACTCATAAACCACAATGCCCCCTGGAACCCTAGCTGGGTCAGCAGCAAGCCCCCCATAAAGAAGCCAACCCCTTTGAGTGCGTTCTTCGAGCCGGTCAGGATTGCAACCCACTTAAACAAGACACCATCCTGCTCTTTAGGCACCAGCAACTTAATGGCGCTTTTAGCGCTCATCTTATTAAGGTCTTTAGCAATGCCTGATAGAGCCTGCGCAACCATAACATAGGCAATACTTAACCACTGTGGGTCCACGGCCAGCATCAGCAGCGCGACAATTTGCAAAAACAGGCCGACATTCATGGTTTTGTTCAGGCCCATTCTGGCACCCAACCAGCCTCCAACCAGGTTGGTCACTACGCCAAAGACCTCATAAAGCAAAAATAAAGAAGCAATGGCGAGCGGACTGTAACCTAGCTGATGGAAGTAGAGCACCACCAGCATTCTCAGTGCACCGTCGGTCAGGGTAAACGACCAGTAATTACCTGTAATTACCAGGTACTGCTTTATTGGCGCTGATAACTGCTGCAACACGCTTTTACCCCCAACGCTGAGCAATCACGTAGCGCACAAGATCAGCGGTGCGATTAGCATAGCCCCACTCATTGTCATACCAAACGTAAAGCTTAACCTGAGTCCCATTTACGACCATAGTAGACAGAGCATCAATAATAGCGCTGCGCGGGTCCGTTTTATAGTCGATGGACACCAAAGGGCGAGTTTCATAACCCAAAATGCCAGCTAGCTCTCCCTGTGCAGCCTGCTCCATCCAGCCATTGATTTCTTCGACGGTTGTTTCGCGATTTACTTCGAATACACAGTCGGTGATCGACGCATTCGTCAGCGGCACGCGCACCGCGTGACCATTCAGCTTCCCTTTCAGTTCCGGAAATATATGAGTAATAGCGGTCGCCGATCCGGTCGTAGTAGGAATTAAGCTTGTGCCACAAGCACGGGCTCTGCGCAGATCTTTATGTGGCGCATCAATAATGGTCTGAGTATTAGTGATGTCGTGAATTGTGGTCATTGACCCATGTTTAATACCAATGTTGTCCTGCAACACTTTAACAACAGGTGCAAGACAGTTAGTGGTGCACGATGCAGCCGTCACTATGGGGTGAGACTCAGCCTCGAATAGCTGCTGGTTGACGCCCATCACAACATTCAGTACACCCTCTTCTTTTACCGGCGCTGTTACCACGACCTGTTTGACACCCTGCGCAAAGTAACCCGCCAGCTTCTCTTTGGTTTTCATCTTGCCACTGGCTTCAATGACCAAATCACAACCAGACCAGTCAATGCTTTCGATCTGTTTTTGCTGCGTTACGGTAATGTGTTTATCTGCAATCACCATAGTGCCTGCATCACTGGCTTGCGCTTCGAATTGCCACTTACCATGCACTGAGTCAAAGTTCATCAGGTGCGCCAGTGTATGCGCATCACCGCCCGGGTCGTTAATGTTTACAATTTCTATGTCTGCCGATTGCCATAATGCCCGCATGGTCAATCTGCCCATGCGTCCAAATCCATTGATACCTACTTTGATTGTCATGTGAATTACCTTTTTAATTACACCGGAGCTACTCTGAAGCGTTTCAGGACAAGCCTTCACCCTCCAAACCAAATATGCGAAATATATTATATATGTTTTTCCGTATATTCAAGATAAATGGCAAAGCATTGCCTTGCTACGAGGAATATAGCCTCTTGGGGTCAGTCTATCCCCGTGTGATGTCAATTAGTGGTAAACTAGTCACTAAAAGTGCAAGAGATACTGACTTTGGACAACAAAACTTATATTCCCGATGATTTTATTGCAGATGTCGCCAGCTACCTACCGGCGCACCTGACGATGGATGACTTTATTGCCAGCTGTCGCACCGGCCTGCGACGCGCTGTCCGTGTTAATACCCTAAAGATGTCGCTGCAAGAATTTGAACATCAGGCTGCGCAACTAAACTGGCACATTGAGCCTATTCCCTGGTGCGAGCAGGGCTACTGGCTAACCCGCACAGCAGAAGAAGAAGCCAACCTGCCTATCGGTAATACTGCCCTGCACCTGAGTGGCTGTATCTACGTTCAAGAAGCAAGCTCTATGCTGCCACCTATGGCGCTGGCCACTTCTTTGACACCAGGAGAGCATGTACTGGATATGGCCGCAGCGCCGGGGTCAAAAACGTCACAGTTGGCCGCTTTAATGGGCAATCAGGGGATTCTGATTGCCAACGAACTCTCATCTTCCCGATTAAAGACACTGGCCGCTACGCTAAAGCGTATGGGCGTGGCCAACTGCGCACTGTCACACTTTGATGGTCAGGTGTTTGGTGATTATATGTATGAAAGTTTTGATCATATATTACTGGATGCGCCCTGCTCTGGAGAAGGGACTGTGCGCAAAGACCCGGATGCGCTTAAGAACTGGTCACTGGCATCGAACCAGGACATCGCCGAGGTACAAAAAACACTGATCCACAGTGCCTTTATGGCCTTAAAACCCGGCGGTACTTTGGTGTATTCAACCTGTACCCTTACACCAGTAGAAAACCAGCAGATCTGCGACCACCTGCTCGAGGCCTTCTCAGAACATGTCGAAGTCGTACCACTTAACACTTTGTTCCCGGGTGCTAACAAAGCAGCTACGGCACAAGGCTACTTACATGTCTGGCCGCAAATCTACGACAGTGAAGGCTTTTTTATTGCCAAATTTAGAAAAACAGGCAGTGTCGAGCACCCACAACAAAAGACAAAAAAAGGACAATTTCCCTTTTCGCCCACCACCAAAAAAGACCAGCAAGCATTTGAGGCAAGTATAAAGCAACAGTTTGGGATCAAGTCTTTACCTGGCACGCTCATGAGTCGAGACAAAGAATTATGGTTATTTCCTCAACACATGGAAACACTGCAGGAAAAAATCAAATACTCGCGAATTGGCATTAAAGTCGCCACAACTCATAAAAATGGGGTCAAACTTGAGCACGAATTTGCTACCTGCCTCGGTCATCTTGCAACAAGTAATGTGTTTGAGTTAGATCCCGCACAAGCAAAAGCATACTTTCAGGGGCAAGATATCCGCCTTGGTTCCCCGGGACCCGCACAGGGTGAGGTGGTACTTACACTATGCGGCGCACCAGTCGGGCTCGGCAAGTGGCAAAAAGCTAAAATCAAAAACAAGCTGCCACGCGATCTGGTACTCAATGGCCAGTTAATAACTTGGGTATAACCTGAACAAAAGTTTTTGATAATTTTAAGACCATTCATTTATATGTAAGTAACGTATTGTTTTTGATAAAGTAATTAATATTTCAAATGTTTGTAAATTTTATGAAGCCTTAGCTACACTTAAATGACTTTCTACTTCTCCCTTGTAATTAGAAGGTGTTTTTAAGTTAGCGCATGGCTCCAAAATTGAGCCTTTCCCTAAGCCCGACTCCCTCAGAGTCGGGCGTTTTTTATGTCGCAGGATCTCATTTCAATTGTCCCTTAAACTGCTTTGTCTCAGCCACGCTGCATTTGTATAACTGGGTTTTGGTATTTTGAGGTGTGAAACAACCCAATGCGCTTAAGTTCAACGCACTCATCATCAACCATGAACAGGCAGACAGCTTTCCGCCTGTCATATTACTGACAAGTACTATTTCAATTAAGTAATCACCGCCAGCAAACAATCTTATCTCAGGTATGCAGAAACACGCCGTTTGTATCCATAACCATATCAAACCGAATTGGAAAGTACCGCTCAGTCAAGAAAACGGGTAAATGCTGGCGCCTAAAAGACATATCGACACGTACTGCGTCCTTTTCATTGCAAATACTTGCACGAACGCCCGAAGGCATGAAGCCTGAGTACTTTATTGAGCTGCAGTAACCAGAGTTGATAGCCTGCTGATAAAAATAATTTGCATCCCCTTTATGTAGCAATGTATGATTCATATACGGAATATATATAAATTAGATATAAAATGGGTATCGTTAAAATTTCAGACGAAGTACACGAAGAGCTACGACAGGCCAGTCATGTTATGTCACGCTCTATCAATGCTCAGGCAGAGTTTTGGATCAAAATGGGCCGACTGGCGGAACTGAACCCAGATATGACCTTTGCCCAAATAATCAGACAACAACTTAATCACACAAGGAATGACACCATTGACTCAGGTCACGATCAAAAATAATGCAGCCATCTCGCTTATGCGCGAATCTGGGGCCATGTTAGCCCAAGTATTTAAAGCCCTGGATGAGCAAGTAAAACCAGGCGTCACAACACTACAACTGGATGAATTTGTTGAGCATTATATTGTAGATGTGCTTGGTGCTACTCCAGCGAGTAAAGGTCAGTATGGATACCCTTACTCAATCAACACGTCAATTAACGAAGTCGTCTGTCACGGCATGCCAAACGCAAAACATCTCATTGATAGCAGAGATATTCTAAATATCGATATCACCCTTAAACATCAAGGTTACATTGCTGATTCCAGCAAAATGTATATGATGCCAAATGCCAGTGATGCAGCCCGGGCGCTGGTTAACAATACCGTCAAAGCACTGTGGCGTGGTATCAATCAGGTAAAGCCCGGCGCAACACTGGGCGATATCGGCCATGCAATTGGAGAGTTTGCACGGCTAAAAGGGTTGAGCGTCGTAAGAGAATATTGCGGCCACGGAATTGGCACTGAAATGCACGAAGCACCTGAAGTGCTGCATTTTGGACGCCCTGGTACCGGACTGAAACTCATACCCGGCATGACCTTCACCATTGAGCCGATGCTTAATCAGGGTAGCCACAAGGTTAAGACGCTCAAAGATGGCTGGACTGTGGTGACAAGAGACCGTGCTTTATCAGCTCAGGCAGAGCACACACTCTTGGTAACCCCGACAGGATTTGAAGTATTAACCTTGCGAGAAGAAGAAAAACTAGAAGGTTTGCCTGCCAATACCCTACCGCATACTTAGGTTGCTCCCCTGAATCGCCTCATTCTCAGTGATTACAGGAGATAGGTTGTTATTGGGGGCGCTGAATAGCAAATGTAAAACATTTCAGGGTTGGTTTGGGTTATTCCCCGAATTGACTCTCTTTTGTTTATGATGGCTCTAAGTACACTGCTCAAGCTCAGTGATCAACCACATTGCATGCGCATTATCTGTCCCACATACATCTTCACAGGGCACAAAGTCGCCACAGACTTTAGGGCGACTGGGATCGCCAAACAACTTACACAGATTATCATCATCCAGTTGTACACACCGCTCTCCCGCGGGTTTGCCCTGCGGCATTCCCGGAATTGGCGAACTGATACTTGGTGCTATGCAACATGCACCACAACCCAAACGACACTCCATCAGACCCTTCATAATTTGAATTTAACGAATAAAGCAAGCGATTATACGCCAATCCACCGATGAAAACACTAAACTGACAGCCAATCGGTAAGCAACCAGACATGATTGCAATGCCTTGTTACATTATTTGAAATGATTAAAACACCTAGACACATCTGTTCGCGTATCCTTAACCAGGTTAGAGAAATCGATTCAACCGTTATTGATGGAAGGAATAACTCGTGGCTAGTAAAAAACAAATCCTATTACCCGTTGCGGTGCTACTCGGTGGCCTCGCCACCGCTTTTGCATTCTCTGCAATGAAGCAACCGCCCGAAGAAAAACCTGAAAAAGTCATTCATCCGCTGGTTGAAGTGCAGCCAATTGATATGGCCCCGATGCAACTGATGGTCGACTCTTACGGGCTCGTCACCCCTAAGTACAGCACTGAACTGGTCGCTCAGGTCAGTGGCCAGTTAATAGAGCTGTCAGACAAATTTGTCAAAGGCGGATTTGTTCACCAGGGAGAAACCCTGGCGCGCATTGATCCCAATGATTATGAAGCGGCGTTGATTGAAGCCGAAGCGAGCCTGGCTCAGGCACACTCTGCGCTAGAAATTGAACAGGCACAGGCTCATGTCGCCAAAACAGAATGGCAACGAATTAAAGACAATGCACACTCGACCATTCCCTCTGAGCTGTATCTGCGCAAGCCTCAGCTGGCAGAAAAGCTGGCGCGTTTCAAAGCAGCACAGGCCAGTGTCAAACGTGCAAAACGCAATCTCGAGCGCACCTACATTAAGGCGCCCTATGATGCCATTATTACCAATCGTTCATTGAGCCTTGGTAGTGTCGTTAACCCAGGCAGTACTTTGGGTGTTCTGAACGCAATATCCGTAGCAGAGATCCGCTTACCTGTTGCGGACCACGAACTGAGATATCTGCATAACAATGGGTTAGATGCCACGGTGAAATTATCTGCAAAAGTCGCAGGGCAAGCCGTTTCGTGGCAAGGCACAATTGTACGCAGCGAAGGCGTTGTCGATAACAGAAGCCGCATGACCTATCTGGTTGCTCAGGTCGCTGCACCATATGATAACCCGAGCCAGCCACTGCGCTTTGGTACTTACCTGAATGCACAAATAGAGGGTGTATCAGTCAGTAATGCGGTGCGGATCCCTCGTCACTTGATACGCGAAGGCAAAGTGGCGTTACTTGACCAAAATCAACAACTCACTTTCAAGCCCGTCACCATTATTCGCGAAGTAGACGGATATGCGGTGGCCACAGAAGGCCTGAGCGACGGACAACAGCTCATTACCTCTGCTCTGGAATACCCGACGGAAGGAATGCAATTGCGCCTTGATACATCGCCAGTGATGGCCGCAGAGACGCAACTGGCTTTAAAGGAGGAGTAATCTATGCAAGGCACACGCGAAAAAGGCTTGATAGCCTGGTTTGCCCGCAATCCGGTTGCGGCAAACCTGCTGATGATTTTTATCCTGGTGGGCGGCTTGCTCAGTGCTTTTACCATACGCAAGCAGATGTTTCCCCAGTTTGAAAACAACTGGTTGAGTGTTCAGGCAGTGTACCCGGGCGCTGCACCACAAGAAGTTGAAGAAGGGATCACCATTAAAGTTGAAGAGTCGATGGAAGGGCTTGAAGGGATTAAACGCCTGATCACCTACTCTAACCGAGGCTTCTCGCAAACCTGGATCGAAGTAGAAGAAAAGTACGACCCGCAAGACGTGCTGGACGAAGTAAAAATGCAGGTCGACTCTATTTCAACCTTTCCGGCTGGCATGGAGCGTCCAATAGTCCGTCGCGATAAATTTGAGCAAGAAGTGATGTTTTTGTCACTTAATGGCGAGATGAACTTCCACCAGCTGAAACAACTGGGAAATGAAATACACGACGAGATGCTCGCCCTGCCCGGCGTCAACCTGGTCGGCTTCAATGGTGGCCTGAATTATGAGATCAGCATTGAGATTAGCCCAGATAGACTGCGCGAATATGGTCTGACATTCCGAGATATTTCGGAAGCCGTTAAAAACTTCTCAGCTAATATGTCGGCAGGTCAGATCCGCTCAGACAACGGTTATATATCAATGCGGGTCGAAAATCAGGCCTATCGCGGCCATGAGTTTGAACAACTGCCGCTATTAACACTTGCTGATGGCGCACAAATAAAGCTAGGTGATGTTGCGACTGTCACAGATGGCTTTGAAGAAGGCCTGTTGTACTCTCGTTACAACGGCAGAAACTCACTGGTATTTGAGGTAAGAGCGTCAAAAGATCAGGATATCACCAAAGTTGCGCAGGTTATGAAAGCTTACCTGGCTGATAAAGCAACACAATTGCCTCAGGGGGTCGAGCTTGAGCCCTTTATCGATCTCACTTATTACCTTGAAGGCCGCCTCAACATGATGGTAGAAAATATGTTGTGGGGCGGTATCCTGGTCATGCTCATGCTAGCGCTGTTTTTGCGCGTTCGCCTGGCTTTTTGGGTCATGATGGGGTTACCTGTGTCGTTTTTAGGGGCGTTCTTATTCATGCCGATGGGCATGCTGGATGTCACGATTAACCTCGCCTCTTTATTTGCTTTCATTCTGGTGCTGGGCATCGTGGTCGATGACGCGATTGTTGTTGGCGAATCAGCCCATGCTGAAATTGAAAAACATGGTCACAGTCTCGACAACGTAGTGCGAGGTGTAAAACGTGTCGCCATTCCCGCAACCTTTGGGGTATTAACCACAGTCGCCGCATTTTTACCACAGACCTTTGCAACAGGTCCTGCCGCCGCATTCTCCAAAGCCATTGGTGGTGTGATTATTTTGTGCCTGCTGTTTTCACTGGTTGAGTCTAAACTTATCCTGCCCGCGCATTTGGCAGCGATGAAAGACCGCCCAGATAACCCTAAAAACCCGCTACACCGCGCCAGAGCTATCATTGATGGGGCACTTAAAAATTTCATTGAAAATCTCTACCGCCCATTTATCGAACGCTGTATTCATTATCGATATACTGTGATCGTCGCTTTCCTGTCTATCATCATTGTCAGCGGCGGTATGTTCGCAGGCGGTCTGGTTAAGTTTGTTGCAAACCCAAAAATTCCCCATGACTTCCCTCGTATCACCATAGATATGAACCTGTCATCTTCCGAGTCTGCGACTTTGGCCACGGCCAAGAAAGTGGAGCAGGTTATTCTGGATGTTGAGAAGCAGATTGAAGCACAATATGGTGCGAACATGATAAAAGACCTGTCTGTGAATCTGCGCGGCCGAACCACCGCTTCAATCATGGCCATTTTGGTAGAACCCCATAAGCGCCCTATAGATACCTTTGCCCTGAGTGCACTTTGGCGAGAAAACATGCCCCCACTGCCAGGTGTGAAATCATTGAATATCCAGGACAGCATTATGAATGGTGGCCGGGATGATGGTGATATCAGCTTCCGCCTGGAAGGCAAAGACAAAAAAGCACTGCAAGAAGTCGCTGGCAAGCTCAAGGAGAAGCTCCGTACTATTGCTGGTGTGGGCGATGTCAATGATTCCATGCAATCAAGCACAGAAGAAGTGCAGCTCGAACTTAAACCGCTTGCCTACAGCATGGGCCTCACTTTGGCTGACGTGGCATCTCAGGTCAACTTCAGCTACTACGGCCTGGAAGCACAAAGGATCCTGCGCCGTGGTGAAGAGATCAAAGTCATGATCCGTTATCCACAAGAGCAGCGTAATACCATCAGCGACATTCAGTCAGTACGGATAATTACGCCTAGCGGAGCAGAAGTCCCATTGGGAGAAATTGCCGATATTAACCTGGTCGAGGGGGTCAATCGTATCCGTCGCGAAAATGCGAAACGGACTATCAATGTCTGGGCATCGGTTGACACAGATCAGGCTGAGCCATTCAAAATTGCTGAAGAGATCCGAGATGATTACTTACCTTCACTGTTACAAAACTACCCAGGTGTAAGCAGCAGTGTTGCTGGTCGCATTCAGGAAGAAATGGACAGTGTAGCTGAGCAAATTCGCGACTTTGCTTTGTCTTTGATGATCATATTTGCGCTGCTGGCAATTCCACTTCGCTCCTATTCTCAGCCTATCCTGATTATGTCTGTCATCCCATTTGGTGTCGTAGGTGCAGTTTTTGGCCACATGGTACTCGGTATGACTATGAGCAGCTTGTCTTTCTTTGGCATCATCGCAGTCGCAGGCGTGGTCGTTAATGACTCACTGGTCATGGTCGACTTTGTCAACAAAGCGCGAGAGCAAGGCATGACCATCAAGGAAGCGGTTGTTGAAGCAGGTTGCAAGCGCTTCAGAGCCATTTTGTTGACTTCTCTGACTACTTTTATTGGCCTGGTCCCCATTCTTCTGGAAACCAGTCTGCAGGCACAAATCGTGATACCTATGGCAGTCTCTTTGGCATTTGGTGTGTTATTCGCGACGGTAATCACACTGATCCTCATTCCTTGTCAATACGTGGCACTGGAAGATCTCAAACGCATTATCAAACGCTTTAGAAAGCCACAAGCAAGCGAAGAAACATTGCAGCAAAGCTAACAATTTGCAGTCTTAGTTCTACCCAACCAACTAAGCCCGGTCCCGTACCGGGCTTTTATTTTCACCTCTGTTCACCACGACTCGTTTAATTTTGTTGATGAATTAAAATACACAATCTAACAAATAAGCGTTTCCAAAATGGTACTTTTTTGTTGTATTCTCCATAATGAAATGAAAACGCAATAAAAGGAATGAATAATGCGGAATTATCTGCTGCTCTCCACTTTTGGGATTCTAGCCGCCTGTGGCGGTTCTTCTAATAACGACAATAAATCACCATCAACTGACAACACACAACAAGTCGTCAACCAGGCGCCCAGCGTCAGCCTGGAAGGCAATACCTTAGTCAACGCAGGTGATATTTTATCTCTGACTACCACAGTGACGGACCCGGAAAATGATTCGGTAACCGGTGTGTGGACCAGCTCCCTTGCGGGTGTTCAGTTTATCGATTCAACCGACGGCACACATCAGGTGATTTTCCCGGACGTCGATAAGCAGACACAAGTCACCCTGACCTTCACCGTCACAGACAGTCACGACAACCAGGTGAGCAAAACCTGGCAGGTAACTGTGATGCCCAAGTCCACTGCCGGACACATTGATCTCGTCGATACCCTGACACTAGCAGGAGGGGGACATGCCTCGATTACTGCGACCTTTGCTGTGACATCCGATATTGAAAAGGTTGATTGGCGCACAGACGGTTTTGAGCTCTCTAATAAGACAATCCTGCAAGGATATAACACGCGCTCAGGAGAAAGTACCTTTAGCTTTGATTCACCTGAGGTCACGCAAACCCAAGAATTTGATATTATCTTCGAAATTACCACCAGTGACGAAGTCATCACTAAAACCATCAAGGTCACGCTGGCACCGGAATCTGAGCCATCACTGACTGTCAGCCTGCCCGAACAGGTTACTGTGAATGAAAAAAACTCGCTGACAATACATGCTACAACTACCAATACCGATGACATCATCAGCTATGACTGGCAATGGCAAGGCACGACTCAGCCTTCTCAACAAACCCAAGATAAAGCTGCTTATACCTTCAGTGCTCCTGAAGTGAGTGCAGACCAAACCTTTACACTCCAACTCACTGTAACTATGAAGGGCGACATCAAAAAAACGGCAGAGACAACTGTTGTTGTGCAAAACGTCACCGACTTACAGGGCCTTAAGCTTACATTGGACCGCTCGGTCGCAGTGCCTGGACAAACAATCACAGCGTATTCCAATTTAACTGATTTCGATGATGTTGAAAATGTTACATGGAATATTCCCGACTTTAGTGATGAACTACTAAATAAATCAAAAGATAAACTCGTGATTACCATCCCTGATGAAGATATCTTGCAAACTTCACGGCAAATTGAGTACACAGTTAAGCTCAAAAATGGTACTGAGCAATCAACCTTTGCTAATTTCACCTACGCCAATAGCACAGCAGCTAAAACCTTGATGATAGTCAAAGATCCCGGCGAATTTTCTATCTATCCGGACAGCAGTAGAATTTTAGAATTGGAATTTAATGGCGACGTTGATATCGAAGAAGTCATCGTTTCCAGTAGTGATTACGATCCCTATGACACCCTCGAAGCGATTAATGAGCGTAAGTATTTAACGCTAATCCTGAACAAAAAAACGATTACCCGTAAAGGCCTGACTGTCATAAAAGTCACAGCTAAAGCGGGTGATATTGTGCGTGAAAGTACGATTATTGGTACGGCTCATAACGCCATCGTCATCCCCTATGCTGGCGTAGAAGAGACCTATATTATGGGCAGCGAGGCGCACGTTTTTGGGCAAGTTTTTCACCTGAATGATATGCAAGATTTACCAAGTCACTGGCAGGCAGAAAGCACGGATGATAATGTAACCATTAAGCAAGTGTCGGATACCAGTGCTTCTGTAAAGTACAATGATGAGACAGAACGCACCCTGACGCTTGAATTTCACGCCACTGATGAGCATGACCAGAGCGATCATAGCGATGTCAAACTAAGATATGAAAGCAATTACACTGTTCGAGGTGATGACTATGTTTGTAAAGTAACGGATGGTCAATTTGAATATTGCCGTGAAACCTTAGGTCAGACACTCTCTCTGGATGCCCCTGTCGAACTCAAACAAGTGATAACTAAAGGCGACTATGCCTGCTTGCTTGGCAATTATGGGACAATCATGTGTAATGCCAAGGGCGATAACCCGGTGAAAAACGTGCCTGTACAATTGCTTGCGACAAAACTTAACGCTGTCGACGCAAGTAATGTATGTGCCCAGCTAAGCGATGCCAGCTGGCAGTGCTGGGGTAGTCGGGGCACAGAACTGACGGATCTGCTTGCGGCAAATGCGACCGTACATAAAGTACTGGCAAACGGCTCTCTCACCTGTCTGGTAAGCAACAAAGACATCAAATGTTATAACGGTGACACGCAAACTAAACTAATCAAAGACGTATTACCACAAGATCTATTGCTGTATATAGGAGAAATTTGCTACCGAACAGGTCGCGGAACTCTAAAATGCGATATTGAGTAATCTAGATTTCAAACAGTTGCGGCGAAATGCTGCAACTGTTTGTCACTTCCCATTGATTTATAGTCGTTCCTCGTCATTCTCCCCGTATTTTACCGACCTGTACTTTACAAAAGCCCGATTAGAAGACAAACTAAAGTCATATTCACCCGAATTACTACTAAGATGAAATTACTACTTACTTTTTCAACTGTAATCCTATTGATGCTATCCGGTTGTGGTGATAATGACGCTGCGCGTGGGGACAAAAACACCCCTGGATATGCAGCAACGGTGTTTTTTGACGCACTGTATAATAAGAAAGACATGGAGTTGGCGTTAAGTCGCTCAACGCCACGCATGGGCAGGATCATGCGTTCTTATGGCACGCCATCTCAATTCGCCAGGAATCTGGTAAACATGCAGTACGATCAGGTGACCATTGAAGTGGATATGACAAACCAAAGCTTACGGGAACAATACGGCAACGAAGCCCGTATCAACTTAATTTTTACCGGTATGTTGCACGGAGAGCAGGTAGACGATATGCGCAGCGTCCAGCTTATAAGGCGCAAAGGCGAGTGGTATGTTGACAAAATTAACGCCGACCCATTTGCTCGCTAAGCTTATACTTGCATCCCCCCTCTAATTTTCTTTGGTCGTCATTTATTTCGTGTGAGTCAAATAGCCGACTCACACAAACAACGAAGCAACAATAAGTGATAGCTATCACATAGCGAATGACATTAAGCGCTTTCATCCACACTCAGGGCCTTCCGACTGGCTTGGAACCATTCCACGAGCAACTCTCTCTCCTCTTCGTCAAGGATACATTCCGCGACAGCCATCGCAAGCTGCTCATCAGTATTTAATACCAGCAACTTTGCCTGATGGGCCTTTTGCCAACGTTCAAACTTATGCAACCCTTGCTCGCATTTGGGAAATAGCTGAAATGCCTTTTCCAGTGCAGCCAACCCTGCATGTCCTGAGGTATCACATAGATTACTTACCCGTGCGAGGGTCAGCTTATTACGATAAAGGCTATCACACAGTGCCGTAATCAAACGGTCCGACGGACCATCCACAGCACTCCCGAAAGGCATAAACCAGCGTTTTGCTATGGTCTTTAACCCGGTAGGCGCGAAATTATCGATGAACCCGGTAAAAGCCTGCTCAAACGCACTGAGATGGAATTGCATAGCATAATGCACCAGAGGTAAATCACTGCACTGACGACCGTCATCCTCAAACTTTTTCAATACACATGACGCCAAGTAGAGCTGGCTCAACATATCTCCAAGCCTGGCTGAGCGCATTTCCTGCAGCTTTAGTTTGCCTCCCAAAACCAGCATTGCCAGGTCACTCAAGACAGCTAAAATCTGGCTATACCAGGTCAGCGTTTTGTAGTAGCGTGCTACCTCTCCGGCAACGGGCGCAGATGAAAACACACCACAAGTCAGGCCATTAAACGACGCTTTGAGAAAGGTTTTACCGCTATGGGCCAAATGCTGCATTAGTACCTTGTCGAATTGCTGCAATGCCATATCCGCATCCTGCTCTTGTGCAGCCGCCATTTCTTTGAGCACGTAGGGATGGCAGCGGGTTGCGCCCTGACCAAAAATCATTAAATTTCGCGTCAGGATATTCGCGCCTTCTACGGTAATGCTTATCGGCATCCCCTGATAATGCAGCGCAAGATAGTTCAGTGGCCCGCGCTGAATTGCTTTACCACCATGTAAATCCATTGCATCGTTGATAGCAACTCTGGCCATTTCGGTCAGGTGGTATTTGGCAATCGCCGTGATCACCGCAGGACTTTTATTCAGGTCTATGGCCATCGCAGTATTTTGTCGGGTGGCCTCTATGCTGTAGCTCAGCCCCGCGATCCGCGCCAATGCCACCTGGACCCCTTCAAATCGCCACAATGGCTGTTTAAATTGTCGCCTGACACGACAATAAGCAGTCGACGCCTTAGCACTCAACTGTGCGGTTCCTGCACTTAAAGCCGGTAATGAGATACCCCGCCCGGCGCTCAGACAAGAAACCAGCATGCGCCAGCCCTTACCTATTCCGTCCATCTCCCCGATAACCCAGTGCATAGGGATAAACACCCCCTGCCCTTGTGTTGTGCCATTCATAAACGCCAACCCCATAGGATCATGTCTTGCTCCAACCTTAACACCCGGATGGTCGGTCGGGATGAGTGCACAGGTAATGCCTAATTCTGTTGCTTCTGATAAAAGCTGATCGGGATCATATACTTTAAACGCCAACCCCAGCACGGAAGCCACAGGTGCCAAAGTGATATAACGCTTATGCCAGGTGACTTTCAGGCCCAAAGTCATTTCCCCATCAAACTCTTGCTTACACACCACCGCAAAATCGGTAATGCCACCGGCGTCTGAGCCAGCTTCAAGGGAGGTCAATGCAAAGCACGGCAGTGCTGAACCATCTGCCAATTTAGGTAGCCAGGTTTGTTGTTGCTCGGGAGTACCAAAATGCAGTAATAGTTCAGCCGGACCCAGACTGTTTGGCACCATCACGGTCACTGCCGCAGACAAACTGCGCGTGGCAATTTGCGCTACAATGGCCGAGTTGGCCTGCGCACTAAAGGCTTTGCCGCCGAATTTTTCTGGAATAATGAAAGCGAAAAACCCCTTTTCTTTCAGAAATTGCCAAACTTCCGGTGGCAAATCGCCCTGAGCACAGATCTGACTTTCATCCAGCATCGCCATCAGCTCAGCCAATTCATGTTCAATAAAGTCTCGCTCATGGTCACTCAACCCAGGCTTGCCCGTTTTCAGCCATTGTGACCAGTTGGGTTTTCCACTGAACAAACTTGCATCCCACCAGGTATCACCAGCCTCCATCGCTTCACGCTCAGTTTGTGATAGCTGGGGTAATGCTCGCTTGAAATATGCTAAAGCAGAGTTCGAAACAACTTTTAACCTCACTTCTTTAACATAGAAAATAAAACACACAGCAATGAAGACGAGTATCAGTAACCACATAGTTTCGGCACCTCCCGGTTGATGGCGCTTTAAGTATGGAACAAATGCCACTTATCACAATATTTTTACTCTGCTCATACAACGCGAATTGTCGCAATCAGCCGACACTGGTATTATCACGTCTCTAATAACGATAATTGGAACAATGATGGCACTACAATTCAAACTCAGCCTGGGCGCCCTCGTGGTTGCCGGGGCACTCTCTCTGAGTGGATGTAACTCAACAAGCACGTCAACCTTGACCGAAAAAGATGCAGAAGCATTTTTAACCAAAGCAGAACAAGAGCTACAGGACCTGAGCTACCGCAGTGCACGTTCAGCCTGGATCTATGCCAATTTCATAACGGAAGACACGGCATCATTGGCCGCTGACGTAAGCCAGGAGTACACAGAAAAACTGGTCGCATTAGCCAACGAAGCAGCCAAGTTTGATGAGCTTGAACTGAGCTACGACAATCGCCGTAAACTCGACAAACTGAAGCTTAACCTGACATTGCCAGCACCAAAAGACGCAGCAAAAACGGCTGAATTAGCTAAGCTATCGGCTGAGCTGGACGGTATGTACGGCAAAGGAAAATACTGCAAAGACGGCAACTGCATGAGTTTGGGTGAAATGACATCCAAAATGGCCAATAGCCGAAACTACGATGAATTGTTAGACGTATGGCAAGGCTGGCGCCAGGTTTCTCCTCAGATGCGTCCTTTGTATAAAGATTTGGTCTCTTTAGCAAATGAAGGTGCTCAGGAACTCGGATATCGTGACACAGGCGCGATGTGGCGCAGCAAATACGATATGCCGGCTGATGACTTCGCCAAAGAGCTTGATCGCATCTGGGGGCAAGTAAAACCACTTTATGACTCTTTGCATTGTCATGTCCGTGCTAAGCTAGGCGAAAAATATGGTGAAGATAAAGTTCCACAAGATCAGCCAATCCCAGCGCACCTGCTAGGTAACATGTGGGCTCAGCAATGGGGCAACATCTATGACCTGGTAGCACCAGAAAATGCCGATCCGGGTTATAACGTCACTGAACTGCTTGAGCAGCATAACTACGATGAAATCAAAATGGTAAAAGGTGCAGAGAAGTTCTTTACTTCAATGGGCTTTGAACCGCTGCCAGAGACTTTCTGGACTCGTTCGTTATTTACCAAACCACAGGATCGTGACGTACAATGCCATGCATCAGCCTGGAACTTGGATAACAAAGACGATCTGCGTATTAAGATGTGTATCCAACGCACTGGCGAAGAATTCTCTGTTATTCACCACGAGTTAGGCCACAACTTCTATCAACGAGCTTACAACACACTGCCGTTGTATTATCAGGAAAGTGCCAACGATGGTTTCCATGAAGCTATCGGTGACACGATAGCCCTGTCAGTAACGCCAGGCTATCTAAAAGAAATCGGTTTGTTAGAGCAAGTACCTGATGAATCAAAAGACATTGGTCTGCTGATGAAAATGGCACTGGACAAAATAGCCTTCATTCCATTTGGCCTGTTGGTTGACCAATGGCGCTGGAAAGTCTACTCCGGAGAAATCAGCCCGCAAGAATACAACCAAGCTTGGTGGGACCTGCGTGAAAAGTATCAAGGTCTTAAAGCGCCGATCACTCGCAGCGAAAACGATTTTGATCCAGGTGCAAAATACCACGTACCGGGCAATGTACCTTACACGCGTTACTTCCTGGCGCATATCCTTCAGTTTGAATTCCACAAAGCTTTGTGTGAGATTGCCGGTAGCAAAGAAGCCATTCACCGCTGCTCTGTTTACAACTCGAAGGAAGCTGGTGAGCGCTTAAATGCCATGCTTGAAATGGGCAGCAGCCGCCCATGGCAAGAAGCACTGGAAAGCGTCACTGGCAGCCAACAAATGGACGCAACAGCTATTCTGGATTACTTTGCACCACTGCAGACCTATCTGGACGAGCAAAATAAAAACCGCCAATGCGGTTGGTAATCCTCTCCATGTAAAAAAAGGAGTCCTCGGGCTCCTTTTTTTGTTCGCCACACTCTGAAACAATTCTCACCTTTCCCATCTATTTGCTTTTGCGTTAAGGTATCCGCAAAAGGAGTGCACTATGCCACTAAAAAGAATCATTTTATTGAGTCAGTTTGAACTGACCCGCTTGTTTGCGACCAAACGCGGCTGGCTGGCACTGGCCGCCTTTACTATGGTGTGGCTGATGATCTTACGCTACCCCATTTATCATGCCGTTTCAGTACTCAACAGCGCAGAGTTCTCAGATATCGCTGTACAAATAGCCGGTTCAGTGGGACTTTATTCATTAGCACGCTGGCCGGAGGCTGAACTGTCGGTCTACTGGATCATTGCCTTGTTTAGCTTTCCAGTCTTTACCTTGTTTGTCAGTGCCGATCAAACTGTTGAGGACGCTAAACGGGGTACGCTCAGATTCCTGACATTACGTGCCAGCCGAGGAGAGATCTTGCTTGGTCGATTTGCAGGCCAGGCCCTCATTTTACTAACCCTGATCACGGCCTCAGCTCTTGCAGCCTGGATACTCATGCTAACCCGGGACACCACATTGGCCATGGTCGGCCTCGGCAAAGTCACCTCCATTATCATGTTACTCGTATTAACAACACTTCCCTTCATCGCACTGATGAGTTTACTTAATCTGCTCGCAAGCTCGGCCAGGCTGAGTATCATTTATGCCAGCTTGCTCTTTACTGTCGGGAATATGTTGATTGGTTACCTAACCTCTTTGTTCGAACCGATTCACTGGCTGTATTATTTGCTACCCGGTGTGCATATCAGTGACATTGCTCCCTGGCACGGTATCGGTTTACACGCCATTGCACTTCCCCTGCTACAAACTGCGGTATTGCTGAGTGCTGCTTTTTGGCTAATGAAAAGGAAAGATCTATGAGTACCTCAACGTCATTCGTCATTGAAGTCAATGAAGTCACCAAGCGATTTGCCAACAAGTGCGCACTGGATAAGGTCAGCTTTACGTTAGGTCACGGTCATACGGTTGCGCTGGTAGGCCCTAATGGAGCAGGAAAAACAACGCTATTCAGTATCTTGTGTGGCTTCTTACAAGCTGACGCGGGCAGCGTCAAAGTACTTGGACATACACCAGGCGACAACGCCCTGTTTGGTGTGCTCAGTGCCTTGCCGCAAGATGCGCAGCTGGATCCCCGCTTTTCGGTTGGCAAACAACTGACCTTTTATGGCCAGTTACAGGGATTAAGTCACCGTGACGCAACGCAGGAAACGGCACGTGTTTTGGAGCTAGTTGATCTCGGTAACCAGCTCAATGCCAAGGCCTCTGAGCTGTCGCATGGTATGAGAAAGCGGATCTGCATTGCACAAGCATTGATTGGACAACCCAAAATCGTCCTGCTGGATGAAGCTACGGCAGGATTGGATCCCATCAATGCAAAAGCCATCCGTTCATTGATTGCAAGTCTAAGTAAAGACATCACCTTTATGCTCAGTTCACATGATCTGAGTGAGCTGGAGCGCTTATGTGACACTGTGCTGTACCTTGAACAAGGTAAACTGACCAGTCACCAAAGATATACCCAAAACAATTCAGGCACCGCCTTTTTGACCTTGCAACTGCAACGATTAACGGATCAGATGAGAGATCAAATAGCACAGCTTGACGGGGTTAAGCACGTCAGGCAGTCTCAGCCCGATGAGTTTGTTATCGAGTATGATACCTGCCATAAGGCGTTGGATATCGCATTACTGGAGCTCTGCCATCACCAGGGGTGGACTTATAAGCAGCTAATTAATGGCAATACCCTAGAAAATGAGCTGTTCACAACAACTTAGTCTACACTAACAACATGAAATTTTGGTTGAGTTGTGTATGAATAGAACACTCAGGCTGATCCGACACGCCAAATCCAGTTGGCAGGATCCTATGCTGCACGACTTTGACCGGCCGCTCAAACCCAAAGGCGTGCGACGAACTCAGGCGCTGGCAAAACAATTAGGTTTGCTGCCCGATACGTTTATATTTACCAGCCCAGCTCGCCGGGCACGGGATACTGCGCATATCTTGCACGCTCAATGTCAGGTGACTCAGGCTATTGAGGAAATACAAGCACTCTATACCTTTGATGCTGTCGACTTAATGGACTGCCTGCGCCTGCTGCCAGACGAGTGCAATGATGTGACAATAATTGGCCACAATCCTGCCTTAACGATACTGGTAAATCATCTGAGTACACACCAATTTGATAACATAGTGACAGCGGGTTATGTCGAACTGAATATAAGAGCTGAGCAGTGGCACGCTCTAGCGCCAGGCATAACCACGTTGCAACATTATATATTCAGGCCTGAGACATCAGGCGAAAATAAGTAGGCAATGTGCAAACCACACTGCCCTAAGTGCTTAATAACTCGATTTTTGCCATTTAGAGAATAAACGCATCGCGCCTTTTTCAAGGCTAAGACTAACACCAACGCCCAGTTTCTCAGCCAGCGACTTTTTCAGTTTGAACCTTACCTGATAAAGCTGATAGGCTTGATTTAAGTCTAACAACAGATCGTCACTGGTGCGGATTTCGTCTACCAGGGAAAACTCATGTGCATGTGTGGCCAGCCAGTGCTCTCCTGTCGCCACTTTATCAATATCCATATTCGGTCTGTTATCGCTGACAAAACGCTTGAACAAACCATGGGTATGCTCTACTTCTTCACGAAACTTTTCGCGCCCTTTATCTGTATTCTCACCAAACAGGGTCAACGTGCGTTTGAACTCACCCGCTGTAATTTGCTCATAGTCAATGTCGTTCTTTTTTAGCAGCTTATTAAAGTTAGGCATCTGAGCAATGACGCCAATTGAGCCAACAATCGCAAACGGCGCAGCAATGATTTTATCTGCCACACAGGCCATCATATAACCACCACTGGCAGCAATTTTATCCACGCAAACCGTCAGTGGCAGGCCCGCATCTTTAATACGTTGTAGTTGTGAGGCTGCCAGCCCATAACCATGTACAACCCCTCCCCCACTCTCCAGGTTAACCACGACCTGATCCTGCTTTGCCTCTGCAATGGTCAGAATAGCCGTCACTTCCTCTCTGAGGTTTTCGACCTCATGAGCATCCATACTGCCACAAAACTCAATCACAAAGACCCGCTTTTTTGTCTCAGTAGACTGTTCTGATTGCGTCTTTTTCTGTTGCTTGAGGTGGGACTTCAGCGCTTTCTTATCCAGGGTTTGTGTCAGAAACTGCTCTTTAGCCTCGTCCAGTCGTTTGGACAGATCGGTCAGCTCGATTTCACCGGACTGAGAACTCGGCTTATGGCTTGCCGCAACTATCATCGCAATAATTGCACCTAACGCAGCGACCAGCGTCACCGCTTTAGCCAAAAATAATCCGTATTCATATAAAAATACCAACTTTCTACTCCTGAAATTTAAGTAAAAAAAAGCCGCTAAAACAGCGGCTTTTTCATAATCTCTCAAATACGATTATTTTGCAATAACAGCATCATTCGTAATTGGTAACATCAGGCCCTTGGAAGCCAGGAAAGTCGCCAGTTGCTGCTGGATTTCCATGGTCGCTGCAGCATGACCTTCTGCTGTGCCACCTGATTGCTCATCAAAGCTGGTGGTCAACAGTGAGCTGTGATGTCCCTGGCTAAAGCGTACAACATAGCTACCTGCAGTGCCGTCGGTTGACGTTTGCGTTTCGCTCACAGGCGTCAGCCCCATTACAGCGGCCATTGGTAAGCTGCCAGACAACGGATTGCTTTGCGTTGAAGGAGGGATAACCTGATCTTCTTTATTGCCATTCTCACCACCCACAACAACACCCATATAAATAGGTGTACCCAGCGCGTTTACCGCGCCAGCATAGTTAAGCGGGTCAGCGCTACCCAGCACACTTTGTGCTGCATAAGCGAATTGGGTGACGGTTGCATCAATTGCGCCCAGTGAAACGGTATCACCGTTCGCCTCTAGCTGCGCAGTAAAGGTGGAATATGCACAGTTTGCAAACGCACCGGCATCAGTCGCAAACTGGCCGCAATCTGAGATGGCACCTTCTCCCAGGTAAGCATTAAACTGTTTTGATACAGCTAAGTCTGTTGCTGCAGACAAGACCGCGCTTTTCACCACCGGGCCGAAAGAAGCTGACTCTACCAGGAAGTTTGCAATGCCCGAACCACCGCTTGATAATGCGCCCGCTTTCACGCTAAACAAGGCATCAACCTGCTCATCCAGCGGTGTATTAGCCAACGCGATGAAGCTAGGCCCAACAACCGATCCCAAAGAGTGGCCGATAAAGCTCACATCCTGTGTATTGAACAGCAAAGGAACCGCCGTCGCCTGATTGATGAAATTCAGACCCAGACGCAGACCCAGCAGATCGGCTGTTGATTGACGCAGGTTATCACGTGCAACCAGCAGTGATTGCAGGTTCATATAGTGAAGTACACTCTTCGTTGACGCGTTGAAATCAACCTCACCATCGCCATCTACATCAATACCACGGTCACCATGCAATGGGTGGTCAATTGCAACCGTTGCAAACCCAGCCTGAGTCAATGCCAGCGTCAGACCCAGCATGTCTTCTTTCTTACTGGTGATACCATGTTGCATGATAATAACCGGCCAGCCGGTTTCTGGGCGATTTGTTTCGTCCGCAGGCATAGTGATCTGGACCGGGATGTTATTCGCGCCCAGCGCTTTTGGAATTGGGTTATATTTGCTGACAAACTTGTGCTGATCCAGCCCTAAGTCTCGCAAACGACCTTCAGATAACGCATTACAAAGCGTATCGTTACCTTCTTTGAGCTCAGGTGTGCCACCCGTTGCCTGAATATAGCCGGCAACCGCTGCGGCGTTATCACACTGTGCCTGCCAGTAGGTATCTGCCAGCGCTGCGTCGTCTTTCGTTTGCGGCTCACCCAGGTAACGTGGCAGTACAATATTACCTTGTAAGTATCTCACTGAACGGTACAGAGGACGAATTTGCTCAGGTAAACGCTCACCCAGCACATCAGCAACGGTCAGGCCATCAACGGGTTGTTGACCAACACTCAAAACGGGTCTCTGCTCGGTAGTCAATGACCCAGCCAGTAACTGTTTCACGGCCCCCATGACTTCAAAAGTCGAGTGGGTTGTCATTGCAGCAGAATAAATGATTTCTTCGCTGGTCACAGTACCCAGAGATGTCACCGCACTCTCATAGCTGCGTACAACCGCTTGCAAGCTCTTTTGTGCAGGTGTTACCAAAGGCGCTTCCTGCTTAAGCAATGTGTAAGAAGAAGAAGGCGTAACACTGCCCGAGCTGTCTTTCAGGCTCGTTGTCAATACTGTGATGTAAGTCGTCGCCGATTTTAGCGGCTTCACAGGAATAACATTAATGCTTTTCCCGTCTGCACCTAGCTGAGCAATAAAATCACCAGTTGGGCCAAAGGTCAGCTCAGCGACCCCTTTACAGGCAATCCCGGCAGGTACAGTTGCACAGTCCTGATCAGTCAGGCTGGCGCCCATGACCACTTCAAAAATTCTCACAGCACCGGGCGTTGCGACACTCGCCGCATCAATTTCAACACCAGCTGGCACTGTTAAATCAATCGCAAATGGCATTTGCGTTGACCAACCATCTAGTGCGCCCAACGCCAGTGAAGGGTCGGCATAATTTGCACGCTGGATTTTAGCAGAGCCGTCATCGTTCAGTTCACCTGGAATATTCAGCGTGCCATCTTTCGTGCCGTTAAACAGCAGATCATTAGGCACCGAAATCACCCCATTGGCAGGGTCGAATTTAATCGAGGCGCTGGGTGTTACAGCTGTGCTTTCTTGTTTTACATCTTCAAGGGTTTCACCGCCACCACAACCAGCTAAGGCTGCAGAAACCGCGAGTGAGAGTAGCATTTTTTTCATTTATTTGGCTCCGACATAATCTTATTATTATTCTTAGCCCTGAATTCAACTTAACTGCTTAATTTAGCTGGTAAATTGACCAATCAGAGAATATTTAGTTAAAACCTTTGCAAAAAGGTACTTAAAGGTAAATCTGCTTTTAATAAGACATTAGACCAGTTTAAGTTAACGCAAAGTGTAGCGTTTCGCCAGCCATATTTACAATAAATTCGATAACTTGGCTGTGGTATGTGGTAAAATATGCTGAAAATTTAGCTCAGAGGTTCAAAATGCATACTTATCAAGCAGCTGAGAATGCTTTAGAAAACAAAGTGATTTTGGTCACTGGTGCAGGCGATGGCATTGGCCGGGTTGCTGCGCTGACCTATGCCAAACATGGCGCGACCGTTATTTTGCTGGGTAAAACCACCAGCAAGCTGGAATGTGTTTATGACGAAATCGTCGCCGCAGGATATCCAAAACCTGCAATAGTACCTTTAGACCTAAAGGGTGCCACAAAACAGCACTATCGAGATCTTGCCGCCACTATCGAACAACAATTTGGCAAGCTTGACGGACTACTGAACAACGCCTCTATATTAGGTGCATTGGGTCCGCTAGAGCACTTTTGTGTTTCTACATTCGAAAACATCATGAAAGTAAATGTCACTGCGCAGGCTATGATCACCAAATACCTGTTCCCTGTCATGCGCAAAGCCCCCAGTGCATCAATTATCTTCACTTCATCCGGAGTTGGTCGTCAGGGCCGAGAGTTTTGGGGGGCCTATGCCATTTCAAAGTTCGCTACCGAAGGGATGATGCAAACCTGGGCCGCTGAAGTTGGCAAAACCAACATTCGTATTAACTGTATCAACCCAGGGGCTACTCGCACAGGCATGCGCGCCACAGCCTATCCGGGAGAAGATAAAGATAAATTAAAAACACCAGAAGATTTGATGCCAACTTATCTTTATCTGATGTCTGATGATTCGGCCGAGGTAAATGGTCAGTCGCTGGACGCACAGGTAAAATAAAGACATAAAAAAAGCCGCTTTCGCGGCTTTTTTTATGTCTATTAACGACGTTTGCTCTGCTTGAGACGCTGATTATGCTTGCTTACCGCCTTGCGAATACGGTTTATCTTAGCACGCTTGTCTTTACGCTTTTCAGGCATCACCGACAGCTTAGTTTGCGTTTCAGGGCGCATGCCAACAGATTTGCGAAGGTAATTCACATCTTCCAGCTTGAGTTCTTCCCAGCCCCCCTGAGGCAGACGTTTACCCAACTCTAACTTACCGTAGCGAATACGAATAAGGCGCGAGACTTCAAGCTCCTGTGACTGCCATAAACGACGCACTTCACGATTACGACCTTCAGTCAGAGTAACATTAAACCACTTGTTCAGGCCTTCACCACCGCGTGGTGCCAGCTTCAGGAATTTCGCCGGACCATCTTCCAGTTCTACCCCTTTTTTCAGGTTACGCAGGTGCTCATTAGTCACATCACCAAATACGCGTACCGAATACTCTCGTTCTACTTCATATTTTGGATGCATCAAACGATTGGCCAGTTCACCATCATTGGTGAACAATAACAAACCTGATGTATTAACATCCAATCGGCCGATAGCAATCCAGCGATCGCCTTCAATACGCGGCAGACGATCAAACACAGTACGACGCCCTTCAGGGTCTTTACGCGTACACAGCTCGCCTTCTGGCTTATGGTACATCAAGACACGGCAGATCCGATCATCCTGCTGCTCTACTTTTACGATATGCCCATCGACCCGGATAACCGCATTTTCCTCAACACGATCACCCAGTCTGGCCACCTTACCATCAACACTAACACGGTTGCTTTCGATGTACTTTTCCATTTCACGACGCGAGCCAACGCCAGCGCGTGCTAAAACTTTTTGTAACTTCTCACTCATTCTGATGGTTCTCTCACAGAAGGATCATCTAACATCTGATCTAGCTTTTCGCCCTGTTGGGAAGGCAGCTCAGGGAGCATATCCAACCCATTAAGCGAAAAGTAGTCTAAAAATTGTTTCGTTGTTGCATACAGTGCGGGTTTACCCGGCACTTCTTTATAGCCCACTATCTTTATCCATTGTCGCTCTAACAAGCTTTTAATGATGTTAGAGCTGACCGTCACGCCCCGCACCTGCTCAATCTCGCCCCGGGTTATGGGTTGTCGATAAGCGATAAGTGCCAATGTTTCGAGTGTTGCACGAGAATACTTTGGCGCTTTTTCCTGCCACAGATTACTGAGCCAGGGACTTAAGCTGGCACAGGCCTGAAAACGGTAGCCCGTTCCGACTTCAACCAGTTTGACACCGCGGGTTTGATAATGCTCGCTCAAGGTATCCAGCGCCTGCCTGAGGCGGACATCAGATACATGAATATCCTGCAAAACGGTTTCTTTCAATTGTTTGCGAGACAAAGGCTTATCGGCAACGAAAATGGCTGCTTCAACCAGTTCAACCAATTGTTCATCACTGATACGACGTTTCATGCAAGTAGGATAAGGCTAGTCTAAAGCGGCGTATTATGACAGAGCCCGCGTCACTCGTGTAGCTTTAATGACAAATAAATTGCACTGGCAGGCGTACCTGCGGGAGTTACCTGCACACAGTTAATCAATTGCTCTTTCAATAACTCAAGCATGGCGATAAACGTGACCACCACACCACTGCGCCCCTCCGACAAAGTAAACAAGCGTGTAAACTCAACCGGCTCGGTATGTTCAGATAAAAACTGAAGAATTGCGGCCATACGCTCACGAGTTGACAACACTTCAGCACTGATCTGATGATGTTCAAAGGTTTTTGCCCGTGCCATCACATCACTCAGGGCCAGAAGCAGCTCGGCCATCTCAATGTCGGGTAATCGGGTTTGTGGTTCTTCTGATTCTTCCATCAGCGCGCGGGCAACAAAAATTTCCCGATCTACGCGGGGGATCTGGTCCAGATTCTCAGCCGCTTTTTTAAATTGCTCATACTCCTGAAGCCGTCTGACCAATTCTGCACGCGGATCTTCCTCATCTTCCAGCTCTTCGTGAACCGGTAACAATAAACGCGATTTAATTTGTGCCAGTAAGGCCGCCATAACCAGGTATTCACCGGCCAGCTCCAGCTGCATATCCTGCATCATCTCCACGTACTGCACGTATTGCTGCGTAATACTCAGTATCGGTAACTCAAGGATGTCCAGCTTGTGGCGTTTAATGAGATACAGCAACAGATCGAGCGGCCCCTCAAAAGTCTCCAGTATGACTTCCAGTGCATCCGGAGGAATGTACAGATCCTCCGGCTTTTCCAATACCGCTTCACCATGTAAAAATGCCAGTGGCAGCTTTTGCTGGGCACTCTGATCAGGCATGATTATTCGAACTGGGTTGTATCGCCGCAACCACGACGCAGGATCACCACTTCATCGTCGGACATATCAATCACAGTCGTCGCCTGCTCTACCAGGTACCCACCATGAATGATCAGGTCAACGTGCTTTTCCAGACGCAGGCGAATGTCGTCCGGGTCCGATTCGGTAAATTGCTCATCCGGCAGAATTAACGAACAAGACATCAAGGGCTCACCTAATTCCGTGAGTAAAGCTGCCGTGATCGGATGTTCTGTCACCCGGATCCCGATGGTTTTTTTCTTCTCATTAAGCAACCGCCTTGGGACCTCTTTAGTTCCCTTAAGAATAAATGTATAAGGGCCCGGCGTATTGTTTTTGATCATCCTAAACATTTGATTGTCGACACGCGCATAAGTCGAAAGCTCAGATAAATCCCGGCACATCAGCGTAAAGTTATGATGCTTCTCAATACCGCGAATACGCTCAATTCGCTCTTTCGCCTGTTTATTACCCAGACTACAGCCAATGGCGTATCCAGAATCGGTTGGATATACGATTACGCCACCTTGCTGAATGATGTCAACGGCCTGACGGATCAGACGACCTTGTGGATTATCAGGATGGATATGGAAAAATTGGCTCACGCTGTCACTCCTCTGTCGCGCCCCAGAATTGCCAAACACCTTGGCAATCTTTTGGTAAGTATAGATTTTTTCCAAGATCCAACCAGTTCGTTGGATAATGAAAGTCAGATCCCTGGCTAGCCAGTAAGTCAAACTCACGACTCAACTGCCCCAGAAACTGTCGCTCCGATGGTGCCTGTTGTGGCTGTGCGACCTCCATTGCCTTGCCGCCCGCAGCACTATATTCGCTTAGTAGCTTTCTGAGCCACTTATTAGACATCTGATAACGACCCGGATGCGCCAGTACGCTTACGCCACCAGCCTGATGGATGGCATCTATCGCCTCACTCATACTGCACCAGCTGCTGGGCACATACCCGATTTTGTTGCGCCCCAAAAACTTTTTAAACACACCCTGAATATTTTTAGCGACCCCTCTGTCTACCAGTGCTTTGGCAAAGTGAGCACGGGTAATTTCAGCGTTCTCAGCCAGGGTTTGCGCCTGCTCATAGATACCTTCATAACCTCGCTTGGCCAGTCGTGCACCAATCTCTTTAGCGCGATCACGACGTTTCTGCTGTTGACTGGCAAGCAAGGTGCTCAGTGCATTGTTCGATTCATCTATATTCAGACCCACAATGTGTATTTCAAAGCTCTCCCACTTGGTTGAAATCTCAACCCCGGAGATGAGTGACAAAGGCAACTGTTGATCAGTGATATACGCCCTTGCAGGAGCTATACCTGCGGTGGTGTCGTGATCTGTAATGGCAAGTACGTCCACACCTCTTTCGGTTGCTCGTTCAAGCAAGGCACCGACCGCCAAACGACCATCCGAAAAAGTACTGTGACTGTGTAAGTCGTATTTTATCAAACTCTCATAACCTTCTAAAAAAATGCGGATTTTAGTATACCATGTTGTTTACTTCTAAGGGCGGTTATCTGACGCACTAAACAGTGATAATGCAGCAAGCAGCTAGGCCAAAATAACCATTTTTGGGAACTGGCCGCATTTTTTCCAATTTGACCTTGACACTTTGTCCTATAGTGCGGTTTACTGTGGTCACTAAATTTACATAACGACGACTTAACAAATGAAAACACAAACAACTTTCAACATTTGGTGGTGGCACTCGTAATTAGCGGGTGAGTCGTTGTGCATGCAAGATTTTCGAAACCCGCGCTAAACACGCGGGTTTTTTTGTAACTTAATTTTCTCAAAGATATTGTATAGTGATCAATAATATAACAACTATTTTACTAGTAGAATCTTGGTGGTGGTGCCTGAATTAGCGGGACGGCATCTTTGTACCTAATACACAGACCCCCGCAAGCAAATCGCTTTCGGGGGTTTTTTTTAGATTAATTTATGAAAATTACGAGGAATGAGGTGTGATTTTTAGTCATATAACGACACAGCCCGGGGAAGTAACCAGTATTCGGTTACGGCGAGAATACATCGCCAGCCCCTTGTCTCTGTTCGCGGCGCTGGATAAGCCCAACTCATTGTTGCTGGAATCTGCAGAAATAGACTCCAAAGACAATGTAAAGAGCATTATCCTGGTTGATACAGCACTGCGCTTTGAATGTACGGGCAAAAATGTAATAGTCCGGGCGATGTCCAACAACGGCGAGCAGCTTCTGCCCTATCTGGCGCAGGAAGTCGAAAACTGTGACGTAACGCTCGACAACTCAGTGCTGACCATTACTTATCAGGACACATCTGCCGATCTCGATGAGTATGCCAAGCTGAAGGCCGATAACGCGTTCAGCGCGCTCAGAACCTGTATCAACCGCATCAAGTGTAACTCAGACACACCATTCTCGCTGTTTCTGGGTGGCGTATTTGCGTACGATATGGTTGCTAATTTTGAGCAACTCCCTGACGTGCCGGATGGTGCAAACAGCTGTCCGGACTACGTGTTCTACCTGGCTGAGACCTTGCTGATCATAGATCATCAGGCTCAAACGACTGAGTTGATAGGTAATGTATTCAACGGTCCCGATGTTCATGCGAACTGCTTTGAAGTAGGCCGCCAGCTTGAAGTTCTCAATCATCAGTGTGATGCTTTGGAGTCATTCTCGCCAAGCCCGCTTGCAGGTAGCTGTGAGGTCAGTGTTGATATCAGTGACGAAGAATATATAGAGCAGGTAGTAAAACTGAAACAGCACATCGTGGATGGCGACATCTTTCAGGTTGTGCCCTCTCGCACTTTCTCCTTACCTTGTGGCGATCCACTCTCGGCCTATAAAGCACTTAAACAACAAAACCCAAGCCCTTACATGTTCTACATGCGCGATGAGGAGTTTGTTTTATTTGGTGCCTCTCCTGAATCGGCATTGAAATATTGTGAGCAGAGTAATCAGGTCGAAGTGTACCCGATTGCAGGCACCCGACCTCGAGGCAAGTTTGCCGATGGCAGTATTAACCCGGATCTCGACAGCCGCATCGAGCTTGAACTTCGAGACGATCAAAAAGAGCGTGCAGAGCACCTGATGTTAGTTGATCTGGCGCGCAACGATGTAGCCCGGATCAGCGTACCTGGTACCCGCCACGCCAAAGAGCTACTTAAAGTAGACAGATACTCTCAGGTCATGCACTTAGTTTCTCGTGTCGTAGGTCAGCTTAAACCAGATCTGGATGCCCTGCATGCCTATCAGGCCAGTATGAATATGGGCACCCTGGTCGGTGCACCTAAAGTCAAAGCGGCAGAGCTGGTCAGGCATACAGAACAACAACGCCGTGGCAGTTACGGCGGTGCTGTAGGCTATCTGACCGGGGATGGCGCAATGGACTCCTGTATCGTGATCCGCTCTGCTTTTGTCAAAAATGGCCAGGCACTGGTTCAGGCCGGTGCAGGCGTTGTTTATGACTCCGACCCACAAGCCGAGGCCGATGAGACCAGGGCGAAAGCCAGTGCTGTCATCAAAGCCATTCAATCGACTTATTCAGGAGCACCGGCATGATCCCCAAAATATATTTTCTCGATAACTTTGACTCCTTTTCCTACAACCTGGTCGATGAGCTGTCACTACTTGGAGCTGAGCTCGTGGTATATCGTAATCACCTCGATGCCAGCACCATTTTTGCCAAGATGCAGCAAGAAACCGATCCTGTGATTCTAGTTTTATCACCGGGCCCAGGTGCGCCTAAAGACGCAGGGTGTTTACTTGAATTAATTGAATTGTGCAAAGGTCACTACCCCATGCTGGGGATCTGCCTTGGTCAACAGGCGCTAACGCAAAGTTATGGTGGCACCATAGGCCATGCCGGTGAGACGGTGCACGGTAAATCATCCCATATTAGCGTCAAACCTCACCCCGTTTTTGACGGACTGGGTAAGTCATTTCCTGTGGCTCGCTATCATTCTCTTATGGCAACTCAGGTACCTGAATGCCTGGAAATCATTGCTAACTATGAAGAAATCCCAATGGCGATTTACCACCCGGACGATAAGGTGATCGGGTATCAGTTTCACCCGGAATCAATTTTAACCCCATGCGGCGCTCAGCTACTACAGCAAAGCATCGCCTATCTCACATCTGAGGAGTAGACATGGACAGTTTAAATTTATTACTTGAACAGAAATCACTGGACTTCGCCGCGGCTACAGATCTGTTCAGCGCAGTCATGCAAGGCCAGCTAGATGAAGTACAGCTAACCGCAGCTCTGGTTGCTCTGAAAATTAAAGGGGAAACCGCCGAAGAAATCGCCGGAGCCGCAAAAGCGATGCGCGATCACGCCACCGCATTTGACACCCATGGCCTGCTATGCGCAGACAGTTGTGGCACTGGAGGTGATGGCACCAACACCATCAATGTCAGTACTACAGCAGCAATCGTTGCGGCCGCTTGTGGCATCCCTATGGTGAAACATGGCAACCGCAGCGTATCCAGTAAATCCGGCTCTGCTGATCTGTTAAAAACACTGGGCATAAACCTGGATATGGACCCACTACTGGGTGCACGCTGTTTGCAGCAAACTAACTTCACCTTTTTGTTTGCGCCGCACTATCATGCTGGTGTCAAACATGCGATGCCGGTGCGCACTAAACTCAAGACCCGCACCTTGTTCAATATCCTTGGCCCACTGGCGAATCCAGCGAAGCCCCAAGTGCAATTACTTGGCGTCTATGACCCTAAACTTTGTCGCCCTATGGCTGAGACTTTACAAAAACTCGGTACTCAACGCGCCATGGTTGTTCATGGTTCAGGTTGCGATGAAATTGCACTGCATGGCGAAACTCAGGTAACCGAGCTCAATCAGGGCGTTTTGACAGACTACACACTAACGCCTGAAGATTTTGGGCTGCAACGCTACCCGCTCGAAGCCATTTTTGGCGACACTCCGGAATTTAATGCCCAGGCAACCCGGGATATTCTCGATGGCAAAGGCAAAGAAGCACATAACGCTGCCATCATCGCCAATGTCGCCGCGCTGCTGGTCATGACAGACAAAGCAACAGATCTTAAATCAGCCAGTGCTCAGGTTTCAGAAATACTGGCGTCCGGACGCTGCGCGCAAAAACTTGCTGAAATAGTGGAGGTGAGCAATGGCTAATGTGTTAGAAAAAATTGTTGCTGACAAAGAAGTCGAAGTCGTTCAGAGAAAACAAGACCGCCCGCTGAAGAGTTTTATTGATCAAATTACGCCTAGTGATCGGGACTTTTACGCGGCGCTGAGCCGCCCGGGTACTCAGTTTATTCTGGAGTGTAAAAAAGCCTCGCCGTCAAAAGGTCTGATCCGTCAACACTTCAACCTGGATGAAATTACTGCGGTTTATGGTCGTTACGCTAGCTGCATCAGTGTGCTCACTGACGAAAAGTATTTTCAGGGTAATTTTGAGTATCTTAGTTATGTCAGAACTCAGGTCTCGCAACCCCTCATCTGTAAAGACTTTTTTATCGATGAATACCAAGTGTATCTGGCCCGTTTAAGTGGTGGCGATGCCATTTTGTTAATGCTATCAGTACTCGATGATGCGCGTTACAAAGCTCTGGCTGAACTTGCGCACAGCCTGAACATGGCAGTGCTGACTGAAGTCAGCAATGAAGAAGAAGTCCATCGCGCACTCGCGTTAGACGCCAGACTCATAGGTATCAATAACCGCAATCTCAGGGATTTAAGTACAGATCTGGCGACCAGCGAGCGGTTACGCAAATTAATCCCGGACGATAAAACCGTGATCTCTGAGTCCGGTATCTATACCCATGCAGACGTTAAACGCCTTGCCCCCATTTGCAATGGCTTCCTGGTCGGCAGCTCTTTGATGGCTGAACAAGACCTGGAGACCGCTTGTCGCAAATTGATTCTGGGAGAAAACAAGGTCTGTGGCTTAACCCGCAGCCAGGACGCCATTGCCGCTTATGAGGCTGGTGCGGTATACGGAGGATTGATTTTTTACCCCAAATCACCTCGTTATGTCGACATTGACTGTGCAAAAGCCGTCGTAGACAGCGCACCGCTCAACTATGTGGGCGTATTTGTCGATGCATCGCTTGCACAAGTGGTTGAAAACGTCCGTATCCTCAAGCTCAGCGCTGTGCAATTGCATGGCAATGAAACGCAAGATTACATCGATGAGCTGCGCAAACAATTACCCGTTAACTGCCAGATCTGGAAAGCTCAGGGGATCAGTGATCATCTGCCTGAGCCATTACAGGGCGTCGACAAACATTTATACGACACTAAGGTCAAAGGTCAGCTTGGTGGAACAGGACAAGCATTTGACTGGCAGTTGCTTAGCCAGACCCCGGGCAGCTTTATGCTGGCAGGCGGACTGAGCGCTGACAACCTGACACAGGCCTCATACCTGGGCGCAGCAGGATTCGACCTGAACTCTGGCGTCGAGATCAGCCCAGGTAAAAAGTGTGCCGACAAACTCAATACAGCTTTTAACACAATTCGTAAATACTGAGGTGGAAAAAATGAATACAGGATATTACGGTGATTTTGGTGGCATGTTTGTCCCTGAATTACTAGTTCCTGCGCTTAAGCAGCTTGAGCAGGAATTTAACAAAGCACAGCAAGACCCGGCATTCCAGCAGGAATTTTATCAATTACTCAATGAGTTTGCAGGGCGTCCGACGCCACTCACGCTGACCAGAAACCTGGTTAAAAACCCAAAGGTGAAGCTGTATCTGAAACGAGAAGATCTGCTCCACGGTGGCGCACACAAAACCAACCAGGTACTTGGTCAGGCACTGCTCACTAAACGTATGGGTAAATCAGAAGTCATCGCTGAGACCGGCGCCGGGCAACATGGTGTTGCAACAGCACTGGCCTGTGCCTTGCTGGGTCTTAAATGTCGCGTTTACATGGGTGCCAAAGACGTTGAACGTCAACAACCAAATGTGTTCCGTATGCGCCTGATGGGTGCAGAAGTTATCCCGGTTACAGCAGGCTCGGGCACACTTAAAGACGCCGTAAATGAAGCCATGCGCGACTGGTCAGCCAATTACAAAACCGCCCACTACCTGCTTGGTACCGCAGCTGGCCCTCATCCTTTCCCGACCCTGGTACGCGAGTTCCAGAAAATGATCGGTGAAGAAGCAAAACAACAGGTACTGGAAGCTGAAGGAAAACTGCCGGATGTGGTCATGGCCTGTGTAGGTGGTGGTTCCAACGCGATTGGGATGTTTGCAGACTTTATTGACGAAAAAGACGTCAAGCTAATCGGTGTAGAGCCTGCAGGTAAAGGTCTGGAAACTGAAGAACATGGCGCAGCATTGTGTAAGGGGACTAAAGGCATTTTACATGGTGCTTATACCTATATCATGCAAAACCAGGACGGTCAGATTGAGGAGTCTTACTCGGTCTCTGCTGGTCTGGATTACCCAGCGGTTGGACCACAACACGCCTACCTGCACGAGACAGGCCGCGCTCAGTATGTCGCTGTAACCGATGACGAAGCGCTGGCAGCTTTCCAGTCATTAGCAAAACATGAAGGGATTATTCCAGCGCTGGAATCGAGTCATGCGTTAGCCTACGCATTGAAATATGCTGAAGCACAAGAACAAGACACAGTGATAGTGATCAATTTAAGTGGTCGTGGTGACAAAGACTTAGCCCATGTCCACCAGGTATTAGAAGCGCGAGGTGAACTATGAGCCGTTACAATGAGATGTTCCAGCAGCTAAACGACAAGCAACAAGGCGCTTTTGTCCCGTTCGTGACCATTGGCGACCCGGACAAAGAAACCAGCCTGGCAATCATCAAAAGCCTGATTGAAGGCGGTGCGGATGCACTGGAGCTGGGTATCCCGTTTTCCGATCCAATCGCGGACGGTCCGGTTATCCAGGCTGCAAATATTCGTGCACTAGAACAGCACATAGACACAGAAGATTGCTTTGACGTGATCCGTGCGGTGCGTGAGCAATATCCTCATATCCCAATTGGGCTGCTATTGTATTCAAACCTGATTTTCGCACGTGGTCTTGATGCATTTTATCAACAGGCCAAAGCCGCGGGCGTCGATTCGGTATTGGTAGCAGATGTGCCGCTGCACGAATCAAAAATGTTCCGCAGAGCAGCGGTAGAGGCAGGCATTGAGCCAATTTTCATCGCAACGCCTAATGCCAGTGATGATACCTTACGCGAATGTGCAAGTTACGGCAGAGGCTATACTTATTTGCTCTCGCGCGCTGGTGTAACCGGTACAGAAAGCCAAGTGCAAATGCCAACTGACGAGATCATCACTAAGCTCACCGAGTACCATGCAGCCCCTGCACTACTGGGCTTCGGTATCTCAACGCCTGAGCAAGTCAAAGCCGCGCTGGATTCAGGTGCCGCTGGGGCCATCTCAGGTTCTGCTGTGGTCAAAATTATTGAGCAGCACTTGGATGACAAGCCTGCGATGTATCAGGCCCTTAGCGCTTTTGTACGTAGCATGAAAGCCGCTACCGCGCGCTAACATCAGAGCTATTTGTCAGCCAGAGCATCCTTGAGGGCTTTGGCTGGCTTAAACAGTACTTTATTTTGCCCTTCAATCATGATTTCTTCCCCTGTTCTGGGGTTTCTACCCGGCTTGGCCGGATGATAGCTTAACGTAAAGGTGCCCATACCATTAAGCTGGACCTGATCCCCTTCAGAGAGACGTTTGGTGATAAGTTTTATAAGACTACCCAGTGCAGCCTGTGTGTCTTTCTTGGTCAATTCACTATGCGCCGCCATGGCTGTAACCAGTTCACTTTTATTCATCATGCATCCGTCTTTATACAACAAAGCCCGGCAGGCTAAGGAGTTCTGTCTTAAAAGTCAATCCTGAGTGGATAAATACCAAGTCCACTTCATATCTGTTCAATTTGAAGGCACAATTATTATGCAAGCAGCGTTAAAATTTTCATTTAAAACTGTAACGTTGAAAATTCTTAGCTGGTTATCAACAATATTTGCTTGCCTCAAAATGGAACGCGACATTAAGCAAATTGGTATAGACAAAGTTTTCCTTGTCCTGCCATACCCGAGTTGAAATGCCTTGACTATAGTTAGGCTAACGCTGACAGACATACCAGAGGCCACATTGAACGCAAACCAATATCGCTGGTGCGAACTATTCCTGGTGTTTTTCCTGCTACCTGTTATTGCCTATGCATTTCGCCATCAACTCGCCAATTGGTTATTTCCGGCACTGATTATACTCACAGCTGTGTGTACATATTTGTTACTCACTGACCCACATTTCAAACGATTTCGCCTGACCAGTCTGGGCACCTTTTCCACAGTAAAGCGGCGGCTGTTTTCAACCTTCTTTATCGGTGCCCTGTTTTCTGCCATGTTTTATGGCCTGGTGAATCAGGAAAGCTGGTTTGATATGCCACTCAACTCCACCAATGACTGGTTGATCCTGCTAATAGCCTATCCAATATTATCGGTGTTACCACAAGAGCTGGTGTTCCGCAGCTACTTTTTTCATCGCTACAAACGAATTTTACCGAGGAAGACAATCAGGGTTGTGCTGAGTGCTGCTGTATTCGCGCTGGCCCATTGTGTGTATGACAATTGGGTGGCAATCGCTCTTTCCTTTGCCGGCGGGTTGTTATTTGCCTATACCTACGCACATAGTCGCTCTTTGGCCGTCTGTGTACTCGAACATAGTCTTTGGGGGTTGTGGGTCTTTACCCTGGGGCTGGGTCAGTACCTGGATTCAGGCGTAACGTTTTAGCAAAGGGGCACCACATACCTGAGGTGCCCCTGTGGCATTCTAAGTACGGCTAGAAGCCAAATAAACTAAATGCAAAGAACTTCGTCGTTACTGTATTAACGAAGATGACCGTCAGGATCACTGGGATAAAGGTAGATAACGAGAAGTTCACGTACTTTTCCATCAGGCTGCCTTTATAGTTTGGTGACCCCTGTGCCAGCTCTTCTGACAAGTTATGCTTTTTCCAACGGTACATCACAAACAAACAAACCAGTAAGCCGTTAAAAGGCAGAATGGTTTCGTAGAATACATCCGAGATCAGCGCAAACATGCTCTGACTGGCACCGCCATAGTTAACAAAATCGGTCAGCCAACCAACCATACCAAAAGACATGGTACACAGCACCGTCAATCCGCCCGTTGTCAATGCCAGCAGGCCCAGCGCCTTTTTACGGCTAATGTTCTTCTCTTCCATTAACGCAGCAGTTGGTACTTCGATGATTGACACCAGTGAGGTAATCGCAGCAAAAAAGACCAGCAGGAAGAACAACGCAGCAACCGCAGAAGCGCCGAAGTAGCCAATGTCAGATTGCAATGCCAGCAACAGCTTTGGCAGATAGACAAAAATCATAGACACTGACGAGTCACTTAGCTTGGCAGGATCGGTATCCGGGTTGAAGCTGAAAATAGCGGGCAGCACCATCAGACCTGCGATGAATGCGACCAAAGAGTCTGTAATTGCCACCATTTTAGAACTGCCAACAATGTCATCTTTCTTTGAGATGTAAGAGGCATAAGTGATCAGGATACCCATTCCCAGAGACAGGGAGAAAAACGATTGCGATAAGGCGCCGTTAAGCACGCTGGCATTCATTTTAGAGAAATCTGGTACCAGATAATAACGCACACCAGCCATGGCGTTATCCAGCGTCAATACATAGACCACCAAGCCAAGTAATAACACAAAAAGCGCAGGCATCATAAACTTAGCGGCTTTTTCAATGCCCTCTTTCACACCGCCTACCAGAATAAGGTTAACGAACAGGCCAACAAATACCATGTAGATAAACATAGTGTATTCGTTTACAAAGGCATCAAAGTGACCCGGATTTGCCAGCATATCCAGGTTTCCAAGTACAGTTTGCACCAGATAACCAAAGATCCATACAGTAATGACCATATAAAACACGGCTATCATAAACGGCGTTAATACGGCGATCGCCCCCGCAAGGGACCATTTTTTATCTCCTTGCGTCAGAGACTTGTAGGAACCATAAGGGTCTTTTTGCGCCTTACGCCCCATCGCCATTTCTGCCATCATCACCGGCAGACAAATAAAGATAACAAACAGGGCATAAGTAAGCAGAAACGCACCGCCCCCATTTTTTGTTGCAGACACGGGAAACCCAACCAGGTTACCAATCCCGACTGCGGAACCCGCTGCGGCAAGGATAAAACCAAGCCGCGAGCTAAAGTGCTCACGATTTGCGCTCACAAGAACAACCTTATTATTATTTTATAAGAATAGTCGAAGGACTCTACCAGCCATCAGCACGGAATTTCAAGTATAAACGTCTAATCCGATGCGCATTGACGTAAACCTCACACCTTCGCACGCTTACACAACGCACTCATAACATGTTACACACACATGACACCTTGATTTGTCTTCGTTCGTCAGTGGTTCCGGCATTTACACACGGGGTCAGTTCAGTCTATGATAGGCGCAAATAACACAATAATTTTTACATCCTATGCTTTACATGATCTACTCAACTGATGTTGAAAACTCTTTGCAGAAGCGCTTAGCAGCACGCCCAGCACACCTGGCCAGACTGAATGAGCTTGATCAGCAACAGCGCTTGTTCGCCGCCGGCCCTCTGCCCGCCATCGACAGCCCAGATCCAGGCGAAGCTGGGTTTTCTGGTTCTTTAGTTATCGCAGAATTCGATTCCCTGGCGCAGGCCGAAGCATGGGCTGCAGAAGACCCCTATATCGCAGCGGGTGTTTATGCCAACAGTGTCGTCAAGCCATACAAGAAAGTGCTGCCTTAACAAGTTCAGCATGGGTTAAGTCGTTTTCCAATAGCCTGTGCGACAAGATGTTAAGCAACCCTAACCGTGGAGCTTTTAAATGCAGTTGCCAAGATGTCTTGCGATCATATTAGCCTTCTGTTTGCTGGGTGCCCAGCCTACTGAAGCTTCTCAAAAGCAAGATACGATAAGCAAAAAGCAAGCTGTTAAACTTGCAACCGACCAGTACTCAGGTAAAACGCTCAAGATCTCCAAGCGAGGAGACTATTACGTAGTGAGAATTTTGCTCGATGACGGCCGGATCATAGATTTAAAGGTTCACCAGGTGACGGGCGAAGTGAAGAAGGACTAAACAATGCGAATTCTTGTAATAGAAGATGATATACAACTGGCAGAAAACCTGCGTACAGCGCTGGAAAAAGAGAAGTACAGTGTTGACTTGTGTCACGATGGAGAAAATGGTCTTTTTCACTTAACTGAGTATCCATTGGATTTAGCAGTTGTCGACCTTGGCTTACCTAAACTGGATGGTATAGAACTCATTCGCCAGGCACGCGCCAAAGGCATCAAGTTACCTATTTTGATCCTCACTGCACGTGATCGCTGGCAGGAAAAAGTCGAGGGGCTGGATGCCGGTGCCGATGACTATCTGACCAAACCCTTCCATACAGAAGAGCTGATTGCCCGCTGTAATGCCCTGATCCGAAGGAGTGCCGGACAAGCAAACCCGGAGATCTGCATTGGTCCGGTAAAAATACATACGCGTTCTCAGCAAGTTTGGGTAGAAGACAGAGAGCTGACACTCACTGCGTATGAATACAAAGTACTGGAATACCTGATGGTCAATCCACTCAAGGTGATTTCAAAATCCGAGTTGACCGAACATATTTACGATCAGGATTTTGATCTTGATTCAAATGTAATCGAAGTGTTTGTACTCAGACTGAGAAAAAAACTAGATCCAGACGGTACGCTTAACCCCGTTGAAACACTTAGAGGCCGAGGCTATAGGTTTAAAAACCAGTGGTAAATCGCGCTCAAATTTCTCTTAAAATAAGGCAAGGATTTATCCTTGTCTTTGTTCTTATCGTTGCACTGCCTGCACTGTTTTTCTCAATCGGCCGTGCCTATTACGCCACCCTGGTCGACGCCACAGAAAAAACCCTGGAAGCCCATCTCTACTCGCTTATCTCTGAGGTTGATTTCGTGACCATGGAGATGCCTAACAGTATTTTAGCACCTGAGTTAAATCGGCTTAATTCAGATACCTATGCACTTATTTATCAACAGAATACGCTGGTTTGGCACTCTGAGTCGGCTATGAATCTAACCGTTACACCGGACATTTCACAAAGTAAAGCCGGCGCGGCGGAATTCGAGCGGGTTGAGTACAATCAGGAGCTCTACTGGCAACTCAGTATGACGGTCATTCTGGGCAATGCCAGTCACTCACAACAGGCCAAATTTATTCTACTGAAGAAAAACTCAGCCCTGGTTGCGCAAATGGCCCAGTTTCGTAATACCCTGGTCAACTGGATGTTGGTAATGGGCATTATGATAGCGGCGCTCATGGCGCTGGGATTTATCTGGAGTGCAAGGCCCCTGCAAAGGCTGGATAAAGAAATAAAAGCAGTCGAGGCAGGCGAAATTGATAAAATTAGTGGGCTCTACCCTGTTGAACTCAATACCATCAAAGCCGACCTGAATTTACTGCTGGACTCGCAAAGAAGGCAGAAAGAACGCTACCGAGCTTCACTGAGCGACCTTGCTCACGCACTCAAAACCCCTCTGGCGGTACTAAAATCAAGTCCGCTGGCAGAAAACGCCGACGCTCAGGAGCAGCTTGATCGCATTAATGCCATGATTGAACATCAGCTGAAACGTGCCGCATCGGGCGCATCGGACACCTGGAAAAAACAAACTCAGGTGCAACCTGTGGTCAGTGCTATCCTCAATGCCATGAACAAGGTCTATCATGATAAGCAGATCAAGTTTAGTTCTGCGTGTCCAGAAGAGGCCGCATTTTTGGGTGATAAAACCGATCTGATGGAAATTTTAGGTAATTTGATCGACAATGCATGTAAAGCCTGCCAGTCGCAGGTTGATATCAACGTGAAGTATAATCAAAGCAAAGGCGTGCGTTTTATCATCAGTGACGATGGCCCAGGCATCCCTGAACAGAACAGAAGCACCCTGTTGCAACGTGGGACGCGCCTGGATACCTATGAAAATGGCCACGGTGTTGGCATGGCCATTGTATCCGACCTCGTCTCTTCCTATCACGGAAGCATAGACATAGATTACAGCCAGCTGGGCGGTGCCCAGTTTACAATAGAATTTAGTTATGAACAGAACCAATAAAACACTGTGTTTCTTATCATTGTTAACGCTTAGCGTGTCTGCACAAGCAGCCAGGCTAACTTTACAGCAATGTGAGCACCTCAATTCGGATCATCCTGAAAAAGCCAAGCGCTACCTGATGTGCCTGGATGGAAATATTGAGTTGCTGGAACGTGAAAGAAAAACCTGGGTAACTAAATTGGTGATGGACACTGAAAACCTGCAAAAAGAAACCGGCAACTCTCAACTACTGCCCATTATCCAGCGCAGCTTTATCAATCAGGAAAGATACATGGAAGACGCCTGTCGCTGGCGCTACTTAAAGCAAATGCCTAACGCCACCATGGCAGCCAAGATATACAAACGCTGTAAAATAGAGTTTATCAAGCAACACACACAAGAGCTGCAGGCCGACTTTATGATCCAGTAGGCCTGCTTCTGAATGCCAGATAACGATTATTATCTGGCATTTTGCTGCTCTTCACCGCCTAGCATTGTTGCAAGCCAACGCCCATCTTCACTGTTTTCAAGGGCTATTTTAACTACCATAGTTAAAGGCACTGATAGCAGCATACCCACAGTACCCAACAACCAACCCCAGAAGATTAAAGACAAAAACACCACCAAAGTACTCAGGCCAAGTCCTCGGCCCATAAAGCGCGGCTCGACAATATTTCCCATAATGGTATTAATACTGATATACCCTGCTGCCACAATCGCGCTGACCATAGGGCTGTGTGTCACCAGCGCCAATAACACCGGAGGGACCGCCGCAATAATTGAGCCTATATTGGGAATATAATTCAATAGAAAGGCAAACACACCCCAGAGCACAAAGTAATCAACATCCAGCACCCAAAGAAAAACCGCTGCAAGACCCCCCGTTGCCAATGACACCAAAGTCTTAATAGCCAGATAGCTGTTTATCGAGTCCAAAAAGCGATCAATCTGCTTCATTTTCATATCCGGGTCATCTAGTGCAAGGTGCACCTTGGTGCTGATCATGGGCGCTTCAAAAAGCATAAATACCACGGTCAGCAGGATCAGAAAGATGTTGGCCATCACGCCGCCAAACCCCGCCAGCATATTGGTCGCCACATCAATCATCTTACCAGGGTCAAACAACGCAATAAGCTGTTGTTTATCAATTAAGATATTATATTGGGCCGCCATATCAACAAACCAGATAAACTTGCTTCGCAACGCTTCCCTGTATTGCGGTAATTGACTCGAAAAGTCATTTAACGATTGGCCGACCAAACCTGTCAGGCTCATACCCATCAGCATGACCATCATGATGATCAAAACAATTGCCAGCCCTTTAGGAATACGATAATTGGCAAAAAACTTCAGAAGTGGATTACATATAATGGCGATAAAAGCTGCTAAAACAAAAGGGACAACGATGTCGTTAGCCAGTTTTATTCCGGCTAAAACAATGAACAATGACGCAATAACGACTAAGCTTTTAGTGATCCCAGACAATGAAGACACGACTTTTCCTTACATTAACTTTGCAAAACCCCATTATAAAAGCGTGGGGATGGCACCGGGTCGCTGCCATAAGCGCATTAATTTAATTATTGCCCGGCGACTTCATTGTAACGGAAATTTGCATCAAAGCACGAAGAACTAACAAATTGATCGACAATGCAATACGCTGAGTATAAACACTAAAATATTAAAATGGACTATACATGAAGGTATTAATTACAGGTGCCACCGGGCTTATCGGGTCAGAGTTGTGCAAGTTTCTATTCAATAAACATAAAATCATTGCATTGACACGCAATATTGCCAAAGCCCGGCGCTTGCTGGACAGCAAAATTGAACTCGTTAACGATCTAGACTTGGTCAACTTCAATGAACTGGATGTGGTTATCAACCTGGCAGGTGAACCCATTGCTGACAAACGTTGGACTGAGCAACAAAAAGCCCGGATCATGGACAGCCGCATTTTGCTGACCGAAGCGCTCAGCGCGCGGATCCGCAATTGCGACACGCCACCGCATACCTTTATTTCAGGCAGTGCCATTGGCTACTACGGCAGACAGCCGGCAACGGTTAAGGTGGGCGAAGACTTCGACGACCCCTATCCGGAGTTTAGTCATCAATTGTGCAAAGACTGGGAAGCAAAGGCCAACTCTGCCCACAATGAAGCCACCCGGGTTTGTATAATCAGAACCGGAGTGGTGCTATCCAGGCACGGCGGTGCGCTGAAGAAAATGCTGCCTGCCTTTAGGTTTGGTATGGGTGGACCCATGGCCAGCGGTGAACAAATGATGTCCTGGATCCATATTGACGATATGGTGCAGCTCATTTTATTTTTGATTAAACATCAGGATCTATCCGGAGTGTTTAATGCAACTGCGCCAGCCCCGGTATCCAACAAAGAGTTTGCCGAACGCCTGGCCATCACTTTAAGACGTCCAGCCATGTTTACTATGCCAGAATTCGTGCTCAAGGCACTGTTTGGTGAAATGTCTGAGTTACTAATATACGGACAGCGCGTACTACCCCGCCGGGCACTTAAAGCAAATTACCGTTTTCGCTACCCCAACTTGGATGAAGCGCTTCAGCAATTGTTTCACTGATGTTGGTGTGGTTCAGAAATAAAAAAAGCGCCTAGCGGCGCTTTTTTTATCTGTTCAATTATGCGGTTAACACCTTGATTAAGCGCGCCTGCTCAACCTGCTCGTTGTCACTGACCACCTGTGACAGGTAACAAGTCAGATAATACTCAAGCGACTGAGCACCACCTTGTAGCTTGGCTTCTAACAAAGCAACCTGCTCTGTCATTCGTGCCTTTGCACAAGAGTCCGGGGACTCATTATTGGTCATGATTTCAAGGCGCAGCAACAACTGCTCAGCAGACAGCCCTGAGTCATTGCCCCTTAACCAGTTATCCGATGGCCTCTCACCCGCACGCACAGCTTCTACCAGTTCATTGAACTTTTCACGACTCTGAGCTGAGAAAAGTTCATTTAATTTGGCTTCTACCTGCTCCAGAAGCTGCTGTTTGGTTTTTCTCAATGGACCAAGCACGTCTGTTGCAATGATGGCTTCTTTTACACTTAGCAGCTCTGACTGCGTCTTAGCATCGATCATTTGACTGTCTAACTCACTCAATAACTGACGCTGCTGCGCTTCTTGTGCCTGAGCTTGTTCACGCTCAGCATTTTGCTGCGCCTGACGTTTATCAAACACGGCATCATTGTGTTTTCTGAACTCCTGCCACAATGTGTGTTCCTGCTTGGTGCCAGCAAAGCCAATTTCCTGCCAGCGCTTTTGCAAGCTTTTCAAGGTGTCACAAGCTTGCATGACATCTTCCAACTCAAGTTGAGCCTGTGCTTCTGTCACCAGTTGTTGCTTCAGCTGAGCATTGGCCTGGTGGCGAGATTTTAACAGCTCATTGACCTGAGTATAGGCTTGACGATAACGCGTATTAAGTGCCTGATAAGTCGCTGCATCTAAGCTGCCTGCACCACGCCATTGCTTGTTGATACGGTTAAACGCGCTTTCAACCTGGCGCCAATCAGGCTCTGCTGTTTGCGCCTGCTCCATCAGCTCTGTCATTTGACCAACCAGCGCCTCACGCTGCTCGATGACTTTTTTGCGCTGTGCATCTTGCTCTGCAAAATAAGCACGACACGGGGCAAATAGCAGCTCAATTTTCTCATCAAACTGAGCAGCCTGCGCTTTTTCTTCATCGCTTTCTACACGTCCCAGCTCATTCCAGCGTACGCGTAATAACTTTACCTGCGCTGCACGAGATTTAGGGTCAATCTCTTGCTCTGTGAGCATGTCATCCAACTGTTGCAGCAACTCAGCGCGCTTCGGCTGAGACGCATATTTTTGCCAGTCCTTGAGCTCTTCGAGCGCTTCACTCAAAGTCGTATGCTGTTTGGCCAGTTGCTGTTTATATCCTTCGCTCAGCAAGTCATAGCTCTCAATGAAACCATTAAATACGCCGAACGCGACATTAAAACGACCCTGATCCAACAGTCGCTGTACGTCTCTTGCCTTCTTGCGCGCTTCCTTAAGGTGCTTTTCCTGCCCATCAACCAGAGGTTTCATGCTCTGATTAAATTGGCCACTGACAGCTTTAAGCTGCTCTGAAGCTTGTTTTTTCAACTCCCCCGGCAACTGGCGTAACTGAGTCTGAGCATGCTGGTAGGCTTGTTTTTGTTGCGCCATAGTGGCATCCAACTGCTCAAGCGCTTCACTCGGAGCTATCTCGGCCAACGCTTTCAGCGCATCATCGAATTGCGCTTTCGCACTGACAAGTTCAGGCAAACTCTCAAGTTGTCTGGCACATGCACGTAACTTTCCAAGTAGACTCTGAAGCGGAGCATCAGCTTGATAAGGAGAAGCCTCTAAGCGGCTCTGAAGCTGCGATAACTGTGCTTCTAAAGCTTCTTGAGCAGACAAGTTCAAGGCATCAACGGCGCTTGACAGAGCTTGCTCCAGTGCCAAGTAATCGGACTCAAATTCACCGATCGCTTTAGCTTTATTGGCAGCCTGTTCAGCTTGTTGCTGCGCTTGATCAAACGCCAACTTTAATGCGTCACGGTGCTTACCCAGTTTTTCCGAGATAGTGGTGAATTTTTCCTGATTGACCTGCTGGGCTTCTTCACTTAGCCACTGCACTTCCAGTGCCTGCCATTGCGCAAGTAGTACATCAGACTGATTAGCAACCACTTGGTAGTCCTGTTTGTCACGCAATGCGTTGAGCTTGGCCAAGACCAGTTTTGCTTCCTGAGCGACCTGCTCTGGCATAACCTGGCTCAGTCGCTGTTGTTCCAGGGTCTGCTCAAGCGCAGTAAGAGCCTCACCCTTAGCGGCTTTTAGCACGGTTTTTTCTAGCTGATACTGAGCGATCAAAGGCAATAACAGGCTCTGGAGTGCCTCGTTGCCTTCTTTAAATGCCTTTTCAATCAGCTTGGCATTGGCAAGACGCTTTAATAACTTGGCTTTTTGCTCGTTCGCAATATCACTAAAAGCCACCTTTTCCAGCGTTTTTGCCGGTGCGTAACGATCGATGTACTCATCACGAATTGCCTTACTCAGCGACTGTGAACCGGATAAAACTGCCTGAGAGATATGCTGCTCGGCCAGTTCTTTCAACTCCTGGTCTTGCTTATATACCTTCCACCAAAGACTCAAATCATTGATTTTATCCAGCACTTTTTTTCTGATCTGACTTGAGGCATCTTCAAGTGCCAAGGTCTGTAACACCTCGGCGTCTTTGCTCATGTCCAGTTTATCGATTGCGGCTAATCGCACCTGTGTTTTCGGGTGCTTCCATTTAGGGGTAAAAAGGTTTTTAAAGATCATTTTCACTAAACCTGGCTATTTCATTTTCTGCTTTAAATTCTTGTTGTAACTCACGTTTTGACTTTTGCACCATTTCACCTTCTTTGTTGATGGTGAACTGCTCAGTGCTGTTCGCGACTTTTGCCTGATATAACATGACCAACTGAACGGTTTGTTCTTTTTGTGCGTCACTCAGTGGTGTGCCATCCGGCCAGCGTCCAGTCGCGGCGCCATACTGCAATCGCTCATAAAGTTCCGGAGTAATATTTTTAACTAAACTGTCTATATTCATGTTCACTTTTTCTTTTTCAGTACGACTAAAATCACCCGATTAACCAAATACCAAACCAAGCCTACGCCAATTGCGCTCTTGGCTGCCAGCATTTCTAATGTCCCTTCTACCGGCTGCTGCCAATATAAGTATAAAAACCCACCCAGAAACAAAATCAGTGCCAGAAATGAATAATTCATGATGGTCTGCTGTTTCTTAATTCGCCTGCGAACTGTTTCTCTGTGCAAAGACTCTTCATCCATATTCGCAAGATCAAAATCACAGTGTGGGCAGGTTTTGTGCATAGAAGAAATGGGCTTGTTACAACTGGGGCATTGGGCAATCGCCATACTCGAGTGACTCCTAACGAAAAACTAGCATTTACACGCCGGTCACCTTTAGAGTGCTGAACCCAGTGTGCTTAGTGTCATCTTGATTGAACAAAAGGCCTGCTGGCATATCAAGCAACAAATAAGCGCAAAAAGGTATGACTGCTTCTAAAAGAGTAAGACCAAAAAATAAGGCGCCATGTGGCGCCCTATTCTACTTGGTTTATTCAGGTTTGTCTTTTTGGAAATGCATAGAATTGTCTTTTTGTACCTCAACATTTCCTTCCGAGCTACGTTGCTCTTTATCGAACTTATCCCAGTACTCGTCAATAGACTCTTTCATTTCTTTACGAAGTAGCATAATCCCGAACAAGTTTGGTAGTGTCATTACTACTATCCCAACTGCTGCGAGCTTCCAGATCAATGTAGTATCAGCAAATGATGCCCAGAAAAAGCCCGCGACATAGAACACCCTATACGGCATAACAGAACGAGAGCCCAGCAGATAAGTCATAGCTCGGTCACCATAGTATGACCAGGCGATCGCTGTGGAAAACGCAAACAACAACAGACCGATTGAAACAATATACTGACCGCTGTCACCAAAAAATCCACGGGTGAACGCTTTCGTTGTAAGCTCAGCAGAGTGCACCAAAGACTTACCTTTAATACTGATACTGGTATCAACTAGCATGCCTTTGTTAACTTCAACCGTACCTGTATAACGATGCTTATCGGTGATGCCAAAACGAATGTCCTCACCGATCGAGCGCGAATGGATCACCGTGAAGTCTTTATTCACAGCAACCCCTTCGACTACCCGAATATTTCCGTTGTAGGCCTCAACACTGTGACCATCAATACCATTGAGGTATTTGTACAACTCTTCCCGATCGCTGTCGTTTGATTCAACATAGTTGCCCTGAACTATCGTCATTGACGAACGCTCAAAAGTGGTTTCGAATTTTTCTGTCCATACACCGGATGACAAGATCACCAAGCCTGTCAGCGTACAAATCACTATGGTATCGATGAAAGGCTCCAAAATAGACACCATGCCCTCTGATACTGGCTCATCAGCTTTGGCTGAGGCGTGCGCAATCGGTGCCGACCCCTGACCAGCTTCGTTAGAGAATAAGCCACGGTTTACACCCCGGTTAAAGGCATAGGCAAAAGACGCACCCAGGAAGCCACCAACCGCAGCCGAACCACTAAATGCATTAACAAACACGGCAGAAAAAGAGGGGATGATATTTTCAGCGTTATAAAGAATAACCGCCAGTGCACCGATAATGTATACAGCAGCCATTAAAGGCACAACCCGAGAAGTAATCGCAGCAATACGCTTAATACCACCCAGGATAACCAGGGCAAGTAGGATAGACAGTACCGCACCGGTGACCATAGGCTGGATGTTAAAGGTTGCCTCCATACCCTGCGCGATGTTATTGATCTGCGGCAAACTGCCCGTACCGAACGAGCTGATAACCGTCGCAATGGCAAACAATACAGCAAGCCACTTCATATTCAGGCGACGATCCATATAGTACATGGGACCACCAGCCATAGTGCCATCTTCTGCTTTAGTACGGTATTTGTGAGATAAGGTTACCTCAACGAACTTAGTCGTCATACCGAAAAATGCGGTCATCCACATCCAGAATAAAGCTGCCGGACCACCAATTGAAATGGCCAGTGCAACACCACCGATATTACCGGTACCTACCGTGCCTGACAGGGCTGTGGACAACGCCTGGAAATGCGTGGTGTCCCCCTCCTGTCCTTTCTTGTCGTATTTACCCGTAACAATTTTGCACGCATGCTTGAAATATCGGATCTGTGGGAATTTTAAGTACAGTGTAAAAAACAGACCCACCCCAAGTAATACATAAGGGAACCACCAGGAGCCCCCCAACAAGGCATCCAGACTATCCAGAAAACTTCCTAACGCGTCCACGACTCTTCCTCTTTCTCGTTGTTATTATATGCGACAGGCAACCAATGAGGTTGCCTGCGATGATGTTTATCTTAGATTATCCACCACGTTTACGATGGCGGCTAAGGTATCCTGACCAAACTGATATGAACGGCGATCAGACCAGCCATAATGCGGATCAGGTAAATTAGCATTGTCCTTAAATGGCATCTCAATGGTGTATGCAAGCGCTTTAAAGGCTTCACCTACCGCACAAGAAGCCACCGTCAGATTAGCCTGACCAAGCTCATCTTTAGGGTAGCCAAACTCATCCTGAAACTCAGGAGTGATAGTTAATAAGGCTTGCTTAAACTGCTCTTCCAACGACTCAAGACGAGCATCATAACTTGGGATCCCTTCACTACCTGCAACGAAGTTGTATGGCAGCGCTTCATCACCATGGATATCAAGGTACAAATCCAGCCCCGTTTCATGCATCTTATTCAGGACATGGTACACTTCAGGCGAGTTTTCAAGTGATGGCGTTTGCCATTCACGGTTCAGGTTCACGCCTTTCGCATTAGTACGCAAATGGCCACGCACACTGCCATCCGGGTTCATATTTGGCACGATATAAAACACCGCTTTTGATAACAGCGCTGCTGCATGCGGATCTTCATCATCCAGTAGTTTGTGTAACAGACCCTCTACAAACCACTCAGCCATGGTTTCGCCTGGGTGCTGACGTGCTGTGATCCAGATTTTTTTCTTTTCATCACCCGGCTCACCGATGCACAATAAACTGATGTCACGACCGTCTAGTGTTTCACCTAGAGTTTCAACCCGGCACGCATCATGACTTTGGGCCCAGTAAACCAGATCCAAATGACGCTCGTAGCTATACGGCGCAAAGTAAGCAAAATAAGTGTGATGACATTCAGGTTCAAAGTCGATAACCAGCTGGCCATCCTGATAAGTACTCGGCACCCGGAACCAGGTTTGTCGGTCATAGGAAGCAACAGCCTGATAATCATCCCACCCTTCTGGGTAGGCTGAATTTTGCAGATTATTAATATGAAGTTTGTGTTCTACAAATGGTGTTGATTCGAGACGAAAGTGGAACCATTGAAAGAATTCAGATTCGTTGTCGTGGTTAATTTCCAGCTGAATGTCGAGTGGAGCCTCAGCAGAAATCACTTTGATATTTCCGCTGTCAAAATTACTGGTGATCTTCATCATATACCCTAAATAAAAAAACCATCTCATTGCGCCAGGTGTTATGTACAGAGCACTTAACAGCGCAGTACATAGTCAAGGAACTTTGTTTTAACCTTGATGATTTTTGTTAGTGATTTGTAGCAATAAATCAGCTGCAAGCCTAACACACCTGGTGCGAGACAAAAACAAAAAAAGCCAGCAATCGCTGGCTTTTTTAGACAAACCGAGAATTAACGCGGCAGGCTTGGGAATTCTACCTCAGCCATGTCACGCATTACACGTACAACCTGACAGCTGTAGCCAAACTCGTTATCGTACCATACGTAAAGTACCACACGATCACCGTCAACGATGGTAGCTTGTGAATCAACCACACCAGCGTAGCGGCTACCAACCAGGTCAGTTGATACAATTTCAGTTGACGCTGTGTAATCAATTTGATCACGTAATTCTGAATGCAAAGATGTTTCACGCAGGAACTCGTTTAGCTCTTCTGCGGTCGTTTCTGCTTTCAAGTTCAGGTTCAAAATAGCCATAGAAACGTTTGGCGTAGGAACACGGATTGCGTTGCCCGTTAATTTACCTGCCAGCTCTGGCAATGCTTTTGCAACTGCTTTTGCAGCACCAGTAGACGTAATAACCATGTTCAGTGCAGCACTGCGACCACGACGCTCAGCTTTGTGGTAGTTGTCGATCAGGTTCTGGTCATTGGTGTAAGAGTGAACCGTTTCAACGTGACCGTTCTTAATACCGAACTTGTCATTCAACGCTTTCAATACTGGTGTAATGGCGTTTGTTGTACAGCTTGCTGCAGAAACAATTTTGTCTTCAGACAGAATGTCAGCATTGTTAACGCCGTATACAACGTTCTTGATGTCGCCTTTCGCAGGGGCAGTAAGAAGTACTTTAGACGCACCTTTAGATTGTAGGTGTTTACCTAAACCATCTTCGTCTTTCCACACGCCCGTGTTATCTACAACTAGTGCGTTCTCAATGCCGTACTGTGTGTAATCTACTTCTTCCGGAGAGTTAGCATAGATGATCTGAATGTAGTTACCGTTTGCTTTGATAGCGCCTTTTTCGTGATCAACAGTAATTGAACCGTTGAAAGGACCATGAATTGAATCACGACGTAACAAGCTTGCACGCTTCTCAAGATCGCCATCGCGACCACCACGCACAACAATTGCACGTAGACGCAGATCAGCGTGAGAGCCACCGCGCTCAATCAATAGACGAGCAAGTAGACGACCAATACGACCAAAACCATACAGTACCACGTCGCGAGGGGCCGGACGGTTGCCTGTATTTAGCAGTACAGACAGCTCAGCATTGAGGTATTCCTCAATTGAGCGACCTTCGCCTGCGTTCTTGTAAATATATGCATAGGCTAGTTTACCTAAGTCAACACGGCCTGGAGCCAGTTCCATCTTGCTGATTGCTTCTAAGAATGGGAAGCTCTCGCGCAGACGCAGTTTAGTTTCTTCAAAACGCGCGACTGTTTTATGGGCTTTAATAACATCGATAGTGCTGGTGTTAACAAGAGGACGGCCATAAACCGCAATTTCTACACCCAGATTACGATACAAACGACCGATGATCGGTTGCATGCTTTCTGCGTAGTCTTGACGTTCTTGCCAGCTGTTTTGATATTCTTGCTCGTGAGATAAGGTCATTTTTTCTGCCTAATAAACAATTTTTGAACGGATAGCCTAACCGAGCCTGATGTATTGCATAATTTGAGAGTCAACAGGCCCCAAGGCAGCGACATTTTAATTTAATTGGCTCGGATTCTCCACCATTTACTGACAATTGTTGCTGTAAAATTAACTGCACAGTTAATCTCAACGCAGATTTTCAGGTTCAGAACCCACACAACACAAGAAATTCTGCGCTAATCTGCCAGGCGCGTGATCCCTTGCTACACTTGACCTAAATAAAGGGTGTCCAGAATTGTCGAAATTGGTACTATACGCAAGCAACAACAAAGACTTGGAGTACGGATAACAATGAGGTGGTGGCTAATATCAAGCCTGTGTATCACAACAGCACTGCTCAGTGGCTGCGATGACACGATAACGCTGAGTAAAATTTGCTCGGATACACCGGGGTTTTGCGAAGACCTCAATAAAGACAGTCATTGCAAAGAAGAGCGTGCATCAGTCATATTCTCACGTTACCGCGAATACAAAGCGCCAACTGACGAGAATAAATACACGCTGCTAAAAGATTTTGAACAGTATAATGAGTGTGTTTCGCTCGCCGCACAAATTGAACACATCAAACTAAAAGAAAAAACCACATCACGGGTTGAAGGCCATCTCACCAGCCTGAAAGAAATGACGCGCATCTATCAGGACACGATTAATACTGAACATCCGGGCTTACTTTACTATCACTGGTCCCGACGCAACAACCGCATGGCATTAAACAAGCTACTTAATATGCAGGATCAGGAACATGTAAAAAGTGATCGGGAGATACAACTCTTTTTGGCAACCTTCTATGCCAAGATTGATGACGACAAGACCATAGACATTTTATATCGTGTATTGGAACTGAATAAAGCGGGCGAAACCCCAGACCCGGAAGTATTCGCGAGTCTGGTCAGTATTTTTTACAAACAACAAAAATATAAGCATGCTTATACATTTGCCCGGGTGGCGCAGCTATCTGGCTTTGAGAATATTGATATTCTGCCTGTGGAACATAAACTTTCTGCCAGTGGTAAAGACTTAGGTGCACTGGATACGCTGGCTACAAAAACCTGGGAAGAAATCAGTAATGGAGAATTCCTCTCCCCGAGAAACTTTTAATCTGTATCTTAACAAAGTGGCCTATACGGGCCACTTTGATTAACTTTTAGCATTAAGCTCCGCCGTTACCTGCGCTAACCCCACCTCAGAGATCCGTACAGAAATTTCTTTTTGCTTAGCACTTAACAGGGAGATCCCTTCTGCGACCAGATCGTATACGCGCCATTCACCTTTGCTACTTTTGCGAAATTTAAAGTGGATGTCGATGTCCGGACCTGAAGGCTGTCTCACCACAGCTTTGACCGTAGCATATTTACTTTTGCTGTCAGTGGGCAAGGCTTCGAACGTCACTTGCTGTCCTTTATATTGCATAAGTGCACTGGCGTAGCTCACTTCAAGATAATGCTCAACAGCAGCAATAAACGCCAGCGCCTGCGGTTTGGTTAACCCTTTTATATGCTTACCCAATAACTTGTATGACACAAAGCGAATATCAATGTGTGACATCAGATGTGCCTTAACGATCTGACGCATTTCCAAAGGGCTGGCATTGCCATCCTGATTAACGGCTTTAATGTCAGAAAATAGTGAGTCACCTACTTCATTGATTAACTCTAACGGTGGTTTTGATGCCAGAGTCAGTGATGAAAACAGCAACAGAAAAAGTCCAGCAATTAATTTGTTCACGTTCGTTCCTCGATACTTGAAAAAATGACGTCCTGGTCCAGCCCCGCCAGAGCTATGGGGGTCGGATGGTGCGAGATTAATAATGTAACGCTAAAACGCGTCTGAATGTGTGAGAAAATGTATGAAAATATATCGGATTCAGTAGCCAGTCAGCATACCTCTGCGGACCCTATTAAACTTTGCGATTAAAGAGCTACTGGGAAGGTTACCGCTTAAGTACTTTTTTCACCATACGATGAGAGTGTAACCACTGTTTTGCGCTATTTTTCTCCAGTGCTTCACTTATATAGTAGCCTTGTAAGTAGTGACATCCTTTACTGTTGAGATAGGCTGCGGTTTTACTGTCCTCCACCCCTTCAGCAACCACCGAACATCCCAGGCGATTCGCAAGGTAAATGGTTGTTTCGACTATGGCCTGATCTTTGTCACTGTCCAGGCAACTACTCACAAATGAGCGGTCAATTTTAATCTGAGAAATAGGCAGCTCTCTGAGCATTGAAAAGGATGAAAATCCGGTGCCAAAATCATCTATGCTCACCGCAAATCCCATATCAATCAACACGCCTATCATATACCTGGCCTGCTCAACATCAACCATCACCATACTCTCTGTTAATTCGAACACAATACAACTCGGCTGGATTTGATATTTAGATTGCAGCTCAACCAGTTGATTGATGAGGTAACGGCCATGAAAGTCCTGGCAAGACAGATTAATGTGTATTGTGACTCCCGGCTCTATGGTCAAAAAGTTATCCAGATCTTTAAATACCTGTTCAATGACAAAACTGGTGATCTGCTTGATGTAATTGTTTTTCTCAGCAATGGGGATAAACCGCATCGGGCTAATGTATGAGCCCGGCCCGTCAGTCCAGCGTAATAAGGCTTCCAGCCCATGCACTTCATTATTGTGCCCACACACCAGTGGCTGATAAAACACCTTAAGTTTTTTCTCGCTTAAAGCCACTTTTAAGGCATTAAACAGTTCAAACTCTGCGGCCACGCCGTCGTGCAGCGCCTGATCAAATATCACCAGGCTTTGCCGGCTGTTTTTGGCCGCATACATGGCAATATCTGCATGCTTCATCAGCTCTGTGACAGACGACTTTTCGTCGGCATCAAAGATACGCGCACCGGCGCTGTAAAATACATCCACGTGAACTTCATCAATCACCAGGCCATCATTAAAGGCCTTCAGTAGTCCGTTGTTGAGTGAAAACAACTTAGTTTCGCTCGCCGCGTCCGTCACAATGACGAATTCGTCGCCCCCCATTCGATATACCTTGCTGCCCTGTTTGGCTAGTGAACGCAATTTGCCAGCAAAGGCCACCAGCAGCTTGTCACCAAAGAAATGGCCCAGCGCATCATTTACTTGCTTGAAGTTATTGATGTCCAGGAGTAAGACGCTAAACGCTTTACCTTGCTGTATGCATTGCTCCACATACTTAGTGCACTGCTGGCGATTTTCCAGCTCAGTTAAAGAATCATGCCGGGCCAGGTGACGCTCGCTTTGTGCAATCTCCTGCAACAGCAACAAACTGGAGCGGCTTAACTGTACGACCACAATCACAAATACCGCGCCCAGCATCAGGATCACCGACAGACCAAGTACCATGGGAGAAGCATCGGCTGTGCGATACACATGATAAGCAAAGGCCAGGTATCCGCATACAAAGAAAAATATCAATGCCAGCAAAACGCGCCAGCCGCGATTTTGAGTGATCTGGCAGATCTGTAGTGCCGGTAGCAGTGCCACCACCAGCAGCAAGAACCCAACTAAGATGAAACTTAAGCTCAGGCTTTCCACATAGATCACATTCACACAGACTAAAATGTAAAGAGTATAGTGAAGAATCCCCCACCCTGCGCGATTGATAACAGGTACAGCCAAGCGCCAACGATGCATTTGTAGCCACTTCTGACACACGAAATCAGCGTGTATGCGAACCAAATCGACTAGCCGCACTCGTGCATTTGATGTAAAATACGCGCGTTTCTAAGCAAATCCATTATGTTATTTTTGAGGAAAACCTGTGAGCGAACAAAAACAGTCTCTGAGCTATAAAGACGCAGGCGTTGATATCGATGCGGGCAATGCATTGGTTGAGCGCATTAAAGGGGTAGTTAAAAAGACGCGTCGCCCTGAAGTGATGGGCGGTATTGGCGGCTTTGGCGCATTATGCGAACTACCAACCGGATATAAAGAGCCTGTCTTAGTTGCTGGCACAGATGGCGTAGGCACTAAGCTGCGTCTGGCCATCGATTTGAAAAAACATGATACCGTAGGTATCGACCTGGTTGCCATGTGTGTAAACGACTTAATAGTTCAAGGTGCTGAACCCCTATTTTTCCTTGACTATTACGCAACTGGTAAACTGGATGTTGATACTGCTGCTGACGTAGTGACAGGTATTGGCACTGGTTGTGAGCAAGCTGGCTGTGCCCTGATCGGTGGTGAAACTGCCGAAATGCCTGGCATGTACGAAGGCGAAGACTACGACATGGCTGGTTTCTGTACTGGTGTGGTTGAAAAGTCTAAAATTATTGACGGCACTAAAGTCGCCGAAGGTGATCAGCTGATCGCACTGGCTTCAAGCGGCCCACACTCAAACGGCTACTCGCTGATCCGTAAAGTACTGGAAGTTTCTGGTGCTGATACCAGCGAAGAGTTCGCAGGTAAGCCTCTGGCCGAGCATCTGCTTGAACCAACCCGTATTTACGTTAAGCCTATTTTGGAACTGCTTAAAGAAGTCGATGTGCATGCACTGTCTCACATCACAGGTGGTGGTTTCTGGGAAAACATCCCGCGCGTATTACCTGAATCAGCAAAAGCCGTTGTAAAAGGCGACAGCTGGGAATGGCCTGCTGTATTCAACTGGTTACAGGAAAACGGCAACATCAGCACCCATGAAATGTACCGTACTTTCAACTGTGGTGTGGGCATGATCCTGGTTGTTCCTGCTGATAAACTTGCACAAAGCTTGGAAATCCTGAAGGCACAGGGCGAAAACGCCTGGCACATTGGTGAAATTCAAGCTGCAAACGCAGGTGAAGAACAAGTTGAAATCCTGGGCGGTGCCGAGTAATGGCACCCGAACGATCTCCAATTCGGATTGTTGTGCTGATCTCAGGTAGTGGCTCTAATTTACAGGCCATTATGGACAGTTGTCAGCGCAACGAAATCAATGGCGAGATCTGTGCCGTCATCAGTAATAAAGCAAATGCTTACGGGCTGCAAAGAGCCCAGCAAGCGAACATTGACACGCAAGTATTAAGTCATAAAGACTTTGACAGCCGTGAAGCCTATGACCAACGTTTAGCACAATTAATTGACTCTTATAATCCAGATTTAGTTGTATTAGCTGGATTTATGCGTATTCTAACTGCTAACTTAGTGCAAAAATTTAAAGGAAAAATGTTGAACATTCATCCTTCTTTGTTGCCTAAGTATCAAGGGCTGAATACCCACCAAAGAGCGATTGATGCAAAAGAAACGTTTCATGGCGCCAGTGTTCACTTTGTGACAGAAGAACTAGATGGTGGACCGGTCATCGTACAAGCCAAGGTGCCAATCCTGGCTGATGATACTGCGCACACGCTGTCACAGCGGGTTCATGAACAAGAACATATAATCTATCCTTTGGTGGTCAAGTGGTTCAGCGAACACAGACTAACGATGGAAGCAGACTATGCCGTTTTTGACAATCAACCCCTTCCAGCTCAAGGCGCAACCTACCCAGAAGAATAAAAAATACAGCGCTTTACTATTTGGTTTAAGCGCTGTTTTCTCTTCTTCCTTATTAGCCAGTGATCTGGTTCCCTACCGCGCAGAATATGATGTACTGCGTAAAGGCTCAGTGCACGGCAACGCCATCAGAGAGCTGTCAAAAGTCTCAAACGACACTTACTCCCTGAATTACGAAAGTAACATCGAATGGATGATTTTCTCCGACGAACGCACAGAAAACTCACTGTTCACTTACCATGATAAGCACCCCAAACCTTTGCTTTACACACTCAAGCGCGAAGGCACCGGGCCGGACAAAAGCTACAAAATCCGCTTTGACAGAGACAACAAACAACTGTTTAAAGACAATGAGAAATACCCCATCAATGCCGACTGGAATGAGCAACGTCATGATGTTCTGTCTTACCAGATAGCCCTGCGCAACGATGTCAAAGCCGGTAAAACCAAAATGAGTTACCCCATTGTCGATAAAAAAGGCAATGTGCGTAGCTATGACTTTGAAGTGGTTGGCACCGAAGCCATCACCCTGCCCATCGGCAATGTCGAAACCATTAAAGTGAAGCGCCTGTATGACAACGATAAGCGTCAGGCTATGGCCTGGCTGGCACCGGCATACCACTACTCTGTAGTGCAAATGTTTAAAGGCAAAGATGGCGTGGAGCAGTTTATGATCCAGCTAAAGAGCTTTGATGCAGAAAAGTCGGCTGAGTAATATCCCAGCAATATAAGATAAAAAAGCCCTGATCATCAGGGCTTTTTTATGTCATTCATTTCGTGAACTTGCTTCCCAGCATCAGCGCTAGATTTTCTCACCCAGCTTAAACAGCACAGACTCGCCGGGTTCCATCTTATTCCACTGCTCATCATTCGTCAGCGGTCGGGTTGCAATCACAGTCACCACGTCATCCGGGGTCGTTTCTTTTTGAAAGTCCACCACCATATCCGCATCGATTAACGTCGCTTTTCCAAACGGCGCACGACGCGTGATCCAGTGCAGATTATTAGAACAATACGCCAACACAAACACGCCGTCGGTCAGCAGCATGTTAAACACCCCTTTGTCCATCAGGGTTTTTGCCAGCTTAGCCGCATAACGAAACACCGAGGCCATATTTTTGGGTCTTTTCGGGTATTTTTCACGGATCTTGTCCAAAATCCAGCAAAACGCCAGTTCACTGTCGGTATTTCCTACTGGCTTATAAAACTCAGTGGTCAGATCTTTATAGTTAGACAGCTGACCATTGTGTGCATAGGTAATTTCCCTGCCCCAAAGTTCACGGGTAAAAGGATGGGTATTCTCCAGACACGTTCTGCCCCGGTTGCCCTGGCGAATGTGGCTAATCACCGACACACTTTTGATCGGATAGGCTTTCACCAGTTTGGCAATTTCCGACTGACAGCTTGGCTCAGGGTCCTTAAACGTCCTACACCCTTTACCCTCATAAAAAGTGATCCCCCAGCCATCTTTATGCGGCCCGGTATTCCCTCCACGCTCCAGCAACCCGGAAAAACTAAAACAAATATCCGTGGGTACATTGGCAGACATGCCCAAAAGTTCACACATAGAATAAAAAGCCTTTAAATTTCAAAAATTTGAAAACTCAAAATCCATCCCAACCTCAATAGGTCACAGTTTTGGTCACACATTGGATTTTGATTATGGAATAATCATTCCGAAATTTTACCACAGGTAGTACGAATGCGTAATTAGCACTTACCTCAGAGGGAGCCGAACCCCCAAAAGAATAATGAGTGATCTCACATATCCCAATATGTCTATCCTGAGGAATTTTCGGGGGTATATACAGGGACATGAAAGCCCCACCGCTTGCCCCAAACTACAAGAACCTGTTTAGCTCTGATAAAGTACCTTTGTTACAAGTTCTCGAAAAGACAATCAAAAGTGTTTTTTCCAATCAACACCTTAAAAGCATTTCACGCATCTGCTTTATTTATTGCATTAACAATCATTACCTCAATCGTAGGTATGAAACTTTCGACTCATAGTAAACCAATTTTAGAATTGTCATTTATTTCTTCTGTAGTTGCTATGTACATTCATGGAGGGGCGCTACTGGTTTACTTTATAATTGACGAAAAAGTACAAGTGTGGAAAAAAGCTAAAGACCTTATAAAAAGGTACTACAAACTAAAAGACTTAACAGATAAGGAAGAAAACAACCTTAAAGGTGAATCTAGCTATCAGTCCAGAAAGGAGATCAGTGAAATTATTGCAAAGCATGAGCAGTCAGCTGAAAAAGCTAGAACGCAGCTAGAGAAAGTGAGTACGATAGCTAATATTCTAAGTATATTAGGCTTAACCGCAACTACGTCAAGCCTTTTAGCTTATCTTTATCCCACACACGTCTGGGCACTCAGTGCAGCTATTATTATACCGTTTTTTATAATAACACCTATCCTCCTTTATGTAGCGAACATAAAATGTATGCCAACAGAAGACTGAGAAACGCCCTCTTAGGAGGGGACGTTGACAATCAGAAAAACACTTATTGAAAACAGATTTGAAAAGTCAATACGGATTATCTGTACCAAAAACGCCGCGTAATGCGGCGTTTTTAATGGTCGATGAATGCAGTACAAATAATAATTTTACCCACAGGAAATGTGAGTCATCTAGCTATTGAGGTGTAATATTATTTTTATTAATGTATTATTTGCGTAAATTTTTTAGTAATTTAGTGGTTTACCCATACATCGGTCACTCCCGACCTTGGAAGGTCTTACTAAAAAACTGTTAAATGCCACAATCCCCCGGAGATATCCGGCCATTTTGAAGGAATGAATATGAGCAAAATGACAAACCAAATTGTTAACATCGTAGCTTCAGGAGGAGGAGTTATAGTTGATGCAGAAGGAAAGATGGCTGACCAACTAATAAAAATTGCTGCCGCATCTGTCAATTCTGGCGCCAAGGTAATAATTAAAAATGCTGACAGCAAAATGACCGATCAACTAGTAAAAATCGCTGCTGCTGGGCGTGGTAATGTCATTTTCGATTTATCCTAAAAGACATTTAACAAGTCAAGGCAGCAACGTCGCTGGACGCGCTAACGCGCGCCGCGGCTTGAGTTGTTATATGTCAGAGTACTCCATGTTAGAAATTAAGTAAGTAAAATATTTATGGATTTAACAAGTTGGGATGAGATAGCTCCTGTACTCTCAGTGCTCTCTCCAATAATAGTGATTTTATTGTCAGGCCTTTGGTTTAACCGGTCATTAGAGAAATTGAAAAGTCGCTTACAAGCTAATCAGGCTATAGTACAAAAGAGAGCAGAAATTTATGCTGAGATACATGAACCATTAAATGATATTTATTGCTACATCAAACGTGTAGGTAAGTGGAAAACACTAAAACCAGAAGAGGTTATTAATAAAAAAAGAGAAGTTGATCAAAAGATGCACTCAACAAGGCCTTTCTGGTCAAAAGAAATGCAGCTTGCTTACAAAGAGTTTATGGATACATGTTTTGTTACTAATCGAGGACACAAGGCAAATGCAGGAATCGTTGCAGAAGCTATAAAGTTTAAAGAGTTGGCCTCTTGGAGAGATGAGTTTAATGAGTATTTTGACGGAAACTTTGTAGAGTCGAAACTTGATCAAGCAAATGATAAATTAATGAAAGCGTTGTCAAAAGACTTTGGTGTGGATTAGTAGAAAGGAATGGATGAATTTAAAGTAGTTTTAGGTGATATAACATCAGCTAAAGCAGATGTTATTGTGAATGCTGCTAAGTCTTCTCTCGCCGGAGGTAGCGGTGTAGACGGGGCTATTCATAGAGCGGCAGGACCAAGTGTACTGAAAGAGTGCTTAGAGATAGAGCAATTTGATGGTGTTCGTTGCCCTGTAGGTGAAGCGAAAGTAACTCGGTCTGGTCACCTTGATTGCAAGTTTATAATCCACACTGTTGGTCCCATCTATCGAGAATGCAGTAACCCAGAAGCACTCTTACGAAGCGCATACACTAATTGTATTAAGATAGCACTAGAGCTTAAATGTAAATCGATCGCTTTTCCTGCCATTTCATGTGGTAAATATGGCTACCCATATGAAGAAGCTACAGAAATAGCGATTAATGCGCTAGAACCATCTCTAGAAACAGGTCTTCAAATCTACTTTTATCTAGTAGAGCAAGACCTATATAAAATGTACTTAGACAAATTGAACTTGTTGAGAAAAGGCATATAACAAGCATTTTAGAGTGACTCCCAACGCTTAGTATTTTGGGTGCCACCGTTGAGTTTCGTGTTTACGGTGGAATGGTCAGTTTCAGTGACAGCATTGCTCACACCTTAATGCAGCGTTAAATACCAAGAATAGGAATCAAAGAAATTGAATTTTAATCTGTTAGAAGAAAAGCTACTAGACTATGGAACAGGTGGTTACTACCTGATTGAGTCCTTCTTACTGGAGTTGCTGAGACTCGAGGCAAATAGCTCTGGAAGAAAACTGATAACAGGAGAGCGTAACTCTAGATCTAGATTTGACGCCTATGCTCCTAATGGCCTCTCGGAAATTAATAAGCCTCTAGCCATAGAAATAGTCCACTCAATATCTCCCAAAAAAATCGACTCTATTGTTAGTTGGTATAAAAAGCTCAGTAATTCTGAAGATGAATCCCTTTTAATTATCTCAATGCGAGACATCAAAAACTATTCATTTTTCGAAGAGCTCGGCATTGGGCTTAATGAACAGATAATTTTTTGGGGTAAGAATGAAATACAGAGCTTGATAGACAAGCATTCTGATGAAGCCAGCAAACTGGTAAACACCCTCTTCTCAATTCGCTTTAAACAAGCAATTTCTCGTTCATCCGAGGACTGGAAAGAGCAAAGAAAAGAAGTAATCAAAGAAATCTCTTATCACTACAAAAGCGGCCGATTCTCGATGATGCTCGGCGCGGGAGTATCAAGTAGCGCAGGTCTTCCTGATTGGGATACATTATTAAATTCTCTATTTGTTTCCATGCTTACTGACGATGGTTTAAACACAAAAAAAACTGAAAATGACCAAATATCAAGCATCGTTAGAAGATTGCGTGAAATAGACGGGCCTTCTTCCCTAATGTTGGCCCGCTACTTAAGAAAAGGGTTATCTTCGGGTTCATCTGAAGAGCAAAGTAAATTTATTGAATCTGTAACTAGTCAGTTATATCAACTAAGAGACAAGAGATTTTCCTTAAATTCACCTTTAATTAAGTCGATAGCAAGCTTATGCACACCAAGTCGCACGGGAGCTAGGGTTAGGTCTGTTCTTACATATAACTTTGATGACCTTCTTGAGAGGGAATTGCAAGATCGAGGGTTGTCATTCAAGAGTATTTTTGAAGAAATTGACTTGGCTGGACCTGAGGAGCTACCGGTTTACCATGTACACGGGTTTTTACCAGAAGATCGTTCTAATTATCCAAATATTGAACAATCAACATTGGTATTTTCAGAAGAGGGCTACCACCAGATATATGGTGAAGCTTATCATTGGTCTAATTTAATTCAGCTAAATAGTTTGAAAGAAACAGCTTGCTTGATGGTTGGGCTTTCTCTTACTGATCCGAATCTAAGAAGGCTGCTTGAAATTTCTGCGAAGTCACTAGACAAGCCGAAACATTTTGCATTTCTCAAGAGAATCAGCTTTGAAGAATTTTCTAAGGAAGAGGGGAAAACCGTTGTAAAGACGTCAGCTAATACAACCAGAAAATTTCTTGAGAGACATCATAGTTTAAATGAAGAAGTCATGCGAGAGCTTGGTGTAAATATTATCTGGTACGAAAACTATGATGAGATTCCTAAAATTATCAAAGAGATTGAAAGAAGTATCTAACAATAACAGGCATAGGACGTTCGCAAGCTCACGCCTAAGCTGTAAGCGCTAGCTAGAGACAACTGGCCGCACGGTGTTGGCCAGTGATTCGGCAGTGTCCTTATGCCCATCACAAGCGCTTTTGGTGAGAGGCGGTCCCACCCCCGATCTTTATGACCATGGGATACTAAATCACTGCTCAGTGACTGAATCAGTTCAATCAGATCCAGCAGCACCTGTGCCATGTTGACCGACTCATCCCCGAGCCACACGGTTACCTCCTGCACTTTCGCCAAATGCGTTGCTTTTGGCATGCAGGGTTTGTAGCGATTCCAACGTCATGTTCTGGTGGGCTTTGATGTCAAAATTCTTCTGACTGCCCAGCATGATCCCCTCTGTAACTCCCCCATAAACTGTAACTCACTCCTCATACCCGCGTAGCCCTAATCCGCATATCAACATACCAGTTGTCGCTGCCGTCAAGTTGCTTGCTGCTTTCCCAGACAAAGCCCTTGTCGCTGATCTGGCTGAAGCGAAAGCGTGCGGGTTGTAGCTCGCCGCCAGGCAGGCGCTGTTCAACCTTGAGGTGCACGCCGTCTTTATCCCGATGTGCGGTAAACGGGTTGAGGGTTGCGTTCATTTGTACGGGCAGAAATACCTGATGCCAGCGCTTGTCCTGCAATGAATAGGTTCTGAGTGTTCTGCCTGCGTAAGTTACTTTGCCTTGCGCATCGAGCAGGCTGAAGTCGTCCACCACCATTTTATTATCAAAGGCGTAGTCGGCTTGCCAGCGGCATGGGGCTGAGAATAGCACTTTCCCTTGCGGGCCCAGCTGCTCATACTGGCATTGCCAGTGACCAATCAAAAAAGCATAGTCACTGGCCGCCGCTGGTGCGCCGGGATAGAGCTCGGCACTATAAGAAGCAAAAGAACAAGCACTGAAAAAACACAAAGATAAGAGTCGCATAACGGGCTCACTATTAGAAACAACCAGACTCAGTATGCCGCCAAATATAGTGCCGGCAAAGTGTTGACCGCAATATTCATTAGTAAAAGGGTCGAATTCACCCTGTCCCCCCTTTTACACCCATCAGTATCCAAAAATTCCCCATTGCTGCGCCTCTTCGGGTGTATACAGGTAAAAGTCAGCGTACAACATCTTTTGTATTTCACACAAAAACAGAGTGTTACCTTTTTGATTAAGCCTTATAATAGGAACATCTCAATAAAGGAGCTAACTATATGAGAAAAACACTTATCTTTACACTTTTGGCTTTGGCATCAACTCAGAGCCTTGCTGCGCGTGAAACCATGTCGGGTCATATCGACAGAATGGTTACCTATCCTGATTTTGGCAACGGAAACACCATTGTCGAACTGAGCAATCGGGGTAATACCTGTTACGGGTATTGGATTGAAACGGGATCAAAAGGTCATGATGCCGCCCTCTCTACATTACTGGCGTCATTCTATAGCGAAAAAGCCGTAAGCATCGTCGGGCTGGATGACAGTGCCAGTAAATGGAACGGGTCTCCAGGCCGACACTACTGCAAACTTTACGCGGTCGACGTTAAAAGGTAACCCGCCCTCATTCATAAATCGCAATTAAGCGGAACCGTGTGTCTCAAATAAGGCGCACGGCCTTCGGCAGAAAAAACCGTCACGGAATGAGTAATTCTGCACTTCTATTCACTGTGCAAATACCCTTCAAATCATCTCCCTCTTTCAACATCGCATACTTATTCACTTCGCACAATCCAAACAAAATTCGCCATCAGTCCGAAAAACAGCAGCATAACCGACAGTTCAGCACCTCTAGAATTGGTTAACCCCGGCTATTTAACGCATAAACTTTCACCTTTCCAAGGCAACAAGGTGATTCAACAATAACTAAAAATGCATATTCAATTCAAAATGGTGCATACCAAACCCCGAAAACCAACTAAAAAACCCAAAGAAACCAGAATAACGCAAAAAATTTTTTTACTGCAATTTCATGCACAATTCTGACGAAAAACCCATTGATAGTGAATATTTTTGCAAATATAATAAATAATTATCTCCGTACCTTTTTTGATAATCTTGTTACGAGATTCACTTTATGCTTTCTTAGTTTGCATAAAAACAACAACCAGAACACATCCGGGATGTAAAATAATGCTAAAACCAAAACTCATATCTCTGGCCATAGCTACGGCTTTGCCAGGCTCAATTATGCTCAGTGCAACAGCACAGGCCGATGAAGCAGGTGCCGAAGAGAAGTCTCTGGAAGTTATCCAGATCACTGCCACTCGCCGCAGTGGCTCAGTTCAGGAAGCCCCTTTAAACATCACCGCTCTTGATGCGGATATAATGAAAGATCAAAACATTGGTGAACTGGCCGATGTGGCGCGTTGGGTGCCAGGTCTGACTGTGACCGATCAGGGTGGTCGCTCTGGCTCACCGATCATCGTTCGCGGCCTAAACACCAACTCATCAGGTCCGGATCAGGATGGCGGCACCGTTGCAACCTATGTGAATGAGATCCCCGTTTCACTGGATATGCGCCTGACTGACGTAGAACGCGTAGAGGTATTAATCGGTCCACAAGGTACCTTGTACGGCGCGGGTACCCTAGGCGGCGCTATTCGCTATATGCTTAAAGCGCCAGAGTTAGACATCACCACAGTGCAACTGTATGGCGACTTATTTCAAAACTCAGAGAGTGATTCAGTTGGAGGTGAAGGCGGCTTTATTTTCAACACCCCCATCATCGAAGATGAACTGGCGCTGCGTGCCAGCCTGAACCAGTATGAAGATCCCGGATTTATTGATTACAACTATGTGGTCCGCGAAGGCGGAGCTTCTTTGGCAGATCCCAACTGGAGCAGTCAAAGTGACGTTGATAACAACCTCAAACGCGTAGCCGATGCCAATGGCGAAACCACCACCACCGGCCGTATTTCTGTGCGCTGGAAGCCAAATGACTGGTTCGATGGCACGCTGAACTATTTTTACCAGAAACAAGAAAGTGAGGGCCGCTCGATAGTACATTATCAGGCACTCAACCCGGCAAACGGACTCAATGATCGCATCGGCAAATATGAATCGGCCTATCGCTATGAAGAGCCCAGAGACAAAGAAGATGATCTGCTGAGCCTGGAATTAAAAGCCGATCTGGGATTTGCAGAACTGGTTTCTGCATCGGGCTGGTCCAGCTTTGAAGCCGATGGACAGCGCGACCAGACCGATCTGCTGATCCGCCTCGATTATGGCTATGAAGAATTCCCGTCCTTCTCGGCGTTTACCCGCGAAGTGGAAGAAGAAGACACCTTCACGCAGGAGATCCGGCTGGTGTCGCAGGGCGACTCAGCCTGGAACTGGATTGTGGGTGGCTTCTACAACAAATTCGAAAGTGATGCCAGCAGTAAAGAGTTCACCCCAGGCTTTGGGGAATTTGCCGTAGCTAATTTTGGTGGCGAGCAAACCCGCCCGGACAACCTCGAGTATTTCTCGGTCGACCGCAGTGAAATCACAGAGCAGGCCCTGTTCGGGGAAGTGGGTTATCAGGTCAATGACAAGCTAACCATTACCCTGGGTGCACGATTTTATGAGTATGAAGTGAAGGCAGAGTCCGCCGTTGACTTCCCGCTGGCCAATACGCTATACAGCGGCGCAGGTCCAAGCGACATAACTCTGGACTTTAAGCAAAACAATGCTGAAGACGATGGTAACCTGTTTAAGTTCAACGCCAATTACCAGTTTACAGATTCAGTCATGGCGTATATCACGGCCAGTGAAGGTTTCCGTATTGGTGGTTCTAACGGTCTGGCGCCGTGCCCGGATCCCCTGCCTGACAAACAGATCGGTTGTGGTATGCCCGACGAAATGCTGTACACCGCAGACACCACCACCAACTATGAATTGGGTCTGAAGAGCACTTGGTTAAAGAACCGTCTGCATTTCAACGCGGCCATTTTCAATGTTGACTGGGATGATGCACAAATTGCCGGTGCCACTGTGGTTGGCCAGCTTCCGTATACCTCTAATGCCGGAACAGCCAACGCCAAAGGGGTTGAGATCTCCACACGTGCTATCCTCAGTGACTCTATCAGCACGTATGCAACCTATGCCTACACTAAGGCAGAGTTAACCTCGGATGCACCTTACTTATTTAATGCCGATGGCACCGATGGCGGTCAAGATGGAGACAGACTGCCCGGCTCTCCGGAACATCAGTTCTCATTGGGTATAAATTACGAAACTGAAGTCCTGGGCGATAAAACCCTGGATATCAACTATGGCCTGACGGCACAGAGCGATATCATCTCCAAAGTGGGTCTGCGTGACAGTGGTGAAACCCTCTCGGGTTATGGGATCAGCAACCTGTCTGCCAAGCTAACCGGCGATATGTGGTCCGCCACTTTGTACGTCAACAACCTGTTCAATAAATACGCCTTTACCTCGGTGCGTCGCGATGTACGGGATATTACGACCGCCAACGGCGCTGAGATCCAGCGTAACTATGGCCACTACCTGAACAAACCACTGACAGTCGGCATTAAGTTCGACTATCAGTTCGAACTTTAGTAAATTGAACTCTCCCGCTGAGGCCCATCCATTGTGATGGGCCTTTATATAACAAGTGACAACCCACAATGACGTCTATCCAGCAATTACACAGAAGCGCCATTAGCGCACTCAATCAGGGCCAGCTCGAAACCGCCCATCAATACCTGGTCAAACTGCTTAATGCATCGCCAGACTATGCCGACGGCTACTTTCTGCTCGGTGTGATCAACCTTCAGGTTGGGCAGTTAAAAAAAGCAATCAAATTGCTCGAAAAGGCGCTGGGACTGCATAGCAGCGATGAGTATCGTGCTCAGCTGACTAAATGTTATGCCTTGCAGGGCGAGCTGACACTAGCCAGACAAACCGCAGAGCAGACAAGTCCTGCTGCGTTGACTCGAGCTCTTGATGCTGACACGTTTGGGGTGGCACTGAGCCATGTTGGCCTGCACGATGACGCCCTGGCATTTTTCCGCCAAGCACTCAAGCTCACTCAGAGCAACGCGCAATATTATTATAACTTTGGGGTCAGTGCGAAGTTTGTCGGCTTATTTGATGACGCAGAGCAAGCCTTTGAACAAGCGCTGGCATTAGATAAAGATCACCACAGAGCGCACTTTGCTTTGTCTGACCTGAAAAAAGCCAGCACAGACAACAACCACCTGACACGCTTACAAAGCGCCTTTGCGCGGGCAAACACACCCGAATCTCAGCTCCATCTTGGCCATGCTTTGGCAAAAGAATATCAGGATCTGGGTGAGTTTGATTCAGCATTCTATTCACTTAAACAGGGTAAAACGGCATTACACCGTGCACGTCCCTTTGATCATGCAAACAACGAGGCCTTATTCGAGCGTATTCAGGCACTCAGCACCACCAGCACCGTCGACCCAAAGGCTGGTCACAGCAGCCACGAACCCATCTTTGTACTCGGGATGCCGCGCTCTGGCACCACCCTGGTAGAGAGGATCTTATCCAGTCACAGCGATGTGATGTCAGCCGGGGAACTACAGGATTTTGGGATCAGCGTAAAACGCCTGGCTCAGACCACCAGCCAGACCGTACTCGACCCACTCACACTCGAGCAAGCTTATCAGTGCGACCCACACCAACTCGGACTGACCTATCTGAATGCAACCCGGGTGGTTACCGGCAGCCATGCACACTTTGTCGATAAGCTGCCATTTAACTTTTTCTATGTTGATCTGATCCGCCGGGCGTTACCCAATGCCAAAATCATCTGCCTGATGCGTGACCCGATGGATACCTGCATTGGTAACTTCCGCCAGTTGTTTACTATCAACAACCCGTATTACGCGTATTCGTTAGATCTGATGGATACAGCACGCTTCTACAGCCGATTTTATGAGCTGATGCAGCACTGGAAGCAGCTTCATGGTGAGCAGTTTTATATGATGCAGTACGAATCCCTGGTTGATAATCCTGAGCAGGAAATCGCTAAACTACTGGATTATTGTGATTTGCCCTGGCAGGACAGCTGTATGCATTTTCATCTTAACGATGCGCCTGTGTCAACAGCGAGTAAAGTACAGGTGCGTGAACCGCTTAACCGCCGCGCTATCGGGCGCTGGAAACGCTTTGCGCCACACACAGATGCTGCACAGCAGTATTTGCGTCAGCATGGTGTATTGTCATAAATGGCCTGGCATTGCCAAAGCAAGTACTAGAGGCCAGGCTGACTGAAAGCCCGCCATGAGACTGGCAACAAACGCTGCGCGCCGGAGGAAAAAGACGCGTCCGGTGTGCACAGCGAAATAACGCGTTAGTTATAACGCATTAATATGTTGAGGCTTATTGTGCTTCCTGCTCAAGGCGCAGGAGCAAGGCTTTAATGTCGTCTTTTGCGCCTATGATGTGCTTTTTGAGAAATTCGCAGGCCCCGGCTTTGTCTTTTTCGTGACACAGCTTAAGTAAAGTGCGGTGCTCTTCTGGCGCCGTTTTCAAACCGCCGGCAAGCAAGATATGCATACGAACGTAACGCTCTGAGTTTTTACTGTAAACGTCGACCAGTTCTCGGGTCTGGGGGCGCTCAGCACGGCTGTACAATTTGTTGTGGAATTCGGCGTTTAGTTTACCGGTTGCCAGCTGGGTATCACCTGCATCTGTTGCTTCTTCCAGATCGGCCAAAATGGCTTCAGCTTCCAGCAGGTCGCGTTTGGTGAGATTATCAATAGAGTGGCTCAGTAGCTCTGCTTCCAGTATGGCGCGCAAATCAAAGATCTCATCAATTTGTTCAGCACTCAACCGAGTGACAGTGGCCCCTTTGTGCGCTTCAAAATTTACCAGGCCTTCGGCTTCCAGTTGCAATAGCGCTTCTCTGACCGGGATACGGCTAACGTTCAATTCCTCAGCAAGGGCAGCCTGACGCAATGGTTCACCGGCTTTGATTTCACCACACAGGATTTTTTCTCGGATCGCTTCCGCAACCAGTTGAGTTCGGGTTTTATGTACAATCGCCATAGGGTTAGTTAATTATTATCATTGGGATACATTATACGTGCATTGCCATAAATTGCACGTTGTGAGGGAACAGGTTCACAGTCTATGAAATCATATCATGATCAAATAGGCGGTTGCACATGCCAAGGAACAAGCCTGTGCAACCGCACTCCACGGGGTTACAGAAGTTCTATCTTCTGAGTTTGCTTAACTCTGTACACATAGTGGGCGTAAGAATCGCGTCATGGCCTGTGTCCCGACCGACGTCGAACGCACATCCGTTGATGACGGATAAGGTCCGCCATGATTCATCGAGCCACACACTTCCACACCGGTTGGCATCTGGCCGAAAATGAGGCGACCCACTTTATAGCTCAACTCGTCCAGCAGTGTTTCCTGAACTGCCATTTCCGCTTTGGTAGCGTGCACACTGGCTGTCAGCTGACCTTCTAACTGTTCCACCACACGCAGTAATTGCGCTTCATCACGGTAGCGCACAATCAGGGCACTAGGGCCAAAAACTTCTTCATGCAAACTGGCATCGTGAATGAAATCCTCTGCCTCACAAGCAAATAAATGCGCGTTGGCATGGAACGCCTGGCTCTGCTCACCACTTGCCAGTAAATCAACATGGGCATTGTGTTTCAGCTCAACCATGGCTTTGTTGAAGCTGTCCAGAATACGGGGCGTCAACAAAGTATCTGATGGTGCAGCCTGGATTGCGTTCATCGCGACGGATTCAAACTCAACCTGCCCTTGTGGTATTAGCCATAAACCCGGGCTGGTACAGAACTGACCATTACCCATCAACAGCGACTGCACCAGAGATTTTGCAAGCTCACTCCCCTGCTCCTGTGCATAGTCAGGCAGGATCACCTGCGGGTTTACACTGCCCAGTTCACCGTATAACGGGATCACTTCTTCGCGCTGATGAATGGTGTCCAGCAGCGCTTTCGCTACATTCAAAGACCCCGTGAAACCCACTGCTTTCACATCTGCTGCACCCACCAGCTGGTGAGATAAGGCATAATCCGTGCCCTGGATCATCGAAAACACTCCATCAGGCATTTGGCAGTGACGGATCGCCTGTTCGATCGCCCGTGTCATCAACTCACTGGTACCTGGATGTGCAGTGTGGCTTTTCACAATAACAGGGCAGCCTGAAGCCAGCGCTGCTGCGGTGTCTCCCCCTAAGGTAGAAAAAGCATAAGGGAAATTAGATGCGCCAAATACAGCCACCACACCAACGGGCAAGTAACGTAGTTCGGTTGCAGGCTTAGGCAAAGGCGCACGATCCGGATCAGGAGCATCCTGACGTGTCAGTGCCAATGGCGCAAGATCCGCTTCCAGTGCAGCTGCGAAAGCATTCAACTGATTTACCGTGCGCATTCGCTCACCTTCAAGACGCGCTCTTGGCAGTCCGGTTTCCAGCATGGTGGTTTCGATCAGGCCATCACCCAGCGCCAGGATTTCTTCTCCAATTTTGCGCAAAAAAGCCGCACGCTGCGAATAAGACACACGTCGGTAAGTCTTAAATGCACGTTGCGCGGCCAAAATACCGGCATCCAGGTCGCCGGCCTCTGCATTGAAAAAGGGCTGATGATGTCTCTCATTGGTTTGCGGGCAAAACGCAAAAAATTGCCCATTGTCTGCGTTACCGCGCCATTGCCCGGCAATAAAACTCTGTCCTGTCAAAGTCATGGCTGTCTCCTTAAGACAAATAAGATGATGAGGCAAGTTGACTGCCTCACTTTGTTAAAGCACCTGAAACCCAAACGCGTACGGGTCGTCGTCATCTACAGTGATACAGTTATGGCCCGTAATACGGGCCCAACCTTGTATGCTGGGTAATATGGCACTGTGACCAGCTATTTCTGTCGTGCCTTCAATCCGGCCAATAAATTGGCTGCCGATGTAGCTTTCATGGACAAAATCCTCGCCACTTTGCAATGCGCCTTTCGCAAACAACTGCGCCATCCGTGCGCTGGTACCCGTTCCACAGGGTGAGCGGTCTATTGCTTTGTCACCATAGAACACCGCATTGGCGGCGCTGGAGTCGGCCTGTTTGGGGTCGCCGGTCCAAAGTACGTGAGACGCGCCACATACAGTCGGGTCTAAAGGGTGTACGCAAGCAAGCTGTGCATTGACGGCATCACGTACTTTAGGACTCATTGCCAATAACTCAGCTGCGCTCGTAGCATGTGTGCCTTTAAAATTCCTCTGAGGCTCAACAATAATGTAAAAGTTTCCCCCATAGGCAATATCGACCTGCAGCTCCCCAATACCGGGGACTGAGATCACCTCATTCCGATGTGCCAGAAATGCGGGAACATTAAATAGCTTGACCCATTCCACCCGGCCATCGCGCATTGAATAATAAGCATCCACGCGACCCGCAGGCGTATCGAGCCGCAGCCGCCCCGGCTCTTTTGGTGTCACCAGGCCTTGTTGTAGCGCAAAGGTCACTGTGCCTATGGTGCCGTGACCACACATGGGTAAACAGCCAGATGTTTCAATGAACAAAATAGCCACATCACCATCTTCAGTGGTAGGTGGATACAAGAATGACCCGGACATCATGTCGTGGCCACGCGGCTCAAACATCAGCGCACGGCGCACCCAGTCAAACTCAGCCAGAAAGTGCTGACGCTTGTCGCTCATAGTCGCGCCCTCAAGCTGCGGATGTCCACTGGTTACCAGTCGTACCGGGTTGCCACAGGTGTGCCCGTCAATGCAGAAAAATGTTCCCTTATTCATAGGCTTAATCCAGATTAAACTTGCTTAAATCAATCCGGTTTGTGAGCGCTTCATCGTACAAACGGCGCACATAAGTTTTCTCTTCCTCTGTCAGTGGCAAACGCGGTGAACGTGTTACTTCGCTGCCGCGACCAGCCAACTGTTCTGCATACTTGATGCACTGTACCAGAGTTGGGATCGTATCCAGGCGCAACAAAGGCAAGAACCAGCGCCACAGCTCTCGGGCTTCTTCGTAACGACCTTGCTGGGCCAGCTTATAAATCGCGACAGACTCACGCGGGAATACATTTGTCAGACCTGAGATCCAGCCTGTCGCACCCAGCATCAAGCTTTCAAGCGCAATGTCATCCACACCACCGAACACCACGTAACGGTCGCCAAAGGCAGAAAATAATTCACTGATCCGGCGCGTGTCTTCAGTCGCTTCTTTCACTGAAACAATGTTGGCTTCCTCTGCCAGCACTTTCATGCCTTCGATAGATACATCCACGCCATAGGTCACCGGGTTGTTATAAATCATGACAGGCAGGTTTGTGTTGCGAGCAACCTGCTGATAGTGATGAATAGCCTCACGCTCTGTCGAACGGTAGACCATACCAGGCAGCACCATATAACCATCGACCCCGATTTCCTCTGCATCACGCACAAACTCAACGGCCAGTGCGGTTGTGGTTTCGGCCACACCAGAAATCACAGGGACTCGCCCGCCAACCACTTCTTTTGCTGCACGCAATACTTCACGCTTTTCTTCAGCACGTAGTGAACAGTTTTCACCGACTGTTCCCAGCACGATGATGCCATGCACACCCTCTTCAATCAGGGTGTTGATCATGGTTTTGGTGGTTTCAAAGTTAATGCTTTCGTCGTCATTAAACTGGGTCGTTACTGCGGGATAAACACCCTGCCAATCTACTTTCATGATAAGTCCTCTACTTAGTTTGTGCTTGCCATCATAGGTATATTGTATACAATAATCAATATCCAAATTTAAGAAAATGATCAGAATGTCAAAAATCGGGGCAATAAAATTAGTAAACCAATGAAATTTATAGGGTTAATTTTTTTATATGCTTCGCGGGGGCATCTGGTAGGTAAAATGCAATCTGACAAACGAGAATAAAAATGACACATTCACTTCAAATTGCAGTTGTGGGAGCCGGAGTCGTTGGCCTGTGTAACGCCTTGCAACTGGCCCGTCAGGGACACAGCGTCACGCTTTACGACCCGGCAGGTATTGGCGAGCAGTGTTCGCGAGGTAATGCCGGCCATTTCGCAACAGAGCAAGTATTTCCGCTGGCAGACAAAGCCCTGCTGCCCCGCTTACCCATAATGCTGCTGGATAGGCTCAGTCCGTTACGAATAGATCATAAATACCTGATTAAAGCATTTCCCTGGTTTAGCCGCTTTTGCCTCAATATGTTACCGAGCCGGTTTAAACGCCATACTCGGGCACTGCGCGCTCTGAACGAAGCCGCCCTGCCCGCATTTAAGCAACTCTTGCAAGAGGATTTCGAAAACAACATCAGCATGCGTGGCAGCTTGCTGACCTTTGAACATGATAAGATTGAGCAGATCCGCGCTTTGCAGAAGAAATACCAACAACAAGGCGTTGCCGTTGAGCTTTTGGATCGCACACAACTTTTTGCCCTTGAACCCGGCCTGGATCAGCGTATTCAGTACGCACTCTATTTTACTCAAGCTGGCCACACACCGGACCCTTACCAGCTGAGCCAGGCCCTGTTCCAACAGTTTACCGCGCTTGGTGGCACCTTTGTTAAAGCCAAAGTTGAAAAGATAGCGCCACTTAATACGGATACAAAACAGGCTCAGCTTGCAAAGATAAAAGTAACCACGCAATCACATGGCTGCCATACCTTTGAACGGCTTGTAGTGGCAACCGGGGCATGGAGTAAAACACTGTGTGCACAGTTGGGCTACAAGCTTCCTATCGAAGCAGAGCGGGGCTATCACAATATGCTACCCGTCACCAGCAATCTCAGCCGCCCGGTTGCCTCGGCGGACAGACAATTTATTATGACACCCATGCAAGGAGGTCTGCGCCTCGCAGGCACGGTGGAGTTTGCCGGGCTGGACACCCAACCCAACTATGAGCGCGCGGATATGTTACTGACACATGCCCGGGCTTTGCTTGAAGGCAGCGACACTTTAGAGCAAGGCGAACATTGGATGGGTCCCAGACCTTCACTCCCTGATTCCTTACCTGTTATAGGACAGGCGCCGGATCATCCAAACATCTATTTTGCACTGGGACACCAGCACCTGGGTCTTACTCAGGCCGCAATCACCAGTGAGCTCATCGCACAATGCATTGCAAACCAACCCACAACGCTGGATATTGGCCCGTACAGTATTGCGCGTTTTCAATAACGAATAACAAACAGGAATCACTATGAAAGGCATAGGTTACCAAAATCGTGAAGCGGCACTGGCTGCACTGACAGACATGACCCGGGACGTAGCTGCAATTGAACCAGAAGAATACCAGCAACGTATTTCAACAGCACAAGCCTACATGCGCGAGCATAAGATTGCCGCAATCTATCTTAATGCGGGTACTAACCTGAAGTACTTTACTGGCTTGCAGTGGTACCCAAGCGAGCGTATGGTCGGGGCTGTTTTACCAGCACAAGGCGACGTCCAGTTCATTGTGCCCTTTTTCGAAGTTGGCTCAATCAAAGACTATCAGGTCATTGAAGGTCCCATGCATACCTGGCAGGAAGAACAGTCGCCTTACAGTTTGCTCGTCAAGGTGCTGAACGACCTGAACGTAGCACCTGATGCCACACTTGGTATTGATGAAAGCGCGGCCTTTTTTATTGCCGATGGTATACGCCAGGCTGGGCCTGCACTTAATCTGATCAATGCCAAATGTGTCACAGCACATTGTCGTATGCATAAATCTGCTAGTGAACTTGCCCTGATCCAGCGGGCCATGGACATGACACTGGCTGTGCACAAAGCGGCAGCCTCCATACTTCACGAAGGGATCACCACAACAGAAGTAGAAGCCTTCATTGACGAAGCGCACCGTAAAGTAGGCGCCACAGGCAACTATTTTTGTATTGTGCTGTTTGGCACAGCCACCTCCTTCCCTCACGGTGTGAAAGATCCGCAAACACTGAAACAAGGTGATGTCGTTTTGATAGATACCGGTTGTAAGCTACATGGTTATCTGAGTGATATTACCCGAACCTATGTATTCGGTGAGCCAACAGCGCATCAACGCACCATGTGGCAACACGAAAAAAATGCCCAGCTCGCCGCATTCGAAGCTGCGCAAATTGGTACTCCGTGTGGCGATGTCGATTTTGCAGCCCGCAGCTATCTGGCCGAACAAGGACTGGGGCCAGATTATCAACTACCTGGCTGCCCACACCGCACCGGACACGGGATTGGACTGGATATTCATGAGTGGCCTTACCTGGTAAAAGACAATCCGCAGCCACTGGCAGCCGGTATGTGCTTTTCTAATGAACCCATGCTGGTCCTACCGGGTGAGTTTGGCATCCGACTGGAGGATCATTTTTATATGACATCAAACGGGCCAAAGTGGTTTACCCAACCAGCGCTGTCTATTGATGATCCGTTTGGGTTAGATAACTAGTTAACTTCAGGCGCCGTGCAAAAGGCGGCGCCATGATAATCCAACCTATTTCACGCAACAGACATCACTCTACTAACCACATATCCACATCTTTCGCCTTTGAGCAATTAAACACATGGGAAACCTTCTTCCCAATCACTTTAAAAACAGACCAAACCCAATCAAAAATACAGACTCAAAAAACACTATACATCTGTATTTATTACATAAATTTTTATTTAGTAAAAACGTTTGACCAATTAAATTCAATGCGCTTAAATACTGTGGGCGGCGCATACAATCAACCCACAAAAAGACACTGCCCACGACTATGAAATACCCATATCAACAAGGAATAATTATGAAATTAAAGGTTAAAAAGACCCAATTAAAACGTTTATCAGACAAGCACGCTGGATTGGCAAAAAACGCCACACCTCAGGTTGCTGGCGGTCAGCAAGCTGCGTCTATTTCTGCAGGCGTATTATGTGTGGTTACGTCGCTGGTGAACTGCTCGCAGGAATGTTCAAAACTACTTTGCTCGCAGGATCACTGCAAGCTTTAATTCAGCCTACTCGGCCAAACCTCTGAGCAAAATGCTCAGAGGTTTCATGGTGTCCGGATTAAAAATAATAGCCTAGGTTGACGTTAAAACGGCGCTCAAAGTCGTCACTGTCGCCCACAAGCGTGCCACCAACAAAAGGCTGATTTTGAGCGTGCACCAAATCGATATAGGCAAAAATAGGACCTGCAGCGACGGACACGCCGGTAATATTCATCCAGGTGTTAGCACTGCCATCGGACTTATCGTGCATCAAACCAAAATCATTATACAGAGTCAGATCTTCGATGGGCCCCAATGCCACCGACAAATCGTAAGACACGCCCAAAGTGGTTGAGGAAGCTTTTGCCGCTATGGTGTCATACATGGCATTTGCCGCCACAACCATTTGCGTTGACTCATCAACCTGATAATCATATTCAGTATGTTGAATGTGGAAATACCATTGCTCATACCGATTGGACGCATGCACTGCCCAGGCCTGATAGTCGCCAGCACGGGAAATACCATTATCCAGACCACCATGCAGCGCAGACACGCCAATCTGGGTTTGCCCAAGCGCATGCTCAAACTGATATGCATAGCGACCTACCAGTGTATTGTACTCAGCCAGTTTTTGACCAGGCGCATCATAGACCCCTTCACCCGCTCCGCGCAGGCCAACGAGATCTACTGAATAGCGGTCTTGACGATCTTCTGCCGACCCGTCAATCCCCCCATGGTCATCATTCTTGAAAAACGCCAGATCAAGCTGCCAGTTGTCCTGCATAGCGCGCTTAAACACCAGACCTAAGTCATAGTCCTCTTCCAGACCCACAAAGTAATTTGGCGTCATAAAATAACTGTGTGACGCAACCGGTGTATTGCCAAACGGGACCGGCGCTAAGCCCAACTGAGCCTGCCACTGTGGCGTGATGTCATAGTCCAGGTAAGCGAACTTAACGACGCGCATATAGTCATGGAAACGCACCTCAGCATTAATCCCAACTTCTGCGACTTCTCCGGATAAATTAATACGAACCAAATCAAAATCTATGTCACCGCCGCGGCGTTCACTGTCCTGATCATAAGAATTCATACCATAGTTAAAACGAATTGCTCCGCCGACCTGAACACCTTTTTCAGGTGCTTCTGTGCGTGTAATGGCACTGTCAGATTGTGCCTCAAGCTGAGCCACTTTTTGTTCCAGGTGAGTCAGCTCATGTTTGAGTCTATCCAGTTCAGTGGTGTTGGCGAAAACAGGTGAAGAGCCAATCAGTAAGGCGCTCGAAAGCAAAGCAGTATGTCGACGACTAAATGACATAGATACACATTCCAGGGGAAATCTAAAAAATTCGCGCAAGCCTATATGACAACGCTGACACGTTCAAATTAAAGAAATTCGTAAGAATGTAAGGCATGTTAAAGACTTCGGAATTCGCGTTTCCGTTTGTAAAAGTTGTAGTGAAAATGCAGTCAGGCTGTTTTTATACAAACGCAAACAAAGACACAGAGGAAAAACAAATAAACATAATAATCATAAAGTTATATAAGTACAAATTCTAACTTTTACAGGTAAAGTTAAAGAAAAGTTAGGAATGGTGGGGCCATGGACAGCTCTAGCGAACATTTCTACTTAATTGATTTAAGTGAGCAAAATTCCTCCATACTCCTAGCTCAAACGGACACCTGTCACTTACCGCACCTGCCGACATTTTTTACCAAAACACGCTAATCTGTGAGTATCTTTCTGTGGACTTAAGTTGAACAAGCATGAAGAAAACACTAAACAAGATTGCGTTAAGCTTATTATTTATCTCTGCTCAAAGCGTTCAGGCTGTGGAGCCGCAAACCATTGAGCTGGCAAAGAGCGCGGACAACTATCAGCTGGAGTTGGTAGCCAGAGGCATTCAGATCCCCTGGGGGATGGTCTGGCTAAATGACAAAGAACTGCTGGTTACCGACAGATCAGGTCAGCTCCGCCTGATCAAAGAAGGAAAACTAATCGACAAGCCCATTGAAGGCGTCCCTGAGGTACATGCTGAGCGTCAGGGCGGCCTGCTGGATATCGAGATCGATCCAAACTACGATAAAAATGGCTGGATCTACTTTTCTTATTCGGGCTTTGAAGGCAAAGAAAAAGGCAGTAACACTTCTATCATGCGTGCCCGACTGAAAGACATGAAACTGGTCGACAAGCAATTAATATTTGATGGCTCCCCAAATACCGAACGTGCGTTCCATTTTGGTTCTCGTATTGAATTCGATAAAGACGGCTACCTGTATTTCTCAATCGGCGACCGGGGTAATCGGGACGTGCATCCCCAACGTTTGGATCATGATGCAGGCAAAATACACCGGATTAATGCTGATGGCACCATCCCGGAATCAAACCCATTTGCAAAACAAAAAGATGCACGGAAAAGTGTTTACTCATTTGGCCACAGAAACCCACAGGGCATGGCTATGCACCCTGAAACCGGCGAGATTTGGACACATGAACATGGCCCCCGCGGCGGTGATGAAATAAACATTATCAAGCCAGGACGCAATTACGGTTGGCCCGTCATCACCTATGGGATCAACTATAATGGTACCAAGATCACCGATGAGACCTCTCGCACCGGTATGCAGCAACCCGACTGGGTTTGGGTACCTTCAATCGCCCCCTCGGGAATGGAGTTCATTACCAGTGATAAATACCCTCACTGGCAAGGTCACCTGGTTGTGGGTGCAATGAAGTTTGCTCACCTGGTATTAGTTGAGCTCGATGGCAATAAGGTGATTGGTCACAGTAAACTCTTTGAAGGTGCCGGACGCGTTCGTAGTATTGCCACGCATCCGAACGGTGATCTCTACCTGGGTATAGATGGCAGCGGGATCTTTAAAGTGGTACCCAAAACCAAATAGTCAGTAATACCATCTTCCCGGCCACCGGAGCCGGGAAGAACTCGCAATGTCAGCTCAAGAAACCGATTAAATATTAGATGACAATTTAGTATATCAAAGCAATGTGGTTAATTCAGAATACCTTTGCTAACTTGCTTTGTTGGGGGAATGACCCATTGCTTCCAATAAACATTATAACCCTCACTTTTCAACTAAATCCTTCAGTAAAATTTTCAACTCCAATTTGTCAGGTCTTGCTGACTTCGAAAGTGCGCAATTAAAAAGCATACTTCGCAACTGTGTCTACAAGAGTAATATACCCGGCAGTCATTGCGATCAGGTCACTAAACTTTCACCTTACCACGACTATTTCATTAATCGTTTTATAATTTTAATAAATAAAGGTTACAATACGGTTTTGCAATAAATAATATAAAGTCTCGTTCGATGTCTATCAAAGTCAAAGTCGCTACTACACCGGTTGAGCTTAATCATGTATACCAGCTCAGGTATCGGGTCTACGTGGAGGAATACGCCTACATGCAGGCTAATCCACAACAAATCATCATGGATATGTTTGATGGTATGCCTGATAGTTATAATATTATTGCCTATGATGGTGAGATACCGGTTGGCACAATACGTGTGGTTATCGATGGCGCGCTGCGGCTGCCAGCAGATCAAATGTACGACTTTAACCAATACCGGATGCAACTGATTGAACAAGCTCAGTCACAAGGCTTACCCCACCCCTTACTGGCTAATTCTGGTATGTTTGCGATTGATGCCAGATGGAGAAATCGTCGCGATTTATTTCGAGCTCTGTTCAAGCTGAGCTGTGATATCGGCGAAGTAAAAGGCGTCACAGATATAATCACGACGGCGAATATAGAAACGCTGGCACTTTACAAACGCATGGGCCTGAAAGCCCTGGGGGCGCAAATTCGTCATGAGCATATTTCGGTTTCTATGGTGCCTATGCACTGCACCATGGAACAGATCACCCAATGGGCATTTGGTGGTGCAAGAACACACTCAAAACTAACGGAATTATTCTCACAGTGCTATGAGTACTTACTGGTCAGCGCTGGCACACCTATTTTTAATGCTGCTGATGAAAATGCGAATGAAGCTTACCTTATTAGCAGTGGCGCCATCAGCATCGCTATGGATACAACAACCGAACAACAGAGCTTTGACCTTGCCACCTTAACGGCCGGAGAGCTATTTGGTGAATCGTGTTTGTTCGATGAACAGGCACGCACAGTCAACGCTACAGCCATCGTAAACACAGATCTGTTGGTACTAAAGAAACAAGACTTCTGGCACCAGGTGAATCAAGATCAGAGCTATATGAAAGTGGTTCTCCAAGTGATGGAGCAAAAACTTCGAGATGTCGGCCGCAGAGCGCTCATTTATGCACATGCCTCGCACGAAGAAAGATTAGCGTTTTTTCTGGAGCAACTGGCAAAAACCGCACAACCTATGCTGCGAAAGCCGCATCAACGTGTTGTCAGAATGGGTGGGCATGCGTTTTCCGTCATCTCGGGGATTAAGCGTGATGAAAGCCAGGCATTTTTGGAACGCCAGGCTCAGGCAGGCTGTATCGGCTTAACAGAAAACAGCATTGTTTTTTATAGTGAGGCCAGATAATGAAAGACAATGAAGCCAGCTCTACCGCTTTTACCGTCGCTCAGGGCCTTTTATTTGCCGCTAAAAACTCTCCACACGGAAACTTAGTCGACGAGAACGTGATTTCCGTATCACGCCAGATACTGCAAGGCAGCCAGCATGGCCGCCACAGACTCAAACAACTCGATAGTTGGTGGTTTTGCAAACTGTCAAAATTAAAGGAGCGCCTGTTGCTACCGGGTATTTCTCTGCACTATGTTCTGCGCAAGCGGCATATTGAGCAACTAACGCTGAATGCTATCTCAAATGGCGTCACTCAAGTTGTGGTGTTAGGCGCAGGGTTTGACTCGCTATGTTGGCGTCTTCAGAAAGCCTACCCTGAAGTTAACTTTATTGAAATTGATCACCCTTCCACTCAAGCTCTCAAGGTCAAAGCATTTAAAAAGGGAATTGCTCAGAGCCAGAATATCCATTTTTTAGCTGTGGATTTTGCTCAACAAAAGTTAAATACCGCACTCGCTGAATTTAGCGCATTTAACCGAGAACGCTTAACGCTGTTTATCTGCGAGGGGGTTTTAATGTATTTAAGCGAACAGGATGTCAATCTACTTTTTGATTCGATCCGAATATTATCTGGCAAGGACACTCAATTTATTTTTTCCACCCTGGAACCCCAGGAGAGCCTTAAAAACACGATACCTAAATTACTGTATCGCCATTTGGAAAAGCTGGGAGAGCCAATCGTGTGGGATATAGACAGCAGCCAAATGCCAACCTATTTACAGTCACATGGATGTACGCTCCACTCGGTTGCTGGTAGCCCGGAGTTAGTTGCACAGCAACTCACTGGCGGACTAAAACAAAAAATACATCAGGGTGAATACTTTGTCCATTGCACCTTCCAGTGAGCACACGCTTTCTAGCATGATGAACCTCGATATGATTGTCAGGGTGAATTGCGACCGAAGCACCGCTTCGCAGCGCAATGAACGCGAGGCATGGACGCCGAGCCGGGAGCCCTCCACAGGGAAGTGTCCCCAAAGGTTGCTAAGTACTGCATGCACCATCCAACCCAGCTTCATGGATGAATAGACAACACCGCTCTGTCTACAACTTTTTTAAATCGCACATAGCAAAAAACCCGCTGCATTACTGCAACGGGTTTCTTTAATTATGCCCTGGCGATGTCCTACTTTCACATGGGAAACCCCACACTATCATCGGCGCTATTTCGTTTCACTACTGAGTTCGGCATGGGGTCAGGTGGTCCCAAAATGCTATGTTCACCAGGAAATTCTGTGTGCAAGATGTTTATCAACATCTCACTAAAATCTGGAAAAGCGTATTAAATTCTTTCGTCTACTTTATTTCTTAACTTCTAACAAACAAAACCACTTTGGCGTTGTAT